>PKZN01000027.1:214-17241 GCA_003133075.1 Acidimicrobiaceae bacterium | reverse complement strand
GGCGAGTCGGTCCAAATTGATGCGGTTGTGAGACGCATAGAAATCGATGTCCATGGTGGGAGGAATTGGTACGGCCTGCGCAATAGCCGCAAATGCCCCAATCACTACGTAGTCGACTTGGAATCTATTGAAAGCTTCAATTGTCACTTCGGCTTCTAGTTCGTGGTTCACTGGCTTCTTCGATTACTCGCGCATTACTGAATCCGGCGACATTCTCTCTGTGTCGATTTTCGACTCGCTGCCGTTCAACGTCACTCCGCTTTGAGTGTCTCTCGATTAACAACTGGTCGTGGTCATCAAGACTTTCGAGATGAATTCTTGGTTCTAATCCCACCGAAGCAAGAATTCGTTGCACCGATTCAAATCCAGGATCAATTCGCCCCAACTCGATTCGAGCGATCGTTGATTGGGCGACGCCAGCTCGCGCTGCTAATTCACGCTGAGTGAGATTCAATTGCACGCGTGCCAATGCCAACAGGCTCCCCGCGACTGTCGGAGAGGTTGCGGCAGTTCGCATGGTTACATGATAGCATATCCGCTCTCAGTATCCGAGAGCCTGCAAGAAACTCCCTTGGCACTCCGTGAAAGGTCCTGCACGTAGTCGCGCATCCTTGAGGACGCGCTTCGAACCGATGAGCATCCGGTAATTGGGCCGCCTTTGAAACTCGTCCAACGTCCAAACGGTCGGTCGGCCCACTTCACGACTGAGATGCAAAACTTCGTTCTCGGCCACCCATAGGCCGATGTGGGCGCCAAACGGATTCCGGTCCTTATTAAAGAAGGCAAGATCCAGCGGCTGCGGCGGATCAACGACGACTGTCCCGACTGTGTCTTTCCAGAGTTCCGACGAACGAAGCGACGGACATTTGAGTCCAAACAAGGTAAGAACGCCGTAAGCAAATCGTTGACAGTTGGAGCCCTCCAGCCAAGAAAGTGGGGTGCCTGACCCCGGAACCGCGGAGGCCAGGTATGGAACTGACCAAAGTCCGACTGGCCAACCTTCAGGCGGTGTCGACCACGAGTCTCGAATCACGATCCTATTCTGACCCAATTGCTGAAGATTCTCTGACCGCCTCACTCGACGCAGAAGGGCCGACCCTCGCGGACCGGCCCTGACCTGCACTGCCTTTCGTGGCGGGGGCAAGATTTGAACTTGCGACCTTCGGGTTATGAGCCCGACGAGCTACCAGACTGCTCCACCCCGCGATGGCCCAGAAAGCCTAGCGGATAAACCCGACGCCCCTCAAGGCGGCGAGCCATTCGGCGAACTCGCGGCCTCGAGGGACGTCGGTGAACACGTCGCCCAAGTCCTANNCGCTGGTTGTAGTGCAAGGACGTGCGCTGTCCTCGGGCGAAGATGAGTGTGAAGGTGTGTTCGCCACGTCGCGTCGAGCGCTTGACGCTCACCCGAATCGTGATGACGCGACCGGTGTCGCGAAGCAGGACAATCTTGGTACCCGCGGCGCTGGTGAGGATCCGCGGCCGTCCGTAAAAGCCCGTCCCGATGATCTTGGTCGTGACGGTCTGTCCCGTCCACACCGGGGCGCTCACGCGCTCGGCTCTCGGTCGCGAGACCGCTACCGTTACGGTGGTCGCGAGGGAACGGGTGAGGGCGTAAGTCGAGTCCGCTGACTTGGTGGCGGTCACCACGCACGTGCCAGCCCTGGTCGTCTTTAAGTAGGTGCCACTTACCCAACAACCCGCCGAACCGGCCGCGGTCACGGCGTAGCTCACTGCACCGACACCCGAACCTCCGCTGGTGACAAGGATCAAGGGCTGACCGTGGATTGCCCTAATGCTGGTGAGGGTCAATGTCGCTTGCGCCTTCGGATTTCCCGCGCCGACGGTGATGGATTGCTGGACCTGGGTAGCGGCGGCGTAGGCGCCGTTGCCCACGTCGTTGAAATCAAGCTCGCACACGCCGTTGCCCGTGAAGGTGACGAGTTTTTTATCGAGCGTGCAGCCCGTCGAACCTCCCGAGAGGGCAATTGCCACGGTGTCGCCCGACGTAGCTGACGCGCCGGCTGAGTAGGTACCGTTGATCGTGCCTGCGGCGGGTGGCGTGCTGGCGTAGATCGTGTTCGCGCTGTGGACCGTGATCGTCTGGCGCACTTGACTCGCGGCGGCGAACGCGCCATTGCCGGCGTCGTTCAGATTCACCCGACAGGTGCCCGCCCCGGTGAACGTGACTTTGCCGTCGCTGATCGAACAGCCGGATGAAGAACTATCGATGGTTTTGACGACACCGTCGCCCGAGGTGGCCGTGGCGCCCGGTGAGTACGAACCGCCGGTACTACCCGAAGCGGGCGAGGTGCTCGCACTAATGGTGTTGGCGGCGTAGACCTTGATGTCCTGGTGCACCTCCGCGGCGGCCGCGTAGGTCGTGTTTCCCGCGTCGTTGAAGTCGACAACGCATGTCCCGGCGGCGGTAAAGGTCACTTTGCCGTCGCTAATCGAACAGCCCGCGGACGTCTTGTCCAACGTGATGGCGACCTTGTCACCCGACGTCGCGGTCGCGGTTGGGGTGAAGGAGCCTCGCGCGCTTCCCGCCGAGGGTGCCGAGCCTGGAGCGATCGTGTTGGCACTGGTGCCCGCCGCCGAGGCGCCACCCGCGCTCAGCAGTACGAAGCCCGCGACCAGCGTCGAGGCGGCGCCGACGGCCGCAGTTCTCACGAGTACCGATCGGGCGAGGCGCGAGGCTCTCGCGAGAGTGGAAAGACGAGTCATTTCAGTGCCAGCCTTCGAAAATCCCTGGCTAAATGCCAGTTCAAAAGGAGGCTGGGTCTTGACGTCCTAAGGCCCAACGTACCACAGGGAATATGCGATTCTGCTCAAGTATGACTGGGATTCACTGTGAAACCACGCGACCGCGTGTTCATTCGGCGCTCTCGGCCGCCGTTGACCCACGCCCGGCGTTAGGTTAGCCTAACCTAAGTGAAGACGTCGGTGGCCCCCCAACTGACGACAGTCGGACATCGCAACGGCCAAATCGATGGCCGTTGGCGGGTCCGTTCCTGCTCGAGTCCGCAACTGTCGAGTTGCCACCGATCCCGATCGAACGACGTGGCCGAGTGACGAACGCCTCCACGCCAGGTTCGGCGAGCGCACCCTCTAGTTTCGATACTCAATCCGGTGTGGTTGAAGGACGTGTCCCGAGCGCCCACCAGCGACGATGGACCGCGGTGTTCGTTGGGTTGCTCGTCGTCATCGTGGCGTTGATCGCGCTGTGGCTCGCCCACCCGAATGAGGATGGGACCTCGTCATCATCGGTGACGGCGTGCCACAAGGTAGCTGCCGCGCTCGCCGACGGTCCAAATCCCGTGGTGGATCCCGTCGGTTACGCCGAGGCGCAGGTACGGCCGCTCGACCGGGTTACCACGTCGAACGCAGGACTACGCGAAGCAATCGAGCTTCTGAGCGCCGCCTACGGGAGTTACTACAACCACGATGGCGCGAGGTTCGCGCAACGCGCCGTTCGCAACGCCACGATGTCGCTGCACCAGTACTGCCCAGGGGTCAAGTAGTGAGCCCCGTTCGCCCCGGCCACGCCAGGATGCTCCGGCGGCGGCGCCTCGTCGCGGGCGTGGTCGCGATGGTCCTCGCGTCGCTCACCCTCGCCGCGTGCGGCTCATCGAGTGACGCCAAGGGCGTCACCATCACGCTCTATAACGGGCAGCACGTCCAGACGACCGACGCACTCGTCGCCGGGTTCGAGAAAAAGTATCCCTCGATCACCGTTGCGGTGCGTAGTGACGACGAGGACACCTTCGACGCGCAGATCGTCCAAGAAGGTTCGCACTCACCCGCTGACGTCTTTTACAGCGAGAACTCGCCCGCGCTCGAATTTCTTCAACAGCGTGGCCTCTTAGCCAAAGTCGACGACTTAACCTTGGCGAAGACGCCCGCAAAGTACAACTCACCTCAAGGCGACTGGGTCGGCGTCTCGGCGCGCGTGAGCGTCCTCATCTACAACCCATCGCTCATAAAGAAACGTGACCTTCCGACAACCGTCTTGGGTCTGGCGAATCCGAAGTACAAGGGCGAACTCGCCTTCGCTGCGGGCGAGACCGACTTTCAGCCCATCGTCACCTCCGTGCTCCAGGCCTACGGCACCGCGACCACGTTGAAGTGGCTCAATGGGATCAAATCAAACGCCAGCGCGCACGTCTACCCTGACAATGAGACCATCGCCGATGAAGTGAACCGCGGTGCGGTCGCCTTCGGCGTCGTGAACCAGTACTACTGGTATCGCATGCGCGCGGAGATCGGTGCGTCGAATATGCGTTCACTCATTACCTACTTCGCACCGCACGACCCGGGCTACGTGATTGACGTCTCGGGCGCGGGGGTCTTGAAGTCTTCGACGCACCCAGTCGCCGCCCAAGAGTTTCTAAGTTTTTTGGTCTCCCGGCAAGGCCAAGAGATCATCGCGCACTCGATCAGCTTCGAGTACCCCGTCGCTTCGGGCGTCTCGACCACCCAGCCCGAAACGCCCTTCAGCGCCCTCGCGCCCTATCCCATCGACATCGCCCAACTCGGCACCGGCGAGCGAGCGATTGCCCTCCTGCGTGAGGTCCAACTCCTGTGACGAGCACCACGGCGACCAACTCGTCCGTCGACCTCGACGGCGCCGCAGCGCTCAGCTCCCCACGCCAGCGTCCACGGCGCACGGCGCTCACTGCGGTCAGCTTCGCCGTCGTGGCCGCGCTGGCACTGCCGCTGATCTTTCTGATTACCGAAGCGACCGACGCCGGCGCCGGGAACATCTGGCATCTCATCTGGCGATCGTTGACCGCGTCGTTGCTCTGGAACACGGTGCGCTTGACCGTGGTCGTGACCGCGCTGTGCGCCGTCATTGGCACGCTCGCCGCGTACTGCGTGGAACGCACCGACCTGCCGGGACGCCACGTCTGGGCCGTCCTCGTCGTTATCCCCTTCGCCATTCCCGACTTCGTGGTCAGTTTCGGTTGGTCCTCCCTCTCAACGTGGGTGGCGGGGTATCGCGGCGCCGTGCTGGTGATGACTTTGGCCGTCTACCCCCTCGTCTACCTCCCGGTTGCCGCGAGTTTTCGTGGGGCCGACCCCGGTCAAGAAGAGATCGCACGAAGTTTGGGCGCGAGCCGTCTGTCGACGTTCTTTCGCATCACGCTCGGCCAAGCCCGTCGCGCCATCTTGGGAGGATCGCTACTCGTCGCACTCGTAATCCTCGCCGAGTATGGCGCCTTTGAGATCTTGGGGTACCAGACCTTCACGACGGAGATCTTCAGCGAGTTCTCCGTCGGCTTCGACACCGCCTCGGCCTGCGCGCTCTCGCTCGTGTTGGTGGTGTTCTCGCTCATCGTCATGGTCGGCGAGAGCTCGCTTCGCGGCTCGGGACACGTCACTCGAAGCGGACCAGGAGTCCAGAGAGTGATCACGCGGCGTCCCCTCGGACGAATGAAGCTCCCCGTGTTATGTGGTTTCGTTGCCCTCGTCGCTGCGGCACTCGGCGTGCCCGTGGGCTCGTCGATTTACTGGATGCTCGAGGGCGGCGCCCACGCCATTGCTGGTGAGTCACTACTCTCCTCGGCGCTGTACACCGCGGGCTACAGCGCGGCGGCGGCGCTGGTCTCGACGTTCATGGCGCTCCCGGTGGCGCTCCTCGTCATCCGTCGACCGTCCGCCCTCAATCGACTGCTCACGCGAACGACGTTTCTCGTCCTGGCGATGCCCGGGCTCGTCGTCGCGTTAGCACTCGCGTACTTCTCCGAACAACACCTCGACTCTTTCGGCTACCAGAGCGCTCCCCTGCTCGTATTCGCCTACGCGTTGATGTTCTTTCCCCTGGCCCTCGTGGGCGTGCGCGCCTCGGTCGCCCAAGCGCCGGTCGCCCTCGAAGAGATCGCGGGCTCGCTCGGTGTCCCGCGTCGTCGCGTCTTGTTGCGCGTCACGTTGCCGCTCGTGGCGCCCGGACTCGGTGCCGCGTTCTGCTTGGTCTTTCTTTCCGCGGTCACCGAACTGACCGCGACGTTGATACTGATTCCCACGGGCGTGCAGACCCTGGCCACGCAGTTCTGGGCGTACCAGCAGAACCTCTCCTACGCTCAGGCCGCCCCCTTCGCGCTGGTGATCATCGCGATCGCCGCGGTGCCCGCGTACCTGCTCGGGCGCTTTTTCGATCGCCTGCCCGTTCGTCACGACGCACGAGCGGTCCCTAGGGTCGTGTCGTGAGTGAACTCAAGATCACCGGCCTCCACAAGGCCTACGCCAGCCAGAGCGTGCTCCGAGACCTAGACCTCGAGGTCGCGGCCGGTTCCTTCGTGTCGGTCCTGGGACCATCGGGCAGTGGCAAGACGACGCTCTTGCGAATCATCGCCGGGTTCGAGCGTGGCGACCGAGGGTGCGTGCGGCTGCGCGGCGACGTGGTCGACGACGACTCGCACTTCGTCGAGGCCGAGGGCCGACGTATTGGCTACGTGCCGCAAGAGGGCAACCTCTTTCCGCACCTGACGGTCGAGCGCAACGTCGGTTTTGGTCTCGAGCGTCGAGATCGACGCGGAAAGCGCGTCGCGGAACTCCTCGAGATGGTCGGTCTCNNCCCGCACTCGTCCTTTTGGACGAACCGTTCTCCTCGCTCGACGCGAGCCTGCGCGAGAGCGTTCGTCGCGACGTACGGCGAGTCCTACGTGAAGCGGGTACCACGACAATTCTCGTGACCCACGATCAAGACGAAGCACTCTCGCTCGCCGACTACGTAGCGGTCATTGAAGGCGGCCGCATCGGCCAGTTCGATACGCCCGCCGGTCTCTACGCGCGACCGGCGACGCCGAGCGTCGCTCGGGCGTTCGGCAACGCCAACTTCGTCCCCGGGGTCGTGGTCGGCGGCGCTGCCCAGACACCCTTCGGTCGATTGACACTGGACAACACGAATCACGGTGACGTGCCCCAAGAAGGTTCGAGCGTGGTGGTCCTCGTACGACCCGAACAGTTCATGCTGCACGATGAGGTGCACGAGAACCGAACGACGGCGCGCGTGCTCGACGTCGAGTTCTACGGACACGACGCCGTTATCAAACTTCGCCCAGACTTCGACGAGGCCGTGATGTTAACTGCGCGCACGTCGAATCCGACCACGCTCCCTGAACGTGAAACTCAGGTCGGACTCGAGATCGTCGGACCGGTCGTGGCCTGGCGATCGGACGCGGGTAACGCAGACTCTTAGGATTCGGTGATAATCACCGCGCGCGGTCCGCGCGCCGCGCACCGCAATTACACTTGACCTGGCGCGTGCGACGAGTGGACAAGCTCACAACATACAAACGTATCTGTGGCACGTGCCAACTTCGCTGCGAGACACGACAGTCACCTCGCGGTGAAGAGTTAGAAACGAAACGAGCCAGGAGGCTTTTGCATGAGACGAATAGCGACGAGCATTGCGGCGTTAACCATGGTGGTAGGAGTCATGGCCACCGTGGGAGTGATTAGCGCAGGAGCGGCCACCGTTTCGGTGCCCACGATCACGATCACCCCCAGTAGCGGACTCACCAATGGTCAGGTAGTGACCGTCACCGGTACTGGTTTCGCTCCGAATGCGTCAGTGGCGGCCGTTGAGTGCAACGGCAGCGCGACCACCGAAGCGGGTTGTGACATCACGACACCCGCCCTTGTCACGGTCAACGCGAGCGGTGGCTTCACGGACACGAACTTCGCGGTGGCGACCGGAACGATCGGAAACGGCACCTGCGGCACGAGTGCCACCGATGCGACCTGCCTCATCTCGGTGGGCACGTCGAGCGGAACGCTCTTGACCTTCGCCACGATGAGTTTCGCCTCAGGACCCGGACTTTCCGCTTCGCCGTCGACTGGGCTCGCCAACGGGCAAGCAGTGACGTTGNNACCCCGGCTGGTTGTGACACCTCGCCCCTCGCGACCATCACTGTCAGCTCCACCGGCACGTTGCCCTCGACGTCCGTCAATGTCGTCGCCGGCACCGTCGGCAACGGATCCTGCGGTACGAGCGCGACCAACTTCAACGGCTGCATCATCGAAGTCGCCGACGCCAAAGAAGCCGACCGCGCCGACTCGTCCATTGACTTCGTCGCACCCGCCGTCACCGCGATTCCTACACCAGTCGCGATACACGTGACTGCGTCGGGCGTACCGGGTAAGACCGTGGCCGCGGCAATCACCGGAAGGAACTTCACCTCCGTTGCCCGGATTACCGGCGCCGCTGGTTCGACTATCAGCGTGACTGGCGTGTCGAAGTCAGTGGTCCGCGTCAAGATCAAAGAGAGCGCCGCCGCGAAGAAGGGCACCGGGACCTTGGTGATCCGCTTCAAGGACGGTAAGAGCGCTCGCGTGAAGTACAGCGTCAAATAACGACCGCACGTAGCGAAGCCCCCACGCGAAGAGTCATTCGCGTGGGGGCTTCCTCTTTTTCAAAGGCGTGTCCCCCGAAACGGCGCACCACCTGCACCGCGGCCCGTCAGTAGTGTGAATCGATTGCACCCGACGACCTGACCCGCACTCAGCGGTCACGGGTGTACCACGAGGGGATGGGGCGTGCCACGAGGGAGCGATGACCGAGGGACGTTCGCGGCGCTGAAGGTTCGNNTTGATCATCACCCTTCAGGAATCGCGCTGGTCTTTGCGGCGAGGGCCATTCCCTCGGTAATCCTGGCGCTGATTGGTGGTGTCGTCGTCGACCGGGCACCTCGTCGATTGGTCATGTTGAGTTCTGACGCCATACGCGGTGTCACCGTGGGCGTGATCGGCCTGTTGATCGCCGAGGGATCGCTGCACCTCTGGGAGCTCGTCGTGATGTCGGCGATCTTTGGCGCGGCCGACAGTTTCTTCGGCCCCGCGTCGATGACCATCGTCCCGGAACTACTGGATGCGGATCTGCTCGTCTCGGGCAACGCGCTCGGCCAGATGAGCAACCAACTCACTCAGGGCCTCATCGGCCCCGCGCTGGGTGGTCTGGTGGTGGCGGTGATTGGCACCGCGTGGTCCTTCGGTGTGGACGCCGCGAGTTTTTTCATCTCGGCCCTCTCTCTGGCGATGCTCCGCTCACGAGTTCGACCAACGAGAGAGGGGTCGTCGTTGATCGACGACGCGCGAAAGGGACTGCGCTACGTGTGGACGCGACGGTGGCTGCTCGTCTCGATCATCGGGGCCTCCTTCGCGAACTTCTTCGGCATGGCCATCACGGTGCTTCGTCCACTCATGGTTCGTGAGACGCTCCACGCGAGTGCCCTGAGCCTGGGCCTGGTCTACGCAGCCGGTGGCGCGGCGGGCATCATCGCGGCCTTCGTCGTCGCGCGGATGGGTCGACCGACTCGCGAGGTCACCGTGCTGTGGTCCGCCTACGCCGCGGGCGGTGTCGCCTCGGCCTGCATTGCCTTCTCGCCCAACGTGGTAGTGGTGGGACTGCTCACGGCCGCCGATGTCGGTCTCATCCTCTACGGCGACGTGCTCTGGGTCGCGATGATGCAGCGACTCGTGCCCAACGACGTGCTCGGACGGGTCTCGTCACTGGTCTATCTCTTCGCGTTCTCCCTCGGCCCCCTCGGCATCCTCTTCGGCGGCCTNNAATGACACCCTCGAGACCAAGCCCGACGGGCCCAGGGAGTAGGGTTTTCGACCAGTGGACGCCGCCGAACTTCGCCGTGAATTAGAGACGATCTTCGACGGTGCCGTCACGTATTCGGGCGAACACGACCCGAGCGACCTGCACGACGAATCCCTCCACGAACGCCTGCGCGAACCCTTCGCGGTGGCGCGACCGAGGTCGACTGATGAAGTCGCCGCGCTCGCTCGCTGGGCGTACGACCACGAAGTACCGGTCACGCCGCGAGGTTCCGGCACCGGTCTGTCGGGTGGCGCGACGCCGGTCAAGGGTGGACTGGTCATCGCCTTTGACCAGATGCGTGAGGTGTTGCGCGTGGAAACGGGTGACCACGTCGCCGTCGTCCAAGCCGGCATCACGCTTCGCGAGTTGAATGAGCAGCTACTCGGCACCGGTCTGCACTACCCGGTCTACCCCGGCGAGCTGTCGGGTTCGCTCGGGGGCAACGTGAACACCAACGCGGGTGGCATGCGCGCCGTACGCCACGGCGTCACGCGACACCACGTCTTGGGTCTCGAGGTCGTCCTCATCGACGGCACGGTTCTTCGCACCGGCGGCCCCGTCGTCAAGAGTTCTTCGGGCTACGACTTGACGCAGTTACTCATCGGCAGCGAGGGGACCTTGGCGCTCGTCACCGAGGTCACCTTGAAACTCTCGCCGGTGCTCGATCACAGCGCCACGCTGCTCGTGCCCTTCAGCGACGTCACCGAGGTCGCGACCGTCGTCCCAACGCTCGTGGCGTCGGGACTCGAGCCCTCGTTACTCGAGTACCTCGACGTCTTGACGATGTCGACCCTCGCGCGTGGGTCCGATCTGCACCTCGGCGTCGATCCCTCCGTGGCCGAGCGGACCCAGGCGTACCTCGTCGTCGTGCTCGAGACGCGCACCAAGGAGCAACTCGACACGGACTTAGAAGCGGCCGCGGCGTTGGTCGGTGACGCCGGAGCACTCGACGTGTACGTGCTCGAAGGCGCCTCCGCGTCGCAACTGATCCAAGCCCGAGAGCGCGTGTTCTGGCTCACAAAAGCGGCGGGGGCGAACGACATTCTCGATATCGTCGTGCCGCGTTCGAGCGTGCCGCGTTTCCTCGATGAGGTGAGTGCCATCGCGCAGCGCCACGAGAGCTTCGTCGCGGGCTGTGGCCACGTGGGCGATGGGAACGTACACCTCTCGGTGTTCCAGCCCGACGAGGCGAAGCGTGAGGCGCTCGAACTCGAGCTCTTTCGCGCGGGGGTCGCGCTCGGGGGCGCCGTGTCGGGCGAACACGGGATCGGCATTGACAAGCGTGGTCCGTACCTGACTCTCGCCGACCCGGCACTCGTCGAACTTCAGCGAAAGATCAAAGCGGTCTTCGACTCGAAGGGTCTGCTCAACCCGTACCGGCACCTCGACGTGCGAAACGACGACTGACTAACTCTTCTTTGGCGTGGTGGTCGTGGTGGTCGTGGTGGTCGTGGTGCTCGTGGTGGTCGTTGAGCTCAAGGCGTTCTGGGCGAGTTGTAGTTGCGCGTTCATCGCGTTGACGTCTCGTTGGTAGAGACCGAGGTTGCCGTTCGCGAGTGCGGTCTGGGCGTTTGTGTAGTCCGTGGAGGCCCGCGTCAAGTACTCGGTGGCGCTCTTGGTGGTGCCAGTGCCGCTGCCTGAACCCGAGCCCGAGCCCGAACCCGAGCCCGACGTGACGCCGGTGACGTTCGCGCCCAAGACGTCGGAGAGCGCGGCGGACAGCGTGGTCTCGATCCCGACGTTCTGGTTGAAGACCGCAATCACGTAGCGCAGTTGCGGCATCGGATTCGAGGAGCTCGAGACGTAGAGGGGACGGATGTAGAGCACCGAGGAGTCGAGCGGCACCGTCAGGTTGTTGCCCAAGATGACGTTCGATCCGTGTTGGTCGAGCGGGGTGATGATCGACGAGACCTTGGAGGTCTGTTGGATCTCCGAGTCCGCCTGCAGCGGCCCCGTCACGGTCGTGCCGCGCGGGGTCTCGTAGACGCCGAGTTGCCCGTAGTCTCCCGGGTCGCTCGTGACCATCATGAACGCGGTCAGGCTCTGGACGGTCGAGGAGTTGCCGGCCGGCACGTAGTCAACCGACTCGAGGAGCTGCTGGTGGTTCTGATTCGGCAAGGAGCCGACCTGGAAGACCGGGCTCATCGGGGAGAGCGAACTCGAGATGACTTCGCCATTGGCGTTGGTGTGTTCAGTGCTCTCCAACGTCGCCGACGGGGAACCGGCACCGGTGGTGGGTGAGATCTCCCAGCGGTCCGAGGCCGAATAGAAGGCGCTCGCCGACGTGATGTGGTAGCGACCGTAGGTCGCGGCTTGGACCGCGAAGAGGTCCGAAGGGTAGCGCAGGTGCGTGCGAATCGTTGAGGGCATCGCGCTCATGGGCTTGAACATCGTGGGGAACGCCGAGCGGTACGCCTTCAAGATCGGGTCGTTCGGGTCGTTCGCGTAGAAGGTCATCTTGCCGCTGTAGGCGTTGACGACGACCTTGACCGAGTTGCGCGCGTAGTTGAAGCTGCTTGGAAGACCACCGGTCGACACCCCTAAGTTGTTCGCGTCCTCGCTGTAGGGATACTGGGTCGTCGTCGTGTAGCCGTCGAGGACGAACTGCACCTCGCCATTGGCGATCACGGCGTAGGGCTGGGAGTCGAATGTGAGGAAAGGCGCAGCCTTCTGAGCCATCTGACGCACGTCGCGCACGAAGAGCACGCGACTCTTCGAGGTGATCTGATTCGAGATGAGGAAGTTGAAGTCCCCGAGGCGCAGCGCGAGCGCGGCACGGGAAAACACGTTGCCCACCGGGACCCCACCGGTGCTCTTGTAGTGAACCTCCACGGGCGATCCGGCGTTGGCGCCGGTGTCGACCTGGTAGTCGAGTTCGGGTTGCTTGGAGTTCGCGACGACCCAGCCGTTGTAGCCGATGCCGAAGTAGATGTCGGGCTGGGTCAACGTCGGCAGACCGTCTTGGGACTGCGGCGGCACGTTCGAGACGTCAAAGACCGGGTTCCCGGTCGCCCCGTCGACCTGGTTGGCCGCCACGACGGCCGCGCCGATCCCGTGGGTGTACTGGAGGTGCTGGTTCACCCAACTCTGATTGGGCAAACTGCCGCTGTCGAGCTGGCGAGCGCCGATCAGCACCGGCGTCAACTTGCCGTTGATGAAGTACCGATCGACCGCGAGCGTCGTGAAGTTGTAGTACGAGCGGATGGACTGACGACGAGTCACCGTCTCGAGCGCGATGGCATTCGCCGGGTCCCAGAGGCGGATGTTATTGAGCGTCGCGGTGTCGGCCTTTATCTGGGAGTCCGAGATCGACGTCGAACCGGCGAACGCGTGATACGTCACATCGTCCAGTCCAAAGGCCGCACGCGTCGCGGCGATGTTGCGCGCGATGTAGGGCGACTCTAAGGACTGCTGGTTGGGACTGACTTTTAAAGCCTGGAGGAACGTTGGATACAAGACACCGATCACGAGCGCGACGAAGGCCCACAGCCCCACCGCGACCACCGGGAGCGACCAACCCCTCGAACGCACGTTGTAGAGCAGGATGGCCGCGGCGGCGAGGGAGAGGTAAAAAAGGATGGTGAGGGCGGGCATGCGCGCGTGCAGGTCGGTGTAGAGCGCGCCCTGGACGTAGTTGTTGCTGGAGTTCACCAGTTCCCACTTGGCGATCAGGTAACCGCCCGCCTTCATCAAGGCAATAGCCGCACCAATCACCGAGAGGTGGGCCTTCACCCGAGGGGAGACCCGCGGAACGACTCGCGTCGTGCGAATGCCACCGTTCAGCACGTGAAAACCCGCCGTCACGACCAACGCGACGATCAGCACCACGAGGAACCAGGTCAAGACGAAGGACACGAAGGGGAGGGTGAAGACGTAGAACCCGAGATCCTTGTGAAAGACCGGGTCGACCTTGTGGAAGGACTGCGCGTGAGCGAAGAGCAGGTAGTTCTGCCATTGACCCGTCGCGTTCAACCCGGCGACGATGCCCATGACCAGGGCGATCGCGGCGTAGACCCGCTTGGCGTAGGGGCGCACCGCGTTCTGGAAGCGTCGCACCACTTCGTCGTCGGCGTCAAAGCTCAGATCTCGCGCACCGAAGCGGTCCGTCAAGAGCAGGTTGCCCCACATGATGAAGAAGAAGATCGCTCCGAAAGTGAACGCCAGTCCGACCTTTATGAAAAAGAGCGTCGAAAAAACACCCGAAAGCCCGACCGAGGAGAACCACATCTGATCGGTCCAGAGAATGGCCAGATTTCGCAGCGAGAGAAAGCCCACCAGGAGGACNNCTACACCGGAACGACGGTGCAGGCGCAGCCCGCGTGCAGCGGCGGGTAGGGCGATCCGCTCGGAAAGTTCTCGCCCGCGATGCGCTCGCCGGACTCCGAGTCGTGCGCACACATGTCACACGGCGCGTCGTTCGGCACCGCGAAGAAGCGAATCGAGCGCCCCTTGGAGGCNNTCGCCCGCACTGTCGGACATGATCTTCTTGCGCAGCGCGAGCACGACCGTGACCGCTAAGTCGGCGGCGCAGTCCTGGAGTGCGTCGTTCGACACGTTGGCGCCCGCGACACCGCCCTCGTCGTGCGCGAACCGCACCCCGGCCTGGGCGGCAAGCGCCAGTGCTTCGTACGCGGCCTCGGCGTAGCGAGAACGCTGCGTGTGTTCATCTTCTAACTCGGTCGTGATCATTGCGCGCACGTTGCGCAGTCGTTCCAGCATGATGTTCTGGTCGTCTTGGAGGGCGCGTTTCACTCGGCGCGTCAAGACCGCGAGCGACTCCTCGAGGGCTTCGTCGCGACGGCGAAAGAGCACGCCGACGGGCGTTTCGGGCTTGTTCGAGGGCGTCTTCTTCGGTGGCGGTATCGTGACCCCGCGTTCTTCGAGGGTGGCCTTGCGAAGCCGAGCGAAAATCTCATTGACGACGTCGGTGCCCGAGGGATCGTCGTCAAGGAGTGACTCCTCGGCGACCGGGACGGGCTTGGGGGCCTTGCGCGGAACGGGCTTCGCGGCGGCGGGTTCATTCTCGGGTTCTTCGGTCGCGGGGGCGACGGCCGCCGGGGGCACTTCGCGCAGTGGCGTGCCGGCGAGGAGTTCTTCTTCGGTCGGTTCGGGCGCCACCTGGTGGTAGCGCAGGGCCTCGAGCGCCGCCGAGCGGGCGGCTTCGTCTGATCCATTAATGCCGTCGAGCACCTCGTCGATCTGCTTGCGCACCGAAGCGACGAATGAACCTAACGTGTCGCGTGCGACGCGCAGCTGTTCGATCTGGAGGTGCAGTGCCTTGCGCTTGATGGCGAGGTCGTTCAAGACGGTGCGCCGTGCTTCGTTGGACTGCTCGACGATAGCGCGGCCCTGTTCTCTGGCGTGCTCGACCAACGCTTCACCATTGACCTTGGCCGAGTCGATCAGTCGCTCGGCCGCCAGTCGGGCGTCGTGATCGATCTGCGCGCCGGTGTTCTCGGCCTCAGCGAGCAGCGACGTCGCTCGCTCTTGGGCTTCGATGAGGTGACTCGCGGCGCGCTGTTGGGTCTCGGAGAAGATCTGAGCGCTGCGCTGTTGTGCTTCGGCGGTGACCCGGCCCGCCTCTTCGTGGGCCGAACGTACGATGGCCGCACTCTGAGCACCAAGGGCGGTCGTGAGGGTCGCCTCATCGAAGACCGGGTTCGCCGCGGCTCGCTGGGCCTCGCTCAGTTGGTCTTGGAGTTCGCGGACGCGGTGCTCCAGGTGGCTCATTTCGCGGGCCACGGCTTCTAAGTGAAGCCGCACTTCGTTGGGGTCGAGGCCACCTTTTCGCAGCGCGGTGAAGTTCACCCTCGTGACCTCGGACGACGCCTGCCGCGTGGTCGAGAGTGTTCGGCGGTCGTCCATTACCTCCAGACTACGGGCTCGCGCACTCCATTCTCGACTTACGTCGGCGGCGAAAGGGCTACGGGCTTGACGCCGCCGAGGCGCCGCAGGTCGCGGAGGGCTTGGGCGAGCGAGTTGACCGGCAATATCGTGAGGTCGGGCTGATCGGCGTCACGGGCGGCCGCCACGTCACCGCCGCTGTCGGGAACGAGAAAGTACGTGGCCCCCGAGCGGTGCACCGCGACGGCCTTTTCCTCGACTCCCCCGACCGCCCCGACCTGGCCGGCGAAGTCAACGGTGCCGGTGGCCGCGACGACGTGGTGACCGGTCAAGGAACCGGCGCTCAGTTCATTGATCAAGGTCAAGGTCATGGCGAGCCCGGCCGAGGGTCCGCCGATGTTGGCGGTATTGATGTTCACCTTCGCCGGCAAAACGACCTTGAACCCGTCCTCGAGCGAGACCCCCAGCCAGGAACGGTCTCGTCCCGTGACACCGGGGCAGTCCGACGCTTGGACGCCCGCGGGTTCGGCACCGGTGGTGAGTTTGACGTCGCTCGCCGTGGCGTAGGACAAGACGCCCGTTTGCGAAATCGTGACACGGCGCACGTGCAGGGTCAGCGGTACGCCCGGGGCGAGGTCGTGGACGTACTGCACCAGTTGACAACTCGAGTCGATGTTCTTCGACCCGATACCGGTGACCTCGTCGCCGACCGCGAGCTTCGCGCTGCGCGCGGGTGAGGGCGCGACCACGCCGGTGATGACCGCGCCGGCGCCCGTGGTTGGCACGCGCCACCCGAGCGCGCGAAAAGCGGCGACCTCGGCGCCCTCTTTCGCGTCATTCATCTCGAGGAACCCCTGGGGACCAAGTTCGTCGCTCGGAATGCCGGGCTCTAGGAGCTCGTCGGCGGTGACGAACTGAACGTGTGACTGGAAGTGCATCGTGATGTACTGCCACTCAGTGAGCGACGTGAGGTAGACGTCGGTCAACATGATCTTGTCGAGATGCGCGTTGGTCTTGAGGCCACCGATCTTCACCAACGGCGAGACCGGCGTGGCGTCGCCGGGGGTCAAGGCGTATTCGTTGGTCGACCACCGTCCAAGGACGATGACGCCGCCGAGAATCAGCACGAGTACGACGAGTACGACCCGCGTGATCCGGCGTCGCCGAGGAGGTGATGAAATGGGGTCGTGCCAAGTGATGAACCAACGCTAGTGGAGGCTCCCGAGGCGAACTTAGTGCGCGCGAGTTTCACGCCGGGAGCTGACGGCGTCCGAGTGCTCCTCGACGCGCTCGCCTCCCCACTTCCTCGACTCCGGATCCTCGCGCTGCGCGGCCTCGTGCGCCACGACGCCGTGCGCGAAGAACTCTGGCGAACCGCGCTTCGAGACGTCGACGTCGATGTCCGCCGCGACGCGCTCGAACAGTTCGCCCACGCGCCGCTGGCTACGCCGCTCGTCCTCGCGGACGTGATCTCGCTCCTCGAGGACGAGGACGACCTCGTCGTGGACGCCGCGGCCTTCGCGCTCGGTGAGCACCTGGTCGTCTCGGCAGTGTCGCCGCTGTGCCGCGTGGC
>PKZN01000027.1:0-164 GCA_003133075.1 Acidimicrobiaceae bacterium | reverse complement strand
CCCGATATCGACGCCGCACTCGAGCGCGCCAGCGAAGATCGTGACTGGCAGGTGCGCTCGGCGGTCGCGCAACTCCGAGACGACGAACATTAACGCTCGGCGCTGCGAAAGAGGGCGTGCAGCGAGGCCATCTCTTCCAGACACGCGGTCAGGCCGTGAATGAC
>PKZN01000058.1:5456-23500 GCA_003133075.1 Acidimicrobiaceae bacterium | reverse complement strand
CTCTCCCCGTCGTAACGGAGCCGTTACACGTTCCCCCGGGCGAACTCGTGGCAGCGATAACAGGTGACTTCGCCCGTGGCCGATCCCGCGGCTTTCATGCCACAAAGGGTCGAGCCGGTACTGCCCGGTCCCTTTAAATGCACGTCCTGGTCCGCGTCTTGTTCGGCCTTGACCTTTTCGAAACCTTCCACCAGCCTGACTGTACTCAACATGGAACTCTCAGCGCGTGAACGACTATGGCGGTCGGCGGCCGAAGCCACCGACCGCCATATCTAGGGGTGATCGTTGCGTGCGTGCGGTGAACTCCTAGGAGCCCGTGTAGCCCCCCGCCGCGAGGCCGATGATGCTCGCGTCATACGCGGCGTACGCCAGGGCGATGTTGGCGTCAAGGACCTGGTGATTCTCGGCCACGAACGTACTCGTGTTGCCCGGGAAGCCTTGGGGCGTCTGCGCCAACACGACTTCTTCGACGGTCACAATCTTCGTCGACCAGTTCGAAAGCCTCGACACGTAGCTGTTGTAGTGATTGAGTGCGTTCTGGTAACCGGGTAGTCCCGAGAGCGACGCAACTTCGGTCTGCAGCGTGGGCTCGTTGCCTTGCATGGTGGTCACCTGAACCTGCACTAACGACGCTTCAATCGATTCGAACACCTGCGGCGACATCACCGCGTACACCCGATTGTCCTTCAACATTGCCGCGCGGTCCGCCCGGAGTTCGGCGAATGTCGTGTCGGTGGGAACCTTCGCGATCAGCGAATCAATACTCGACTCTTCGGTCGAGAGACGCGCTTCGAGGGTCGATGCGGCGTTCGCGCTCAACGTCGTCGCCGCGGTCACGTCGGCGTTGAGGTGCTGTAGGCGCGTGAGTCGACTCGCCAGTTGGGCCTCGAGTGCCTGTTGTGCGGCAATGAAACTGGCGCTCGGAGCGGTGGTGGTGGTCGTGGAGCTCGCGTAGGCCGCTGCGGGCACGCTCACTCCCATCGCGGTGCACAGCGCTAGTGCCACGATTGCTCGGCTGGACATGGATTTCATGGATTCTCCCTTCAAAGAAACTTGTTCGAGAGTAGAAACCGCAATTGTGAAAGCGTTGAGAGCGTGCTGTTGAAACTCTGATAGATCGCTTTGAGATCAGTTAGAACCAAGTGAGCCGATGGTTCCAATCGTTCGGTAGAAAAGGGGGCGAACGCGCGTGCGGCGAAATTCGTTCGGCGTTACCGTGCTGACGCCACGACGGCGTCGCTACTTCGCGGGCGTCGCGTGTCCATTCGAGCGAACACCTTGGCCGATAGTTCGCTCGTCATCTTCACCGGATACCTCTTCCAGGGAACGGCCTGACGGCTCGGGCAGAATCCTCGTCAACCCAAAACCCAAGGTGGCGGCGATGCCGGCGACGAAGAGCAGACCACGCAGGCCGAAGTGGTTCTCGAGTTCTGGCACGAGGAAAACGCCAACGAACGCACCAAGCTTTCCGACTCCGGCGGCGAACCCGTGACCGGTCGTTCGCATGTTCACCGGGAAGACTTCAGAGGGCAGCACGAACGTCGTCGTGTTCGGACCGAACTCGGTGAAGAAGTAACTGAACCCGAAGATCGCGATGAACGGCACCACGTTCACCGTCAACGCCGGAAACGCCGCGAGCAGCAAGAAGCATCCCGCCATGACGGCGAAGCCAAGGAACTGCAAGCGTCGGTGCCCGATCTTGTCCATCTTCCACACTGCGAAGAGGTAACCCGGTACGGCGAAGACGACGAAGAGCGCCAACGTGAGCATGAGTTTTGTCACCAGGCTCGCGTTGGGTGACACCTCGCTCAAGATGCTCGGCAGCGAGAGCGTATTACCGTAGTACGCGTAGTCGAAGAGGAACCACGAACCGGCGGTGCCGAGCATGAGTAAAAGCATTCTCGGATTCGTCAGAAACTCGCGCAGGCCCATGAGTCGCGACTCCGCCACCGTCGCCGACGACGCGTCGACCACGCCGCCCGCGAAGCTTTGAAGGTCCGCCGCGGCCCGCGAGGTGTCCCCTTTTACTTTCGACTGAAATCGCGGCGACTCAGGCATCTTCGCTCGGAAATAGATGACCGCAGCGGCGGGCACAGCCCCGAGACCCAACATCAATCGCCACGTGAGTCCCTGACTCATCCCTGACGTCAACAACACGAGGCCCACGAGGGGTCCGACGATGAGTCCTACGGCCTGCATCGAAAAGACGAGACCTACGAGACGACCGCGGTCTCGGCGGTTCGAAAACTCACTCATCATGACTGCGGACACGGGATAGTCACCACCGATGCCGAGGCCGAGCACGAACCGCGCGACGATGAGGAACATCAAGTTCGGAGAGAACGCGGACGCGACAGCGCCCACCACCATGATCACCGCGACGCTGATGTACACGTTGCGCCGACCCAGGACGTCGGCGACGCGACCGAACACGAAGGCGCCGACAAATGCACCGAGGATTGCTGCTCCCGTGACCCAGCTCGTCTGGGTCGTCGAGAGATTCCACTGCAGTTTCAAGATCGCCGCAACGGTGCCGATGACGAAGAGGTCGTACGCGTCGGTGAAAAAGCCCATGCCCGAAATCAAGACCGCGCGACGGTGAAAGCGACTCAGCGGGGCGTCGTCGAGGAGTTGGTTGACCGTCCGTGGTGCTTCAACTGGTGACGTACCCTGGGGGGCCGTTTGTGGGGGAAGACGATTCTCGGGCCCCGGGGTCGTTTCCGAAACCCGCAAATCCGTCACTTCGCTCTCGATCGGTTCGAACGCATGGCGGACTCATTTTGGCAGCCCGAGGTGTTCCCAGGACCAGGCGAAGGTTACCCAATGGTGAACAGTGTGCGAACTCTTTCTGACGAGTCCGTGATTAAGCGGCAGTACCTCGGAACGTTCTTACTCGGGCAGAATGCCCTTCTTCGAGTCTCGCTTGGCGTGCTTTTCATTTCGCTTTTCCTTCAGCGACTTGCCGACCTTCTTCGAATTGTGTTGGCTTGGTGATTTCTCGGCCACGAGGGCTCCTCTAGTAGGTGACGTCAAGATTGACGGCTTCGAGACCGGACTGTAAGTGCTCGCAGGCGACGCGGTTCAACGTCGCGCGACGGCTCCTAGTTCAGGCCTCACTACCGACCTTAATGACTCATAACCCAGCACTCTCGTTTTACGCTCGGTACCACATCACTTGATATTTCCAGCTCTCCGTTGCGGGAGCCGTAGTTCGCGTCGTAGCAACTGCGTAGCGCACACAGACTTGTACGGACCAGTTCTCCCAAAGCGCTGCGTTGTACCGACCACTCCAATTTCATGCAATTCTTGTCAACGACCTAGAGGACATCGCCCGTGCCCGATTTTACGACTCACACCGATCGTGTTCGCGGGCTCTTTGACGAACAGGTCCGCCGAGGCACGGCCCGCGACGGCACGGGATCCGAGGTGACCGCAACGAGTGATGTCGTGCGATGGTGTGCGGACGGCGACCTCGGTTGGTCGGAGGTCGCCTGGTCCAATCTGGACGAGTCGAACGCCGACGCCGAGATAGCACAGCAGATCGAGTACTTCGCGGCAAAGGAATTGGGCTTCGCCTGGCGGGTGGTCGAGACCGACTCACCCGAGGACCTCGGCACTCGCCTCGAGCGGGCAGGATTCGTTCTCGGTGGCACCTCGGAGTTGATGATCGCCCGAGTAGCTGACGTCCCACACGATGACGTACTGCCTCCGGGCGTCACGCTTTCCACCGCCGGCGGACCGGGCGACATCGATCGGCTCATTGAAGTCCACGAAAAGGTCTTTGGCATCGACCATTCACAACTGCGCCGCTCACTACTCCAGCAGTTCGAGAGTTCCCCACAGGTCGGTCATCTCGTCGTCGCGATGGCGCAGGGCGTTCCCGTGGCGTCGTCGCGCGTGGACTTTCTCCCCGACCGCGAGTTCGCCGGCCTCTGGGGGGGAAGCACGCTGCCCGAGTGGCGGGGTAAAGGGCTGTTTCGAGCAATGGTTGCGCACCGATCCCGCGAGGCAGCGAAACGTGGCTACTCCTACGTGTACGTCATCGCGTCATCCGAGAGTCAGCCCATCTTCGAGCGACTCTCGTTCGAGTCCTTTGGAACCGTGCACACCTATATGTGGCGACCCCCGCTCTAACTGACGGCACTCGCCACACGTCAAGGCGTATCGGGAAAGTTACGAGGAGCCGATGATTCTGGCCGATGTTTTCAGGCCAAGGCAATGGACACTTTTCACTGGTCGGAACAGGCGCAGTCACGCTCACCGGCTTGGTTCTTGTCGCGATGTCGCTCAACTTCAAAGAGATCGCCGTCGACGTGACCCACCGTTTTCGTGCAATCAACACGCTGACGGGAATGGCGCTGGTGTTCATGCGCTCTGCGCTGGTACTGATGGGGGCGCAAAGCCATCGGTCAAATGGCGCCGAAGTCTTCGTCATCTCAGGTTTGTCGTTAGCCGTATTTGCGAGGGGCTACGTCAGTGCCTTACGCATGAGCACTGGTTACGGCGTTCTCGCATCGTTGGCGGGAACCTCCTGCACTCGACCGAAATGGCTGGCGCGACACCGTTCTTCTTTGGGTACGTGCCAGGTCTCTATATCGCGGCGGCAGCGATAGTGACGATCACCTGCTAGATGATCGTCGCCGCGTGGTTGTCGGTGATCGGTGCATTTGATCAAGGAACTGCCTAGCTCTCACTTTCCGTAAGTCCGGAGCGCACCTGAGAGCTGAGCCCCGGCATCGCTACGGCGTCTCGGGATCGCGATGGCCAGGATTGTGCGACGCCGGAAGAAACTGGATTCGGTCCATCGATCCTTCGATCAACGGCAAGAGATAACAGAAAAACGCCACCGCGACGCCGAGGACCATGAACGCTATGGCGAAGAGGCGAAGTGAACGCTCGTACGACAACGCACCACCGAAGGCGCCCACGGCCACTCCCATCAGTCCGCCAATCGCCGCCGTGCGATCTACCTGGACGAGACGGGCCGTGGTCACGGCCGCCCCGAACACGGCGAGTGCGCCAATCCCCAGGGCCATACCGAAGAGTGCGTGGACCACGTAAATCGCCTGGCCGTGGTGGGCTAACCATCCGGTCGGACGATTGAGGGGAACGTAGAACAGTTCCGCACCTCCGATGAAAAACTCGGCGATCGTCCCCACCAACATCGCGACGAAGAGCGATCGGTGGAGCGTTACATCGCTGACGTCGGACTTCGGCGCACTCTGCGACAAGAGGTACGCGCTCGCTTCGTCGGGCAGCGAGGAGTAGGGGTCGGCGCTTCGCGACTGCGCGGCCACGCGCACGAGAAGGTTGTAGGTAACGAGTGCCACCGCCCCGTGCATAATCATGAGCGTGACGACGGCCGCAGTCGGTTCGTGCTTGGCGAGCAGATAGACGTCGGGTATCCACAACACGACGGTCACCAACACCGCTACACGAAGCAAGAGCCAGCGTGGCGTCGACGAGACGCGCAGCACGATGAACCACGCGATACCGGCCGCGAGAACGCCGACGACCGTCAACGTGCCGTAGTCGGCGAAGCGAAAGTGGGAGTAACCCTTGATGTCAGGCTTGAGGTGCGTGGCAAGCAACACAATGAGGGCGTTCGCGCCGAGTGAACACAGTGCGGCAAGCAAGGTGACGACCAGAAGTCGCTTACCCGAAGGCTGCTCCATCGAGGGTTTCCTGTCTATGCGCCAGCGTGCGAGCGTTCGCTCGGTAAGAGATGGTGGGGACATGGCGCGTTTCTCGGTACGTTCGTAGAGCTGACAACCACGCTACCTGCAGGGCGCCAACGATCCCAGGGCGGAATGGAGTTGATCCGGACAAGAACCACCAGACGATGGCGCGCCAGCCGGGCAAGAACTGGTCTCAGGGGCTCATTTTTCCACGATGTCTCGCAACGTCACAAAGTGCGGCTGGAAAACGATGAACCCCAGTCAACGGAATCTGTTTTGCCTGCTGATGGCACTCGTGCGGACGATGTGCGGAGGGGTCGTTCGAGTGCGAGGTGATCGCTCGACGGCGAAATGCGCTCGAAGAGACGTGGAGTAGCGAGTCGGCGCCGCCGGCGCCGCGTACGCAAATGAATCGTCGAATCGCAGCCCCAACGGGGCTTGAACCCGTTTCGTAGGTTTCGCGCGCTGAACAATTCACCTGGTCCAAGACATCGTCACGGACGCCTGCGTAGGCAGGGTGTTCGCTTTTGGTGATCAGTAGTTGGCTACACTCAGGCCTCGCGAACAACTCGTGCCCGCTAGCGAACTTCAGTGAGTGAACGACGGACCGCCGCATTCCTCCCCGTTATGACTTCAGCGAGTGATATCTACAAATTGAAGAGACGCGGTCCTCGGCGCACCACGCGAACATGACAATCGAAGGTGAGATTTCACCCAATTGCCCCGTCAGGTAGAAACCAGAAGGTCCAAAATTCCCGAACTTGCCGACTTGAGAACGTCCGGCACACTCGATCAGGACGCCACTGTCGTGCTGTTCCTGCGCCGCAAGAACCTCTGCGCCACGGACGCCGTGGACGAGGTCCTCGAGCTGCCCTTCGTCAAGTAGCACTCAGGTCCGGTCGACTCGATTGGACTCATGAACTACCCGGCGAGCATCCGCGTCAGCGACTTCGACACGCCCATGAGCGGTGGCGGGTTCCAGAATTCTGGTGACGGTGGCAGCATTGGCTACCGACGAGGCGACGAGTCCTTCGAGCTGTGCTGTGGTGACGCTACGAATTGCGTGAGTGCAGCCCAGACTCTCTATTAGTGATTGTCCTTGAGCCAGGGGCCAATGGCGTACAAGGGAACGTTGACCATGTCTTGTTGCTCACGGTAGTTGGCCAGCGAGAAACGCCACGCCTCAGACGGGTGAAAGCGATTGATGTAACTGCGCAGACTCTGCGATTTTAGATTCTCTTCGGCCTTCACCTCAATTGGAACCAGCGCGCCACGATGCTCGATGGAGAAATCTAGTTCTGCCTTAGCGTCATCGGGCGCCCAGTACATTGGCACGACAGTTCGCGCAGCAACAATTTGCTGTAGTACGTACTGCTCGGTCAGGGCGCCCTTGAACTCATCGAAAATTCCTGCTCCTTGTAGCAGTACGGCAGCGTCCAGGCCCGCGAGCGCTCCAAGCAAACCGATGTCGTGGAGGAACAGTTTGAAGATTTTTGCATCCTCGTACGCGCGGAGAGGATTTCCTGGCTTCGTGTACCGAGTCACGCGATGCACCAGCCCGGCGTCGGTGAGCCACTGCAGCGCGTCTTGAAACTCACGAGCACGAGCACTTTTTCGGACCTGTCCGAGAACGAAACGCTTGTGCTCGCGCGCCAGTTGACCCGGCAGTGACCCCCATACTTCGGCGATTCGTAAGCTCACGGCCGGGCTGGCATGCTTACCAAAGTCGTTCCGATAACCGTGGAGAATATTTAGCTGCACTGCGCGAACATCGTTGAGTGAGTCTCCCGCTACGTGACGAGCAACTACTTCGGGCATGCCGCCGACATACATGTACTGACGGAGTAGTTCGGTCAATCGAACCGCGTACGACGTAATCAACGGCCAGTCTTGCTGGATCACTAAATCGGCCAACTGTGTTTCGCCGGTGGCACGGAGGTACTCGTCGAAGTCGAGTGGGTGTAGATCAATGAAGTCGACTTTGCCTACAGGAAACGATGCGTTCGCGCCTAGGGCCACTCCCAGCAGGGAGCCAGCAGCGGCGATGTGCACCTCGGGGCGTTCTTCAGCGAAGTACTTGAGGGCAGTGAGGGCATTTGGCGCTTCCTGGATCTCGTCGATGATGACCAGGGTGGTGCCCGGAGCAATTGTTGTGTTGGCGGCAATGGAGAGACCTTGCAGCATGCGATCGGGGACAAGGTCCCCTTGGAAGATCGACGCCACGGATTTGTCGCGCTCGCAGTTGACGTACGCAACATTCTCGTAGTCGGAACGCGCGAACTCCTTCAGTAGCCATGTTTTACCGACCTGTCGCGCTCCGCGCAGCACCAATGGTTTGCGCGCGGGGGCGCTCCTCCATGTTCTTAGTTGATTGAGTGCTCGTCGATCCATGCCATAAGCATAGGACCAGAGTGCACGTTTTCGGAACCATTTCCGTGTATTATTTCACGTTTTCGGAACCATTTCCGTGTATCATTTCACGTTTTCCGAGCCATAATCACTCCACATTGGCTTTCATTAGGAAATATAGATTCCGGGCGCGTCAATGGCGCGATGACAGTCAGCGGAACTCAATCCGGTCGTCGATGCCAACTCTGTACTTTGGCTGGTCCAACTTGGCAGCCCTTCATCTCAGCTTGCTACTGAGCTCAACTTCGGTAGACATCCAACCCACTTCAGAATCAACGCCGTGCAACTCCTTCTGTTCCCTTACGAGTTTCGAGAGCTCGCGCTGACTGGCTTCGAAGCCCAATTTGAGCGCTGCCACGTACTCAACTCTCGCGTCCGACACCGCCTGCCATTGCGCCGCGAATCGTCATTCCTTCAGCAGTCCCACCCGGGGCGGTGTTCTCCACAGATTTACAACTTGGTGGTGACCACGGTCACTTTTGCAACTTTCGAAGTCAACACTATTTTCACCGTGACCCGGACATCAATTCGTTTCTCCATGTAACCCTCGACCACCAGTGCCCTTTCTCGGGCTAACTTTTTGTCGTCGAATGCATACCCCGTCACGGTGATCGAGGCGCCCTTCTCAAGTTTGCTCACCAAGCTATTGAGAACGACTTCTCCCTCTTTGGACAGAGAACTCGCGTCGCCCGAGTAAGTGACTTCCCTTGGTATAGGAGGTTCGCTGGGCGACGAAGGAGGTGTTGGTGGTGGCGCTGACGTAGTCCCCCCGCCTCCGGCACTGCTACTGCCGCCAGTTCCGCCGCCGCCGCCGCCGCCGCCGCCACCGCCACCGCCACCGCCACCGCCAGTCGCAAAGGGTGTCGCGCTGATGGAAGCCGAGTTCCCACCGGTGCCAACAGTGTTGATTGCCGCAACCACGAACGTATAGGTGTCCCCATTTACGAGCCCACTCACGGTGCACCCGGTGGAGGTACTGGTCTCAGAGCCAGAGCACACGTTGTTGTACGCAGTATTGGTCGTCACGTTGGTTGCGTCAACTACGTATCCGGTAACTGGTTCCCCACCATCTGAAGTCGGGGCAATCCACGCCAGCGTCGCTGACGCGTTACGTCCCGTCGCCGTATTAATGATTGGAACGCCGGGTGCGGTTGTAGGAAGCGTCACGCTATTCGAATAGTTGGAGATAGGACCTATCCCCTGCGGGACAACGGCCGCCACACTGAACGTGTAAGTGTCGGTGCCATTAAGCCCGGTAACGACGCAACTGGTGCTCGTTGAAAACGCGGAGGAGGGGCACACGTCGCTTTCGATGGTCGAGGCTGTGGTATCGACGGCGATGACGTCGTAACCGGTGACGGTGTCACCGTTTGTATTGCCCGGAGCACTCCAGTGAACTGTCACTGCGGCACCGTTCAAACTCGCAGTACCAATGGTGGGCGCGCCCGGAAGCGTTGGAAGAACGGGGGTAAACGCGTCGTATATCGGTAGATCGATCGTCGTCCCGCCGACGGCCACGCACGACTCCTCTGTCGGACAGCGAACGTCGTTGTACCAACCGTTGACGTTCGAGACGTTTCCGATGGACGACCACGTCCACGTTCCCCCGACATCCGACACCGTCCAGTACGTCGGTGTCGGAATCTGAACCTGACCTTCCGACAGAGTGTCGCCTACGGCGACGCAGTAGGTGGTGGTTGGACAACTGACGCCTCCAATGTTCCCGCCGTAGTTGTCGCCCACGGCGCCACTCGGCGTTGTCCAACTCCACGAGCCTTGCGAGTACGTGCCCGCCGTCCACAACGCGTAGCCGTCGCCGTTTGACCCCACGGCAATACACGTCGTCGAAGACGGGCACTCAACGCTCGTGAGAAATCCGGTGAAGTTTCCCACCGGCTCATACTCTTGAGGCGTCGTCCACGTCCATACGCCGTTCGCTAACGTCGCGGACGCCGACATTGGCTCAAATTGGTAGTCGTATATTCCGGAGCCGACCGCCACGCATGAGGTCGCACTCGCACACGAGATGGCCGTAAACTGTCCTTCGTTCTGCACGCTGGTAAGTGCGGTCAGTGTGGACCACGTCCATTCGCCGCTCGTGTACGTCGCCGAAGCGTAGGCGGGGTAAGCCTGATTATCGACTAACTCGAATCCGACTTCCAGGCACGAAGTAGTTGAAAGGCAACTTACACCGGAGATGTCCACCGTCGCCGAGCTCGCTGGCCCCTCGAATGTCAGTGGGGTCCACGACCAACTGCCGTTCGAGTACGTTGCCGCCGAATACATCGGCTGCGCGCCGGAATCGTAGCCAACGGCGATGCACCTCGTAGACGACGGACAACTCACGCCCATGACGTGTCCGTTCGTGGTATCGCTTGGACCAGAGAAACTTGAGGTGGACCAGGTCCACTGCCCGCCGTATTGAGCGCCCGTTGAGTACACAGGTTGACCCTCAAAATTGGACCCGACGGCGACGCACGTTATTGCGGACGGGCAGCTCACCTGGCCCAAGCCGCCGCCGAGCGTGCTGTCAGTAGGCGCAACCAGGGGATACGCGGGAACGATTGGACTAAGCGGAGTGTCGAAGGTCGCCTGACTACCATCGGTGCCCACCGCCACGCAGGTCACCTCGTCGGAACACTTCACGTCATTAAAGCCGCCGCCGCCGGCATCGTCGCTCGGGGCCACGGTTGAGGGTGACGCGGTCCAACTCGACCCGGAGACATCACCCGTCGAGAAGATCGACTGGTCATTCTGATCCTGTCCGACGGCGGTGCAGACGTTCGAACTCACACAACTCAAGCCCCAGAAAACTCCACCGCCAGAACTATCCGAGGCGACGATGCTCGACGTCGACCACGTCCACGCCGATCCCGAATAGATGCCCACGCTCTCGATTCCCTGCCCCTCGACGGCACTGTCTTGGCCAACGGCCACGCACGAAGTAGCGCTCACGCAGCTCACGGCGTTGAGTTGACCTCCGCCAGAAGCGTCTGGTGAAATGGATGCCGACGTCCAACCCCACGATGAACCCGAGTAGGTGCCTACGGTATAGATCGACTGCGTGGCATCCCCACCCACAGCGACACACGAGGTCGCGCTCACACAGTCCACGCCAGAGAGAAACCCCAGTCCGGTGTTACCTGAGGGAACTCTGATCGATGTAGTCCACGTCCACGCCGAAGCCGCGTACGTGCCGACCGACACAATTGAAGCATCGGCGACATCCGATCCCACGGCAACGCACTCGGATGCGGTCGGGCAGCTCACGCTCTCGAGTGAGCCGCCTCCCGAACCGTCTGGCCGCACGGCAGATGTAGACCACGTCCAGGACGACTGCGAATACGTTCCCACCGAGATGATTCCCTGCTGTTGCGCAGCGACGTCACCCCCTACGGCGACGCACGTGGTCGTGCTGGGACAACTGACGCCGTTCAGCTCGCCACCTCCTGACGCATCAGCGGCAATGTCGGCTGAGTTGGACCAGGTCCACACTCCGTTGGATTCCGTTCCGAATGAATAGATGGACTGCGACGGCGACGCATCATTGTCGCCGACGGCGATGCAGGACGTTGCCGTAAAACAACTCACTTCTAAGAAATCACCTCCGCCGGAACTGTCCGGTACGACGGGGACGGGAGTTCCAAATTGCGTCAGTAAAGTTGTAGCGCCCGCCACGGTCGTGGGAACCTGAACCACCACGCAAAGTGCGGCGGCGAGAACAACCATCCCAATAATCGTCCTGGTTGCGAGAAGGCGTCCCAATCTCATCTCGACTCGCCCCACTGTCGCCCGCACTTTCGTCGTTGGCAAGGCCCGAAATTATCACCGGCACTACCGAAGCGCTCAGAGCGAAGATACCACTGTTCTTCGAAACCTTGGAGTCCACGAACTGACGGGAGCATTCTCAGAGTCCTCAGTAGCCCCAACCTCACATGTATGACGAGAAGGTCGGAATTGATGGCGCGGCCAGAAGCGTCTGAGTCAAATTCAATAAAGTGCGGCTGGAGGGATTCGAACCCCCGACCCTCGGTTCCGTAGACCGATGCTCTAATCCGCTGAGCTACAGCCGCGTTGATGACGACCCACAATCCTAGCCGACCCTCTTCTGACTTCATCTCGGGGAACTCACTACGATGCCTCTGTGGCTCGATCATTCGACGACGACTTACCATCGCTCCTCGATGAAACCGGCGCCACCACCGTCGAGGTTCGCCACGATCTCCACGCCCAGCCAGAACTCTCCTTCCAAGAGCACCGTACGACCAACGTCATCACCCGACGGCTCCTCGATCTCGGCTTCGAACTACGCCCGTGCCCCACGGCGAGCGGCGCCGTAGCCCGACTCGTTGGCGCAAAGCCGGGCAAGCGAGTCATGGTGCGCGCAGATATCGACGCCCTCCCGGTGCAAGAAGAAAGCGGCGTCGCCTTCACCTCACAGAATGCGGGCGTCATGCACGCCTGCGGTCACGACGTGCACACCGCGAGTCTCCTCGGCGTCGCCGAGGTGCTCGCGCGACGACAGGCGGACCTCGCGGGCGAGTTCACGTTGCTCTTCCAACCCGCCGAGGAAGTCATCGGTGGTGCCAAAGCCATGATCGACGGTGGCGTTCTCGAGGAGAACCCCGTGGACTTCGTCATCGGCGCCCACGTCACCTCCCTCGCCCCCGTGGGGTTCGTGGCCACTCGCGCGGGCGTCTTGATGAGCGACGGCCAGACCTTGAGTGTTCACATCAACGGGCGAGGGGGCCACGGTGCCATGGCGACGCTCGAAGGAAACGTCGTGCTCGCCGTCAGCCAACTCGCGCCGCGCCTCAGCGAAGTCGTCGATGGGCTGGTCTATGAGGGAACGAACTGTGCCTGCTCCGCGGGAGTCTTGATGGCCGGTACCGCGAACAACGTGGTGCCACGGCACGCGCTGCTGCGCGGCACCCTGCGCACGTTCACCCCCGAGCAAAAGACCGAGGCCGTCACTCGCCTGCGCGCGCTGCTCGCCGAGGTCGACGCCACCTTCACGGTGCGCTGTGAACTCCACCTCGACGAAGGCACCCCGGCGGTCGTGAACGATCCCGTCGTCGCCGAGCGAGTCGTCGCGAGTGCCTCGAAGGTCGTCGGCGCGGCGAACGTCCTCGCGTATCCTCCGGTGACCCCGAGCGATGACGTCTCGGAGTTCTTGCGACGCGTACCGGGTTGTTACCTCTTCGTCGGCGGCGCCTACGACGACGGGACGAGCGGCGCGCACCACTCTCCGGAGTTCACCATCGACGACCGCGCGTGTCGGATCCAAACGGGTGTGCTGGCCCAAAGCGCCGTGGACCTCGCGAAACCCTAGGGCCTCGACTTAGTCCTCGGCGAAGAGCCGCGCCGCGCCGCGCATGGGTGCCTCGTTGCCATTGATCACCACGCGAAAAGGAAGGTGATCGAACTCCTCGGGAACGACGCGTCGCGCGTTACCGCCCGCTAAGTGCACCGTCGTCGCGTGNNAAGATCTCGGCGCCGACGTCGCGCTCCTTTTGGAGCTTGCCGTCGATCGCGAGCGCGAGGCCGAGTCCGGTGCCCAAGGTCAAGACCAACTCGGTCCCCTCGCCCTCGACGCACCCGAGGGCCGCCATCGTCGCGTCATTCACCACGCGCACCTCACGTCCGGTCTTCTCGCGCAGCGCGTCTTGGAGCGCGAAGCCCCGCCAGAGCGCGTCGAGCTCGGGATCTTTCTCCGTCGCCACGCCCCCGGGTCGTGAGAGGTTGCCGGGTTGGACGACGTGGCCGTCGCGAAACTCGCCCGGAAAGCCGACCCCCACGCGGCGACAACCGCTCTTATTGATGCGCTCGTCTAAGAACTCCACCAGGCGCGCGGGCGAGCAGGGATAGGGAGTTGGGCGTCGGCGCACGCCACGCACCAAGACACCCAGGTCGTTGACGTGGGAGAACTTGATGTTCGTCGCGCCGATATCAATGGCGAAGATCTGCTCTTGGAGCAGGAGTGATTGATAAGCCACCGCTAAATCGTAGTTAGCGCGCGGCTCCCACGGCTCCGGAGGCGCCGGTCCCTCCACCACGGGCGCAGCCGCACGGCAAAGACCCGTTGTCCCCCCGCGACCACGACGGCGGTACCTCGCGGTCGTAATCGGAGGGGCACGTGAGCGACGTCGGGCTTCGTCTCAACCAGCTCGGGCAGGTACTTGGCGACCGTCGGGTCCGCCAGCCCCGCCAGGACGACGCGCGTGGCGTGGTTGTTCACGATGGTCGCGGCCCGCGGTCCCCAGCGCGCCGCGAGTTGGGCGAAGTCCTGGACGACCGTCACCAACGTCACGTTCAGTCCCCGCACGGTGGCCGCCAGTTCGTCGAGTTCATCCAGCGACGCCACGCTCGCCGCCTCGTCCAGCACCACCAAGACTCGACGGGACGAACCCGCTTCGACCTGGCGCTGTTGTTCCTCGAGCACCATGCGCAACGCGCCGCGAAACAGCGGTTCGTAGTGGCGCTGCTCACCGCGGGGACTACAGAGATACAAGGTGTTCGGACCTTCGAGGACTCGACGTACCCGAGCGAGCGGTTGGGCAAAGCGCCAGGGCATCAACATCGTCTCGGCGGTCGTCAACACGCCGTCGAGGGTCTTGGGGTCGTGGGCGAGGAAACGGCGCAGGACCTCTTCTGCGGTGGAGTTCGGACGCTCCCCCAGCCAGAGTGCCACGTCGTGACGCTCCACGACCTCGGCGACGTCAAAGATCGTCCGACCACTCTCGTGGGCCAACGTCAACAGTCCCGCCACCAATCGGGTCGCGAGCGCGTTCCAGAACTCGGTGTCCCCTCGATCACTCGAGCCGGTCGTCATATCGCGCGCGACCCGCGTGGCGTGACGCAACGACGTCACGCCCTCGAGGGGGTCCCAGGTCAGACCTCCGTCGCGCCCGGGCTCGAGTACCTGGACGTCGCCGAGTTCTTGGCGCCACGACATCGTCGCCGCGACCACGTCGCGCTTGACGCTCGTCACCACCAGCGCGTCGCGCCAGCGCAGTAGCGCGGGCATGACGAGCGAAGAGGTCTTGCCCGCCTGCGTGGGTCCCACGATGAGCAACGAACTCGCGGCGTCGATCGTCACCCGTGGCCCGAAGGACAGCCCGTTGTAGTAACGGCGCCCGAGGATGGGTCGGTCGTTCACCGCGTCACCCGCATGGCCGCATCGGTGTCGATCACGCGCGCGTCGCTCTCGTCGGGGCGAACGCGCACGATCGAACGATGCGCACCGTAACGAACGAGTGCGACGCCTTTGGGCAACGCGATGAGGTAGCGCTCCTCGCGCGGGCTCAGGCCGAGCACGAGGGCCATCTCGCTCGCCTCATCGGGTGGTTCGCGAAAGAGCCACGCCGTCTCGCACTCGCGCAGCAGTCCCTGGGCGGCGTCGCGCCGCGCGCTGCCGGCGTCGCCCACGGCCGCGACGTCGCTCCAACGGTGCAACACCAACACGTGCGCCACGCCTCTGGCGCGCGCGAGCTTCCACGAACCGCGCAACCAGGCCAGCGCTACCTCGTCGGCGAGCAACGCCCAGGCCTCGTCAATGACCAGATAGCCCAGTTCGTCGCGCCGGGCCACGACCTGCTGCGCGGCGGCGACTGCACTCAAGACCGCCACCGAGAGCGAACTCGACGACCACTGCGCCGAGAGGTCCAGTACGACGAGGTCGCCGGCAAACACCAGCGGATCCCCCTCGCCGTCGAAGAGCCCCGCCAGGTCTCCGTGGACGAAGCGGTGCAGCAGCAGCGCGAGCGATCGTGGTCCCGTCGCCAACGACGTCGCCAGGTGCGGCTCAAGGACCTCAAAGAGCGAGCGAAGGACTCGGGTGGGTCGCTGTGCGCCAAGTCGGCCCCAGGCCTCATCGAGCGTGAAGTGCTGGTCACCACTCAGCGTCGAACCCTGCGCGCTCGCGAGCAACGCCCGCAGCAGTGCGCGCCCGTCACGATCGTCGACGGCGAAGGGATTGCACCACCCGTCTCGACCGAGCGTGACGGGCGTCGTCGCGTGCGCGCCGGCCAGTTCGGCGTACTCGCCCTTCGGATCGACCACGACCGCGCGGCGACCTCTCGCCAACGCCCGTTCGAGTTGCATCTTGACCACCGTGCTCTTCCCCGCCCCTATTGCTCCGGCGACCACCACGTTGGGATTCGACACGAGACCCGCGCGATAGGCGTCAAAGACGTCGAAGGCGAACGCGCCACCGAACTGGGCCACGCCGAGGCTCGTGCCCGAAAGGCCCGCACCCGCGTCGTGCGCGGGCAGGCGCAAACTCACGAGGTCGCGCGAGGTCGCCCAGTGCGTCCAGTTCTTCACCAACTCGCCCCGCCCGGAAGTTGTGCCGCGTACCAGCGAGCCTGCGCGCCGCGACCTCGCTCGAGACGCAGGCCCGTGTCGTGCGCGTGACGCCAGACCTCGAGGCTGCGTTGGTGGAGCATCTCCAAGGAGGTGGCGCGAACGACGACGAACACCGCCACGCGAATGAGGGAGCGGCCATTCGCCACCAGCGCCTCGCGCTGGACCATGCGCTCGATAGTTCGAGCCGACTGCGCGCTGCGCCGAAAACCGACCGAACGCGCGGAGGCGTCGTCACTGTCAACCTTGTGCGCGGCACGCGCCGCGACGCGAGGTGCTCGCCCGCCACTGACCACATCGACGTGCAAAGCGACGTCGGCGAGCGGGCGAGCGCGAAGCAGTTGCTCTAACAAGGCGCGCGACGACGCCACCGCGGAGAAGTCCCGGACGCGATAGACCCGGCACGGCCCCTCGCTCGTTCGAACGTAGTTGAACCGTTCGAGATAGTGCGAGGTCGAGGCCGTTCTGGTGCCCAGTACCTCGAGCGTCAACTGACCGTCGAGTTGCCAGCCCTCGGGCGGCGAGAGATCGGCGGGCAGGGCCATCAACGTGCTGGTACCAGTGCGGTGGTGATGAACGTGTTGTGAGAGGTGTCGCGGGCCCCGAGCGGCACTCGCCGCGTCCACCATGGTGGCGAGGGCCTCGGCGAGTTCGACGTCACGACCCGAGAGGTCCAGCCGACCGAGGTGCGCGAGCCGGTAGCCGCGAAAGGTGACCTCGCCACCGGTCCACAGCACGACGTCGTCACCGAACTCACGAACACTGAACTCACGCCAGTGACGTCGTAGCAAGAACCCCACCACCACGGTGCCCCACTCACCCACGGTGCGACCGTCTATCAGTGGCACCGCACAGCCGAGGAGGACCAGTCCGACCACGACCTCCACCAGCGGCCGATGGTTCATCACGCCGTCACCGACGAGTACGACGCCACTCACGGCCGCGAGCGCCTGGTGACGGCGAATGCCCATCCAGGCGGCGTCGGCGTCGGCGGGACCGAGCGCGACGTGCTCACTCATCAAAGTGCCACCCCACGACCGGCCCGGTGTCGTCGTGGCCGTAGGTCACGTGGCCACCGCGCAGCCGCGGCGTCCCAACCGGGGCCGGCAGCGGATCACCACTCACGTCGGGCATCGGTGCTTCGGGCACACCGGGCCAGGTCTCGAGCCCCAAGTCCTCGCTGCGCTCGGGCGCCCCGGGGGGCTCGACGTTGGGCGTCAGGGCACCCGCGAGCTGACCAGCGGGTGAGGACGGGGCGTTCGCCACGGTTCGAGCGGCGCGGCCCTTGAGGCCTTCGAAGTGGTGGAGGGCGGACTGGTCGAGCATCGGGACGACCTTGAGCACCAAAAACGGCGTGCACGTCGCGAGGAGCAGCGTCACCGCGCCGGCAATGATCTCGGTCGCCGAGGAACCGGTGACTTCGTCAAGACCTAGGACCAACGTCACCACGATCACGAATTTGCTCACCGCCACCGCCAGGAAGGTCTCCAACAACTTCCACGCGATCCGACGCATGGAGGGCAGCACGGACAACGGAACGATGACCGGCACGAGCACGAGTAACAACGTCAACACCACGGTGCGTACGACGAG
>PKZN01000058.1:0-5378 GCA_003133075.1 Acidimicrobiaceae bacterium | reverse complement strand
AGCGACGGGGCGTCCGCGTGGCGAAGCGCCGAGATCGTGGCGATCAGCAAGCTCACCAACAACAGCGCGGGCGCCATGATCAACAGCGTCGCGAACTCCGCCTTCGCACCGGCGAGCACGGTCTGGGGTTCACTCGCCGAGAGCAATACCTTGACGCACCCGTCAAGGAGCCACTGCACTGACGAGATGATCCAACTCGTCATGGCGTTGAAGAGGTCGTTGAAGGTCGATTTCGCCAATGACTTGGCGCACGAACTTGGCGAGAAGAAGCAGAGGAACCCGCTCATCAGTGCACGCTGAGACCCGTATTGAAGAAGAAGTTGATCAGCGTCGGCGCCGCGCCGATGAGCACCGCCGCCACGAGCGAGGTCAACACCGCTCGACGACCCGAGGACGAGTGGTGGGTGTTCTGGGTGTGACTCCCGATCGCCCAGAGCGCCGCTCCCAGTATCAGCGCGATGAGTGCGCCGATCAGCGCCCACGACGCAATTCCGTCAGCGATTGACTGCAGCGCGGCGCTGCCGGGCAGGTCCGAGGTAGAGGGATTCAGTACGACACCAGCGAGGATCACGGTGGACTCACTTTCGACTAGGGGTGCCCAACGGTCGCCATCGCTCGAATCTGGGGCGAGTCTGCGAGACTGGAGTGGTGCTGTTCGCCACGACCAAGAACGTGATCTCCCTCTGGCCCCCCATCGCGCTGTACTTCGCGATCGCGGGGGTGCTCATCCTCGGCGTGCTCCTCGGGGTCGCGATCTATCGCGGGCGGGGCCATCGCGCCATCGCCCAGCGGCTCACCGCCCTCTCCTCGCGACTGGCCGTCGAGGCCCACCACGACGACGGCAAGGTCGAATCGGCGCTCGCGTACTTAGAAGAGGTGACCGGCGACGCGCACCACGCCGTCTCGGAGTCGAGCGCGGAGACGGTCCGGCTGCGGCGTTCCCTCGACACGTTGCCCCTCGGCCTGGTGCTCTGTGACGAGCTGGGTGGGGTGATCTTTCGTAACACGCAGGCTGAGAACCTGATGGCCAGTCGCTACGGTGACGCCATCGCGGCCCAGGCCGTGACCGACGTGCTGGCCGAAGGATGGTCGAGCGGCGTCGCCGAGCGCACCATCGACATCTACGGACCACCGCGGCGCACCCTCACCATCCGTGCGACGGTCATCGACGACGGTCGGCGTTCGTTGGGCGTGCTCGCGGTCATCGAGGACGTGTCGGAGCGCCGTCGCCTCGAGGACATCCGGCGCGACTTTATCGCGAACGTCAGCCACGAACTCAAAACGCCAATGGGCGCGCTGGGCCTGCTCGCCGAGACGCTCCAGTTCGAGAGCGACCCCGACGTCGCCCAACGCCTCGCCTCGCGCATCAACTCCGAAGCCTTCCGCGTGAATCGCATCATCGAGGACCTGCTCGACCTCTCGCGTATCGAAGGCGAGGGGGCGCCGAGCCGCGAGCCNNGAGACCAATCAAGTCGTCTTCGGCGACCGACGCCAACTCACCTCGGCGCTGCACGCGCTGTTGGAAAACGCCGTCGTCTACTCCCCCCAAGACGGCACTGTTGAGATCACCATCTCTCGAGTGGACGCGCACCTCAGTGAACTCGGCGAAGCGATCGGTCCGAGCGTCCACGTCGAGATCCTCGACCACGGGGTGGGCATCCCCGCGAAGGACCTCGAGCGAATCTTCGAGCGGTTCTACCGCGTGGACCCGGGCCGAGCTCGCGAGACCGGCGGGACCGGACTCGGACTCAGCATCGTTCGTCACGTGGCCCAGAACCATGGCGGCGCCGTCCTCGTCGATTCGCGCGAGGGCGAAGGTTCAACCTTCACGTTAGAACTCCCGCTCAATCAGCAATGACGAAGAAGCCGCCCAGCGACCAGCGCGTCAGCGTGCTCGTCGTCGAGGACGAAGAGTCCTTCGTCGATGCCTTGACCGTGGGACTCGGTCGCGAGGGATTCGACGTCACCATCGCTCGCGACGGCCAGTTGGCCCTGACGTCCTTCGCCGAAGGTCGATTCGACGTCGTCCTCCTCGATCTGATGCTGCCCAAGATGTCCGGACTGGATGTCTGTCGGGCCATTCGAAGCCAAAGCAACATCCCCATCATCATCGTGAGCGCCAAGGGCGAAGAGGTCGACATGGTCTTGATGTTGGAGATCGGTGCCGACGACTACGTCACCAAGCCCTACCGCCTGCGCGAACTCGTGGCGCGCATCCGCGCGGTGCTGCGTCGGCGCCAGGACCACGACGAGTTCGACGCGGATGAGCTCATCACGCTCGGCAACATCCGTATGGACATCGACGCGCGACGCCTCTACGTGAACGACGAGGAGATCAAGTTGCGCAAAAAGGAGTTCGCGCTGCTGCGCTTGCTACTGGAGAATCCCGGCCGCGTGCTGACCCGCGAGGTGTTAATTGACCGAGTCTGGGGCAGTGACTACGTCGGGGACACCAAGACGCTCGACGTGCACATCAAGCGACTGCGCACCTTGATCGAGGACGAGCCCAAGAACCCCACCCACATCACCACCGTGCGTGGCGTCGGGTACCGCTACGAGGTCGCCAAAGCCTGACGGCTCAGCGAATCGTCGCGTCGCCGCCCATGTAGGGCGCGAGCACCTCGGGCAGCACGATCGTCCCGTCTTCTTGGCGGTAGGTCTCGAGTAACGCGGCCCACACGCGGGCCCACCCTAAGGCGGATCCGTTGACCGTATTGACGAGCGCCGTCGTTCCGTCGCTGCGGCGATAGCGCACGTTCGCCCGACGCGCTTGGAAGTCGCGGAACCAACTGACCGACGAGACCTCGAGCCACCGCTCCACGCCGGGGCTGTACACCTCGAGGTCGATCGTGTAGGCCGAGGCCGTGCCGAGGTCGCCGGTGCACAACAACAAGAGTCGGTACGTCAATCCGAGGGCGCGCAACACGCCCTCGGCGCGAGTGAGGATGTCGTTAAAGGCCTCTTCGGACTGTTCGGGCGTGCAGTAGTTAAAGAGCTCGACCTTCTCAAACTCGTGCACGCGCAACACCCCACGCGTGTCCTTGCCCGCCGCCCCCGCCTCGCGACGAAAGCACTGCGTCTGGGCGGTCAGGCGAACCGGCAACTCGGACTCTTCGAGGATCTCGCCTCGCCGCAGCGACGTCAGGGGCACTTCGCTCGTGGGAATCGCCCAGAGCCCGTCGCGTTCGATGGCGTACATGTCATCGGCCGACTTGGGCAGGTGCCCGGTCGACATCATCGTCTCGGTCAACGCGACGCTCGGTGGGCGAATCTCCTCGTAGGCGTCGCGTTGTCGATCGAGGGAGAAGGAGCTCAGCGCTCGCAGCAGTCGTGATCCACCACCGCGATAGAGCGGGAACATCGATCCGGCGATCTTCGCACCGGATTCGAGGTCCAAGATCCCCAGCGCCGCGCCGATGTCCCAGTGGGGAACCCGCTGGTGCTCGGCGAAGGTCGGAAATGCTGCGCCGTCGTCCATGCCCGGCCACCAGCGACGCAGCTCGACGTTCCCACTCTCGTCCACCCCGTTCGGCACACGCTCGTCGGGCACGTTGGGGACCATGAGCAAGATGTCGCGCAGGCGCGTCGCGACCTGATCGGTCGCCTCACTGGCCACTCGCTCCTGCTCACCGGTCGAGCGGCTCGTGGCGCTCAGGGTTTCGGCGAGTTCGAGGTCGCCCCCGCGGCGAGCCTCGCCGACGCGCCGAGAGAGGTCCTTCACCGTCGCTCGCAGCGCCTCCGCCTCTTGGAGCAGCCGGCGATGCTCCACGTCGAGAGCCACGATCTCGTCGATGGTGTCACCCTCGACGCCGCGGCGCATAAGGCCGTCTCTCACCACGTCGGGCTCTCGGCGTAACTGCGCGAGGTCGATCACGCACCCAGCCTACCGAGGCGTCTTCGCGTGCTCGAAGCGACCCGATAGGTTCGGTACTCGTGAGTTACGCCGTTGACGTCAACCAACTGGAGGTCGCCTTCGGTGACCTGCGAGCCATTGAGGACGTCACGGTGCACGTCAACTACGGCGAAGTCGTCGCGCTGCTCGGACCTAACGGCGCGGGCAAGACGACCCTCGTCGAGACGCTGCTCGGCTTTCGAGCGCCGAGCGCCGGCACGGTGCGACTCCACGGACTCAACCCCACGCGAGATCATCGCGAGGTCGTGGCTCGAACGGGCGCGCTGCTCCAGCGCGGAGGGGTCTGGGCGCCGATGTCGCCACGTGACGTGCTGCGACTGAGCGCCTCGTACTACGAGGCGCCCCGAGGAATCGAAGAGCTCATCGCGCTCCTGGCGCTCGGGGGCTGCGCCCGGACACCCTGGCGGCGCCTGAGCGGTGGCGAGCAGCAACGCACGCTGTTGGCGCTCGCGCTCCTCGGGCGGCCGCGNNACGACCCACGAACTCGACGAGGCCGAACGTCTCGCGGACCGACTCGTGGTGCTGCACCGAGGTCGCGTACTCATCCAGGGCACGCTCGAAGAGCTCGCCGGCGAGCCAGAGATGATCGTCCAGACCTCGGGTCCGATCGATCCGGCGGGACTCGCGGCGGTGCTCGGGTGCAGCGGCACCGCAGAGAACCCCTTGGAACTTCGATGCGCCGTCGAGTCGAACCCCGAGCGGATCGCCAAGGTCACCAACTATCTGGCGAGCTTGGGACTGTCGATGGTGTCGCTGCGCACGCGCGCCTCCTTGGAAGAGCGATACCTGGAACTGCTCGGTGACGAGCGAAACGGCGCCCGCCGGTGAAGGCGTGGTGGGCGCAGACCCGCGCCGAGGTTTCGATGACGATTCGACGCGGTGAGACACTGCTGCTCACCGTTGGCATCCCGGTGACGTTGCTCTTGTTCTTCTCGCTCACCCACGTCACCACCAACCCCGGCGGTCCCCGAGTCGACTTCGTCGCCCCGGGCATCTTGGCGCTGTGCGTGCTCTCGACGTCGCTGGTGGCGCTCTCGATCGCGACGGGCTTCGAGCGGTCCTCGGGCGTGCTGCGCCGCCTGTGGGTCACGCCACTCGGTCAGCGTCGACTCATTGGCGCCAAGATCGCTGGCGTCCTGGTGACCGAGGTGATCCAGATCGTCGTGCTTTCACTCGTCGCACTCACGCTCACCTGGCGGCCGCGCGGTGGCCCCGCCGGCGTCGCCGAGGTCGCGCTCGCCCTCGTGCTCGGCACCGCAGGCTGTGCGGGAATTGGACTCGCGCTGGCGGGACGGTTGCGCGCGGAGGTGAACTTGGCCGCCAGCAACGGCCTCTACCTCGTGTTGTTGCTGCTCTCGGGCATCGTCGTGCCGCTCACGTCGCTCCCCTCGGCGCTTCGTCGCGTCGTGATCGCGTTGCCCTCGGGGGCGATGGCCCAGTCACTGCACCTCGTGCTCGGCCACGG
>PKZN01000001.1 GCA_003133075.1 Acidimicrobiaceae bacterium | reverse complement strand
TGCTTCTCCTTAATGGAGGCCCCATGCACGCGGGCTTCACCGAGGCGATCTCCTTGTTCGCCAGGGTTGAGACGCAGGGCGAGATTGACGATCTCTGGCAACGCCTCACCGCGGACGGTGGTGAGCCCGGACGATGCGGGTGGTTGAAGGATCGGTATGGACTGTCGTGGCAGATCGTCCCTTCGGTCCTCGACTCACTTTTTGGTTCAATCGATCGAAAGCGCGCCCAGCAAGCCGTCGACGCGATGATGACCATGGACAAACTCAATATCGCCGCACTTCAAGCGGCCTACGACCGTTGAACGGTAATTGAAACTTCTCCTAGCGCCTGGAGGTCTGACTAATCAGAGCACTCTGGACGAGTTGGCCAGCCCGATTGGCCGGCCGAACGCTGAGTCCTCCGCCTCCTGCGTTCCGACCGCGGAGTGAATCAACAGGATCCGGGTTCGAGTCGAGCCGCGCACTTCAAAGTCCAGACCAAGACGCCGGTTGGTGGCGCTGGGTCAGATCATGTCTCGGCCAATGCCCAGCCGTTGGAGTCGCACAGGCTCCGAGCGATGGTGTCGGCGCGACTGGGTCTAACGGCGCTCGACTACTCTGAACCTTCCGTCCTCGCGAACTTCTGGGCGACACTCTTCGGCGGCGAAGTCACCCATCGCAACTTTTCGAGGTTGTCGCCGAGTAACTCTTGGTCGCGCGGATACCCATATCTCGTACTTTCCAAGTTCCGTATCGTGCGTATTATTCCAGCGCTTGGGCCCAAGCGATCGTGAATCCCAGTGTCACCGCGATCGCCAATGCACCAAGTTTCTCCTTTGATCCGTCGGGCAACAAATCTTTCAGATTTCTCGCGATGTCTCGGGCGACGCCTTGAATCCCGCTTCCAACGGCAGGGACGTTCTCAACCTTTCCCTGGGCGACGAGTTGCTGAACCCTCTGATGAGAAACGCCCAGAAGTTCCGCCGCGTCGCGAAAAGATAGTCGTGCCCCTTGAGTCAGCGCCACTGCTGCTGTCGACATGAGTCCGCTCATGACCCCATTGGCGGCCTCCGCCATAGCTCTCGCGGAATTGGCTTCGTAGACGAGGTTCTGCACGTCAGCGGGCAACGTCACCGGTTGAAAGTCAATGGAGTCCCTGAAGGTATCGATCGGCACGTTCAGCCACAGTGCGAGGGCATCCACTACGTACTCCCGGGCTTTGCCAAGCGTTCGCCCGAAGGTGTGCACCTGCGGGATTTCTGTAACTTGCGCGATCCAGTTACCGGAGTCATCGAGTTCGAAGGTCGCGTGATATCGAGCATTCATCAAGTGTGTATTAATCATTTCGGAGCTAGTCCNNGACGCTCTGACACCTAGCGCATCTCACGATGAGGTGGGATCCGGACTGACGCATTTCGTCACAACCCGTACGACGCAGAATCGCGCTCGGCACTCGAACCTTCACCCGTATCAGTCTATCATCATAGACTGATGCATCGCGGAGCAAATCTCCGCTCACGTGCTCGTGGTAGGACCATTCGGAACCGCTTCGCGATCAAAGGCAGGTCGAATTGGGCGGCGGGTCGAGCTTCTCCAACAAATATCTCCCGTTTGGAAAGATTTTGGTTCCGTTCGGACATGTAGACAGTGCGTGTTGACGGGAGAAGGGCAAGTGGTGATGGCCGGGGTGCCAAATGGGGCGAGCGAAGCTTTTGAACTGTTGTACGCGGCTCAGTACGAGTCAATCTATGCCTACGCGCGCCGCCGAATGGACTCGGCGTCGGATGTTTCCGATGCCGTGTCGGAGGTATTTACGGTCGCGTGGCGCCGCATCGACGAACTTCCCCCACCGCCGCAGGATCGACTCTGGCTGTTCGGTGTCGCCCATCGATGCGTGCTCGCCCACCAACGACGCCGATGGAATCAATTGCGACTGCTTTCGACTCTCGCGGCTCAGCCAAACCGAATCGAACTGATCGAGACAGGGAACGACTACCTCCGAAACGGGATTCGATCAGCGATTCAAAAACTCCGTGACAAGGATCGCGAAGTGATCATCCTTCTGTACTGGGACGGACTCACTCACGCCGAGGCGGCGTCAGTGCTTGGATGTTCGGTCAACGCCGTCGCCCTCCGCGTCAAGAAAGCGAAAGCACGTCTTCACTCAGAACTCTCACCGACCATCACGGAAGAGGATTCGACATCCCTTCCACCACTGCTCACTCCACGAAAGGAGTTCCTACCATGAACCTCGAAACATTACTTCGCGAATCTGACCCATTGCGCGGGATATCGGTCCCACAACCTGACGTGAATGACGCACGCGCGATCGCAAGGGCGACTTCCACACATCGCATGAACGTTGGCCAGAAATTGCGAGTGGCCGCGCGCCAACGGCCACTGGCCGCGTCAGTCTCGATGGCCGTGAGCGTCGCAGTGATTGCAGCGATTTCGATCACCGTTCTATCGAGCGGGTCCGGTTTGTCAGGTCCCGTGCATACTCCGTGGAGAACTGCTCGAGCGCTGCCCGGATCGATCACGCACGTGACGGCTCCGTCGGGGACGTTCGAACTCGCGGACTACATCACGACTGCCAGTTGGCAGCAAAACACAACAGGTCCAGAACCGGGCTATCTCACGTGCCCCACCTCACTCACGTGTTACGTCACTGGGGACAGTTCGGTGTCAAGCAGCGGACCGGCAGTGTTCGGAACCCTCTACGTCAGCAACGATGGCGCACTCGACTGGAGTGTCCTTCCTCTTCCGGCGGGCGTCGACTTCACGACACCGCTCACCTGCGCAACCGCCGACGAGTGTGCGGCAGGGGCGACCGACAAGAATCAGCCTGTCTTCATCTCAACCGTGGACGGCGGCCACTCGTTCACGATCGACCCCCTTCCTTCAGCCGATGGAACCCTGTACTCACTGAGCTGTCCTTCGACCGGGTTTTGCGCGGGCCTCGCCGGGACCGCGACTGACGCCAACTCGACCCCGATCGACGCCACCTTCCTTTCAACGACGGACGATGGATTAACTTTCAACGACTCGTCCCTGCCCTCGGGCGATTCCATGGAGTCCCTCGCCTGTCCCACAGCAACCGCATGCGTTGCCGTTGGGACAAGTGACGCACTTGGAATAAACGACTGGACGTCTGGAGTCGTCGCGAGTACTACTAATAGCGGCGCGAGTTGGACGAGTGGTGCTCTCCCGGAAGGTTTTGGCATCAACTATCTATCGAGACTCACCTGCGTCGACTCAAGTCACTGCTCCGTTATCGGAATCATCGCCATTGCCCAGAACTATCCGAACTGCGCCGGGTCCGGACTTCCATCAAGTACGCCACCACCGATGGCTGCTCAGAGCCCAGCGGTGCAGGCGATATCTGACGAGGAATCGGCGTGGGCTACGGCGGCGAATGAAAAGTCGGAGAGTGAGGGATTCGGCTACACGTGCGGCAGTAGTTCCTACTCGTATGTAAACGACATCGCTTCGACGAGCGACGCGGGTCTCACCTGGACACCGGAAGCGCTTCCGCCCTCGGCGCCGAACCCTCAACTCTCCGATATTGCCTGCTCGAGCGATGAGTATTGCGTGGCCTCAGGCTCCGTCGCCATTCCCCAACGATTCGGACCTAACAAGTACAACGGCGGCTCCGCAGCGATGTTGGTGACCAGCGACGGCGGCGTAAGTTGGACCAAAGTCTCCTTCGCCGTGCCGTCATCTGTACCAAGCGGAGTGCAACTCGATGCGTTTCTCGCTGTCGGAGACATTCAGTGCCCACAAGCTAACTACTGCGTCGCGCTTGGAGTATCGGACCAGGGTTCTCGAACGACGCCGGTGTATACGAGTTCCACTTCGCCTCAAACCAATGCCTCGTAGCCAAGCGCCAGCCCTAGACATTCTTAAGGTTCCGCCGACGCGAAACACACCAACCCGAATCGGCACGCGCTCGATGACCGTGCTATGAACGAGGGCCCCTGAGCCCGGTGCGAATTTCGTTGATCAGGATCTCGGGCTGCTCGAGCGCTGCGAAGTGACCGCAAGTCCCGTACGTCGCGCAGCAATGGATTGCTGCCCTGGCGCACCGGCGCCCCTCACTTCTCGCGACGTGTAGTGCGTCGCAAGAAGTGAGGGGCGCCGGTTGTTGAATGCTTAGCGCTGGTTGTAGTGAATGTCGAAGGACTTTCCGTTCGCCAGGGTGATCTTGAACACGTGGACGCCATTGGTGGTGCCCGACTTGACCTTCGCTCGAACGCTGAGTTGCGTGCCGTTGTCGTGCGTCACCACTGCGGTCGTGTTATGACCCGTGCTGCTAACGATCAGCGGTCGGCCGTAGAATCCGACACCGTTGATCATGATGGTCATGGTCCGACCGCTCACGGTTGAGCCGACCACGCTCGTGGCGTGTGCCACCACGATCGGCGGAGGCGTTACCAGTGGCGTACTGCT
>PKZN01000137.1 GCA_003133075.1 Acidimicrobiaceae bacterium | reverse complement strand
GCCACCAGTGACCCGGCGTCGCCCGCCGCGGCCGTTGAGCTCGTCGAACCCGGTGGTCGCGTGGTGCTGATTGGCATCGGTGCCCGCGAGAGCGTGATCGATAGCCGTCGACTCACCTTGAAGGATGTCACGGCGGTGGGAATTCTGAGCGCCTCGCCCGCCCTCGAGGAGACGATCTCGATGTACGCGTCGGGTCGAGTCGACCCCCGCGTGCTCATTGGTGCGACCGTCGGATTCGACGACGTCGGGAGCATCCTGGCGGGCGAGCGGCCGTCGAGTGCGGGAGCGGGTCCCAAGATTCAGGTCGATCCGCGTCTCTAGAGAGATTGGCGCCGGTGTCGGCTCACGCACGAGCGACCGCTTGGCGTTGCAACCCGAGGCCCGCGACCTCGAGCTCCATGACGTCGCCCGGTTGCAAGTACGCGACGTCGTCGTGACCAAGCGATACTCCGGCCGGCGTACCGGTGTTGATGATGTCACCGGGCTCAAGCACCATGAACTGACTGATGTACCACACCACGTACTCGATGGAGAAGATCATGCTCTTGCTCGTGTCGTGTTGACGCAGCACGCCGTTCACGGAGAGTTTCATCGCTACGTCTTGCGGGTCGAGGACTTCATCGGCCGTGACGAGCCACGGTCCCATGGGATTGAACGTGTCACAGCTCTTTCCCTTGTCCCACTGACCGCCGCGCTCGAGCTGGAACTCCCGCTCCGATACGTCATTAGAGATCGCGTACCCAGCGATGAACGACGCCACGTCACTGGGCGAGTCCAGGTAGCTCGCGCGCGCGCCCATGACGACGGCGAGTTCCACTTCCCAGTCGGTCTTGGTCGACCGCTTGGGAATCAAGACGGTGTCGTTGGGCCCGACGAGCGTGCCCGGCGACTTCATGAACAGCACCGGCTCCGCGGGCGGCTCCTGGCCGCTCTCTCGGGCGTGGGTCACGTAGTTGAGTCCGACACAGACAATTTTCTGTGGGGCCGCTACGGGGGCGCCGATGCGCCGAGCGGTCATATCGAGCTCGGGTAGTTCGGTGGTCGCCAACTGTCGCTCGAGTTGCGCAAGTGCGTTGGCACGAAAAAAATCCGGGCCAAAGTCCGGGTACAAGCTCGAACAATCCAGCACTCGTCCGTCGGACGTCATGACGGCCGGCGTCTCGCGACCGAACTCACCCACACGCATCAGTTTCACGGTCTCTCCTTCAGCGCAACTCCATCCGTGACACGACGTTCGCGGTCCACTCCCTACGCCACCTGCGACCGAGGAATTTCGATGAGACCACGCCAGCGAAGTTCATCAAAGAGCGCGGCGGGCACCGGCGTCTGCAGATAGGAGATGTCGTGGGTCACCTCTGTGGCACTGCGAGCACCGATCACCACCGCGGCGACCGTCCGACGACGCAGGACGTACTGCATAGCCGCCGCCGGCAGACTTACCCCGTAGCGCGCGCATACATCGTTGATGGCTTCCACACGCTCGAGCACCTCCGCGTCGACCGGTTGGTAGTCGTAGGTCGACGCGGGGGAGGGGGCCGCGAGGACGCCACTGTTGAACACGCCACCGACCAGCACCGCGACGTGACGCTCTTCACAGAGTCGAAAGAACGACGTCCCGGCGTCGTCGTTCAAGAGTGAGTACCGACCCGCCACCAGCACGCAGTCAATGTCGCACTGGGTCACAAAATGCTCCAGCATCGCGACCTGATTCATGCCCACGCCAACGGCCTTGACGGTGCCCTCGTCGCGTAGTTCGGCTAACGCGGGGTACGCCTCATTCATGGCCACGCGCTCGTAGTCGTCGGGGTCGTGGATGAGGGCGATGTCCACACTCGCGAGCCCCAATCGTTCGCAACTCTCTTCAATGGAACGACGAACGCCGCGCGCGCTGTAGTCACGGATCCGTGTGCGTCGAGGGGTCTCGAAGTACCCCTCGACACCCGAGACGTCGTCGTCGCTCTCCACGAGCAGACGTCCGACTTTGGTCGACACCACGAACTCCGAGCGCTCCCGCCCGCGCAGAAACGCCCCCAGTCGCTCTTCGGCGAGACCCACGCCGTAGTGCGGCGCCGTGTCGAAGATACGAACGCCCGCGTCCCACGCGGTTTCCAACGCTTCGAACACGTCGTCGTCGCTCACCGGAGCGAAGAGATTACCGAAGGGCGCACAGCCCAGCACGAAGCGGCTCATCGGGTCGCTGGCGCCGATACCGAGCGACGTCAGTGTCACGCTCGTCGCTCCCGTGTCCTCGTGCGCCACGGGATGGGGACGCTCACGCCGGCTTCTGAGGGACGCGAAGACCCACGAGACCGCCGTCGACGTTCAGCGCGATGCCGGTCGTCGATCCCGAGAGCGGACTCGCCAAGTAGACAATGGCGCCGGCGATCTCTGGCGCGGTGACCAAACGGTGGTGAGGTTGACGCGCGGCGAGCGCCTTCAGTTCTGCCTCGGGGTCGGCCGCTTGTCCGAGCAGTCGCTGGACCCACGGGGTATCGGCAGTACCGGGGTTGACGCAGTTGACGCGGATGCCCTCGGCGAGGTGGTCGGCCGCCATGGCTCGCGTCAGGGCCAGCACCGCACCCTTGGTGGCGCTGTAGAGCGCCCGTCGGGGGAGTCCAATGTCGGCCGCGACCGAGCACGTGTTCACGATCGCGGCGTGCGCTGAGCGTCGCAACAACGGCAACGCACTGCGCGTCACGCGCACCACGCCGTAGACATTGACTTCGAAGACTCGGCGCCACTCCTCGTCGGGGTTCTCCTCGACCGTGCCTTGCGCCCCGATGCCCGCGTTGTTGATGACGACGTCGAGGCCAGCGAACTCCTCGGCGACGCGAGTAACGGCCACCGACACGCTCGTTGCATCAGCGACGTCGCACGCGACGGCCAGGAAGCGCGGGTCCACGCCTGAGGTCTCGAGATCGAGCACGGCGACGCGACAGCCCTGGGCATGGAGACGCTCCGCCACGGCGAGACCAATGCCCGACGCGCCCCCGGTGACGAGGGCGCGCAGGCCCGCAAACTCCTGCACGTCGCGCTCGGTGTCTCGCTCCGCGTCACGTTGCGACATCGCTACTCCCTTCAGTTCTTGAGGATGCATTCATAGGAGAAACTTCTACCACGGCGGTGCTCATTCAGTGAGCGCGAGGCCCGAGGTGGGGTCGAAGAAGAAGAGCCGCTTCGGGTTGACCTGGAGTCGCACGTGCTCGCCAATGACCACCTGTGTCTCTGGCGAGACGCGTGCTACCCCTTCTCCACGCTGCGTGATCGAACCCGCATTGAGGCCCTCCGCGTCGTCGCTGTACATGCCCTCAGCTTCGACTCGCAGGGCATCGGTGGAGAAATGTACGAGGATCTCTGATCCCAACGCCTCGACGAGGTCGACGTCGCCCTCGAAGAAGATGAGATCCTCGGGGCGTTCGCCCGTCGCGGTCCCGGCGACCGCGAGGCTCTCTGGTCGGATACCGACCACGACGTCACGATTGGCGAACTGAGCGAGCGAAGGTTTGGCGGTGAGCACCGTCGGGGGGAGGACAATCCTCTGGGTGCCGAGAAAGAGTGTCGTCGACCCTTCGCTGAGACGGGCTTCGAAGAGGTTCATTGAGGGTGATCCCATGAAACCCGCGACGAAGAGATTGAGCGGGTGATCGTAGATCGTCTGGGGCTTGTCACACTGCAGGACCAAACCAGCGCGCATCACGGCGACGCGATCGCCCATCGTCATCGCCTCCACCTGGTCGTGGGTGACGTAGATCGTCGCGACCCCCAAGCGACGCTGAATACGCGCTACTTCGGCGCGCATCTGCACGCGGAGTTTCGCGTCGAGGTTGGAAAGGGGCTCGTCCATCAAGAAGACCTTCGGTTCTCGCACGATCGCACGACCCATGGCCACTCGCTGGCGCTGACCCCCAGAGAGTTGTCCGGGCTTGCGATCGATCCATTCGGTCAGCCCCAGGATCTCGGTCGTCTCACGGACCTTCTTTTCGATCTCCGCCTTGGGCGTGTGCTTCATCTTGAGGGCGAAGCCGATGTTCTCACCCACCGTCATGTGGGGGTAGAGCGCGTAGTTCTGAAAGACCATCGCAATATCACGGTCTCTGGGTGACACGTCATTCATCACCTCGCCGTTGATGCGCAGCACGCCACTGGTGATCTCCTCGAGTCCCGCGACCATACGCATGGCTGTGGTCTTGCCGCAACCCGACGGGCCCACCAGAATCATGAACTCGCCGTCGGCGACCTCGAGGTTGAACTCGTGGACGGCCTCGAACCCATTCGGATAGACCTTCGTGAGCTTCTCAAGTGAAACGGGAGCCATCGGCAATTCCTTTCATGCGTTCGGTCGAAGTCGTGGGAAGCGCGAGGTCGTCGTCGCGCCGCGGACCCGTTGGGGTACGTCGATTGACACGTCGATTCACCTACTCCTTGGTGGCGCCGGCTAAGAGCCCCGACACCAAGGAACGTTGCGCGAAGAGGAACACGATCATCACCGGCGCCATGGCCACAATGGTGGCGATGGCGAGTTCGGGGCGATAGATGGGCACCTGGCCACCTTGGCCGGGGTTGAAGGCGGGCGTTGCCGAGAGCAAGTCCTGTAAGCCAATAGGCAACGGGTAGTTCGTGCTGTTGGGCAGCATCACGAAGGGCAGGAAGAAGTTGTTCCAGTTCGCGACGAAGGCGAAGAAGGTGACGAGCGCAATGATCGGTCGCGCGAGCGGGAGTGCGATGCGGCGAAAGACGTCCCATTCGTTACACCCGTCGATGCGAGCGGCCGCCAAAAGGTCCTTCGGCACCGAAGAGGAGTAGAAGATGTAGGCCAGATAGACGCCAAAGGGGAAGAAAGAGAACGGCAAGATGACCGCCAGCGGCGTGCCCACCGCGTGCACGGCATTGGCCTCGAGAAAGAGCGGCAGGACGAGGGCGGTGGCGGGCATGATCATCACGAAGAGCGTCACGCCGAGGAGTGTGCGACGCCCGATGAACTGGGTGTGGGCGAGTCCATATCCTGCGGGGATTGAACAGATCAAGGCGATCACGATGCCGCCGAAGGAGTAGATGGCGGAGTTCTTCAGCCAGTTGAGCAACGCGTAGTCCTCGAAGGTGAACATGACGTGCGCAGCGTGGAAGAGATTGCCCAGCGAGCCCAAGGCGAAAGGATTCTGAAAGACGAGGTTGTGGTCCGTCTTGAAGGGTGCGAACAACAGCCAGATGACGGGCACGACGAAGAACGCGGTGAAGGCGAGCAGGATGATGTAAGAAGCCGTGCGGGACCAGATTCGATTGAAGAGGCGCATCGCTATTCGACCTCGAAGAGCTTCGTTCGAAAGACGAGTACCGCGGCACAGAGCAGTCCTATGACCAACAAATCCACCGATATCGCGGCCGCGTAGTTGAAGTTGTTGTCCTGGAACGCGAAGTAGTACGCCAACTCATTGGGCGACCAGGTCGGACTGATGAGACCGAGACTGGCCTCACCGACGAGTTGGGGTTCGACGAAGAGTTGCGTGCCTGCGGCGAACGCCAGGATCAGCATGAACACGATCCACTTTTTGATGAGTGGAAGCTTGATGCGCAGCGCGGTCTGTATCGCTCCCGCGCCGTCTAATTGCGCGGCCTCGATGAGTTCGTTGGGGATGTTGTTCAGCGCCCCGTAAGTGACGACGATCCACCCTCCCGCCCCGGCCCAGAACGCGATGATGGCAAAGATCAGCGGTAAGTGACCCGGCAGGATGGTTTGGCCCAAGTTCTTGAACCCGAAGATCCCCAAAAAAAGCCGCCACGGGCTGACCGTGGGATCGAGCATGAAGAGCCACACGAGCACGCTGGCGGCCCCGGCCAACGCGCCGGGTAAGTAGAAGATGAAACGAAACGCCGCGCTGACTCGCCGCGCGATGCTGTGCAGCATGAGGGCGAGACCGAGCACGATGACGACCAATGATGCCAGCCAGATGAAGAGGTATTTTCCTACGTTCTCAAAGGCGGGGAGGAACCGGAAGTCTTCGCCCGTTTTGATGAAGTTGGTGAGTCCGGTGAAGTGACCACCGCTGGCGGTGAAGGCCAGCGTGATGGCGTAGATCGCGGGGGCGACGCCAAAGAGGATGAGAAGAACGAAGTAGCCGGATACAACCGCGTATCCGGCTACTCCCTTCTTTCGTTTACGACGTAGCGGGGAACTCAATGAATCGGTCGAGACGAGTGGGGTTGAGGGTTCGCTCGACTCGACCGATTTCATTGAATCTTCCTACTACTACGGCGTTGTTACGACGGTGTAACCATCGCTCTGAGCAAAGTCCGCTAACTGGGACGCAAAGCCCGCGAGTTGTGAGGACATCGTCGAACCTGAGTTGAGACCGGTCACCACCGTTGAGCCAAAGACCGAGTCGGTGCTCCAGGGCACGGGGGACCAGCCGGACCACACTTCGGTCGCTGCCTTCGCAAAGACTGGCGCTATCTGGTTCGAATACAGTCCAGAGGCCTGCTGACCAGCGATCCACGGTGTCTCGTCGGCGACGTACGCCGGGTACCCGGGGGAGATGCCCTGGCTGCCGTAGGACGTCGAGAGCCACGTCAAGATCGATGCGGTCAAGGTCTTCGCTGCGCCGGTGACGTGAGAGGACATGAACCACAGTCCACCGCCCACTTCGCCCGTCACGGTCGCGCCACTGCCCCAGCTGAGGGGGTCGGCGACAGCCAAGTCACCCTTGGTGACGATGCCCGGGAAGAGGTACTGACCGTACCAAGCCGGACCCACCATCATGAGGATCTTGTTGTTGTAGGTCGTCCCGAACGTCGAGGAGAAGACGCTGTCGGTCGTGACGGCGCCGTCCTTGATGAGGGGGTCGATCAACGCGGTCGCGCGAGTGCAGTTGGGGTCGGCGGCGTTGATGTCAATGGTGTCGGTCTTGACGACGTCGTCCACGTGGCACTCACTCGGCCAGAGGTAGATGTCGTCATCCCAGTTGTCGCCCACGCTGCCCACGATGTAACCGGGGTGCTGTGTCGCGACTTCTTCACCAAGCGTCTGCCAACCCTGCCAGGTCGTCGGTACGGTGTAGCCGAACTGGGTCATGAGNNACGGTGCAGCCAGCGAGTGTCCCCGCGGCGTAGCCGCCGAGCACCTTCTTCGACACCAAGCCCTTGTTGAGGACCGCGGGGTAGTTGAACTGTGAGCTCGCCAAGGACGCGGCGTCATTATTCTCTTCGCTGAAGACAATGTCGGGCCATCCGTTGCCCACGCGGTTGTCGAGGGCAATCTTTGACTGGAGCACGCCTGATCCATTGGCGTTGCCGTTGTAGATCACCATGTTGATCTTNNACGGGCTTCTTCGCCTTGGCTGCTGACGCGGCCTCGACGAAGCCAAAGGTTGCGAGGGCCATGCTGGATGCAAGGAGTACCACAACCGAGGATCGCAGCTTCGGGCGATGCCGTCTGCGCCCTTCTGTACTTCTAATCGGTGAACTCATTCGTGTTGTTCCCTTTCTATCTACTTGCTAGTGACTGCTCTTGGTTGATCGAAATGATTCGCGGTACTTCCCCCTGCTTCACTACGGCACGACCGTCGACGCGAGGTCGACGACGTACTGTTCCAGTTCGGCCGGATAGTGGGGACCCATCGGTAGACCGACTCCTGGACCTGGTGGCGCCGCGAGGACGCCTCGCGCGTTAATGCCGACTTCTCGCCGCACTGGATTCGACGTCACCAAGGACTCGTAGTACGTGCAGTTGGGGATCGCCATGCAGAGATGACGGGCGTAGATGGTGTTGCCGTGGGGCTCGGCTCGGAGGCGNNCTGGTACGTACGAACGTCGCACAGCCGCTGTGGATGAAGTCGGCCGTGTTCATGTGGACCCCGTCGGAGGTCTCGGCGACGTTCAGCGGTACGCGAACGCGTTCGGCCAGCCACTTGTACGCGGTCACGCTGAACTCGCGAATGGGCTCTTCGTACCAGAGGTAGTTCGCTTCTGAGAGGGCCTGTCCCACGTACACGGCGTCAGCAAGGTCGAAGCCCGCCGAGCCGTCGTACATCAGGTCAATCTCGGGACCGACGAGCTCGCGAACGGCGAGACAGAGCTTCGCGTCGCGCCGCGCGTCGCCCCACGCGTGCAGCTTGATGGCGGGGTAGCCCAGTTCAATACATTGGCCCACCACGTCGAGGAACTCCTCGGTCGAAGGAAACGTCGACGTCGACGCGTAGGCCTTGATCTCGCGGCGATAGCCACCGAGCACTTCCCAGGTGGGTGCGTTATAGAGCCGTCCCGCTAAGTCCCAGAGTGCGGTGTCGACGAGTCCCAAGATATTGATGGGGAACTCCAAGACGCGGTCGAGTTCCCACATGCGGTGCCATAACCACTCTCGCTGTAGCGGGTCCGCGCCAAGTAGTTCTTCGCGCAACACTCGCTCGACGAGCTCGGTGACGATGCCGGCGCTCCCNNCCCTGCACCCCGTCGTCGGTTGAGATACGCAATACTGAAACGACGCCGTCACCGGGGCTTCCCGGCAGACCGTCGCGCCACGCGAATGGGGGATTCGCGCCTGGTGACGGGACGGTGAAACTCTCGACGTTCGTTATTTTCACTGTCCCCCCGTACGTATATCTGAACCCGGGTCAACATCGCAGCGAAGCTTCGCACTGCGGCGAGACCAACTCCTTATTCATATCACAACATTCGTATGATAACATATGAATCGGAACGAATTCGGCGGCACGCTTCTCAGGATTGATTGGGCGCGAACATAAGATGTGTACGGAGAAATGAGTCGTACTTCGTTTCTGGGCCCGGAGGTTACGTGACGAACATCGGAGAGATGCGACCGAAAATGGCCTCTAGTTTGACGTCATTAGTCGCGAATCCGGCTCCGCCTAGGCCCACCACGTTGGGTGTCGCGGTGCTACAGACCCTCACCGACAACATTGTGGGCGGTGAACTCGCTCCCGGCACCACCTTGCCGACGAATCCGGAACTCTGCGTCGCCTTTGGGGTGAGTCGAACGGTTGTTCGTGAATCGTTGAAACTACTGGAAGAAAAGGGTCTCATCCGTGTCCGCCAGGGTCAGGGCACGACTGTGGCGGAACCGAGTCAATGGAACCTGCTCGATCCACTGGTCCTAGAGGCCGCAGTTCGCTACGACGAAAAACTGGAGATTATCGATGACTTGGTCGACGTGCGGGTGGGTTTGGAGAGTCTCATGGCTCGCCGCACCGCCCAGCGGATCGATGACCAGCAGTTAGCGGAGCTTCGTGAGGCGCTGGCGGTGTTGGAGTCCTTGCTCGATCAGCCCGATGAGTACCTCCTCGCCGACATCGAATTCCACGACGTCATCCTGCGAAGTTCGGGCAATCGCCTCGGACGCTCCATCATCCGAACGGTCCACCCCTACGCTCGAGCGAGTGCGCGCTACAACCCCCACATGCGACTGGCCGAAATCGCGCTCTCGCACGAAGGTCACCTCAATATTTTCGAGAAGATCTCGGCGCACGACGAGGATGGCGCGTTCATCGCGATGCACGATCACATCACCAGTGGCTGGCTACGACGCAAGAACGGCCTCAGCGGCGATCTTCCCTAATACGAGTAACACCGCAACGGTGGATGCGCCCCGTCGTGAGCGACACTCGCTGGGCACATGGACGAGGTCCCCGCGATTGCTGACCGACCCGGTGCGCGTGACGACTCGTTAGAGGTCATGGCACGACAGCGGTCGTGTCTACTTCTTGTCCTGTGGCGCGGCCAACGGTAGTATCCCAACAC
>PKZN01000076.1 GCA_003133075.1 Acidimicrobiaceae bacterium | reverse complement strand
CGACTGCGTTGATGGCCGCAACGCTAAAGGTATAGACGTCGCCGTTGGTGAGGCTGGTCACGGTGCAACTCGTCGAGGTGCTCGTTGTTGACGAGGGACAGGCATTGCTGGTGGACGCGGACGTCGTGACGTTTTCCATCTTGACGCTGTAACCCGTCAACGCATCACCGCCGTTGTTCTCCGGGGCCGTCCAGTTGACAGTCGCGGATGCATTACCGCGTGCGGGCGTGCCAATGGTCGGGGCGCCGGGCACCGTTGGAGCGGCCTCGGGAGTGGCGGCGAGTTCGTTCGAGGCGACAGAGCGTCCTCGCGAACTAACGGCTTCCACCTCGTAGAAGTACTGGACGCCGTTCGTGAGCGACGTGTTGGTGTACGTGAGGACGACGCCGAGGGTCGCGATGGGCGTCACTGACTCACCTCCCGATGTTGTCCCACGCAGGACGTCGTAGCCGGTGATGGCCGAGCCGCCATTGTTCGATGGCGCCGTCCAATGGAGGACGACCTGCGCGTTTCCCGCCGTGGCGCTGGTCAGCGTCGGCGCGCCGGGGACGCTCAGCGCGTCGCCGTTAAGACCAGTCGCCAGTGCCGACACAATCGGGGTTCCCAGCCCNNGCGGCCAGCGAATAGAGATCAGGATTGAGTGAGCCAAATCCACTGGTGCTGGCGGCGTCGGCGGTGGAGATGTCCGCCAGCGCCCCCGCCCATAGGGGTGACGCCGCGCTCGTTCCGCCCACACTGGTCCAGCCCGTCGATCCGTCTTGATCGTCGTAGACGACGTAGCCCGTATACGGGTCGGCGTCAGCCGCGACGTCGGGAACTTCGCGACAGTCACCCGAGGAGTTCGCGCACGGCGTGCCGCTGCTACCCGTGATCTCGCCGAGTGTCGTCTGGAAGTTCGGCATCGCGAACTCCTGCGAGATTCCTCCCCCGCCGGCCCCGGACGCGTAGTCGTTGTTATCGTTCCACACTGACTCAGTGGGCGCAGGTCCCAACGCACTGAGCGTCGTCCCACCGACGCCGGTTACCTCGGGCTGGGACGCGGGGTCGCTCACACCTAGGTTGAAGTCCTGGAGAGCATCGCTGTTGTTGCTTTCGTCGGTGTCCCACACCAGATCGCGGGTGGGGTCGCTCACGAGCTGACCCATCGTGTCGGTACCAGTATTCCAGTCCACCGTCCCGATGACGGCGTGAGTCGTCGGATTTATGGTCGCGAGCAGGTTCGAGCTGAGTGCGGGATCAGCGACGGTGGCGAGGACGTCCTGGCCGTTCGGCGACATCGCAACCGAATCGACCGAAGTGGTGTTGCCGTAGAACATCTCCGCGACGTTCGTCGTGCTGATCGTCGCGACGACGGTGTTGGACGAGGTGCTCAGGACGCTGACCCCACCTTGTGAACCCGCGACGAAGAGTTCGCTCGCGGTCGCGTCGAGCGCGAGGGAGTCCGGAGCGGCGACGACAGTCACCGCCGCGGGCGCCGTCGAACAGCCGGACTGGGTCGTGGCGTTGCAAGTGGCGCCGTTGAAGTGGTCGACTTGGGCGTTGTGGCTGTCGGCCACGTACACCACGTGGCCCCCCGTCACCGCGAGGGCGTCCGGGGTAGCGGCACCACTGGTCGCGGGCAACGTGACCGAACCAACGAACGAGTTGTTCGACGCGTTCAGCACCGCCACCGTTCCATTGAGAAGGTTGGAGACGTAGATCGTCGAACCATCGAGCGCCAGGGAGTTGGGTTCGTCCAGGTACGTGGTCGACGGGATGGACGTCGTCGACGCGCACCCCGAGGAAGCCGTCGCATTGCAGTTGGTCGTGCTCACCTCGGTGAGTGAGTCGGAGCCGTAGTTGGCGACGTACAGTTCCGACGTCGCGGCGTCGTAGAGAACGGCGTCGGGATTGTTACCGGTAGTGATCGTGGCGGTCACCGCGTCCGTGGCTTCGCTGATGACACTCACCGTGCCGCCGCTGGCGTTCGCGACATAGAGCGTGCCANNGCGAAAACCGTCTGTCCGTCCACGGCAGCTTCTTCGAGCAGCGTGTTCTCGGACTGTTGGTAGGACGCGCCGAAGTCCGCCTCGCACGCTCCCCAACTGATGCTCACTACCTTTGCGGTGTCGTCGCTCACGATTTGGCTCTCGACGTCGTAGATGCTCTGATTTCCTTCGTAGACCTTGATGTTCGCCTGGGGCGCCAGCGACAGCACGGTCTCGATGTCGAGCTCTGCTTCAACGGTGCCACCGCCGATCGTGTTCGAGCCACCGTCCACGTTCTCTTCAGTGATCTGGCTCCCCCCGAGCGTGATGCCGTAACAGTTGGCGAACGTCGAGATGTCGCTCGCGCTGTAGCCCGCACCCGCGAGTTCGACGAGAGCAACGGTCGAACCCAACCCGTAGTCACTATTCGAGTACAGCGAATTGAATGAATACGCCTGGGCGAGATCGTTGGCGTCCAAGGCGCCGTAGCTGTTCTCGTCGTTCGTTATGTCCGTGGTGCAGGTACTACCCGTCGGCGTTGGCTGACCCACGAGCGATGACACGTGGACTTGCGCCATCGAGCTCGACGTTCGGGCCGGTGACGTGGGCGTAGCTAGGGGCT
>PKZN01000088.1:231-4079 GCA_003133075.1 Acidimicrobiaceae bacterium | reverse complement strand
CCGAGCGCGTCGCGCTCGGCGTCGTCGTGAAGGGAACGTGGTGCGGTACTGGATCGAGACGCTCGGGTGCCCGAAGAACCACGTTGATTCGGACAAGTTGGCGGGACTCTTGGAGTCCCAGGGCTACCTCGTCGCTTCGAGCCCCGACTCGGCCGATCTCGTGGTCGCCAACACGTGCGCGTTCATCGAAGCGGCCCGCGAGGAGTCCATCGAAACGGTCCTCGACCTGGCCGATCGGAAACGAGACGGCGCGCGGTTGGTGGTGACTGGCTGCATGGCGGAGCGCTACGGCGAGGAACTGGCGACGGCCCTACCCGAAGTCGACCTCGTGGCGGGTTTCGGCGAGAGTTTGACGGTGAGCGCGCCGGTCTCGGTGAGTCTGCGCAGCCGACCGGTTCCGGCCTTTGACCTCTTGAACCTGCCGCGGCCGAAATCACGTGCGCCCTGGGCGTACGTCAAGATCGCCGAAGGCTGTGATCGACGTTGCGGCTTCTGCGCGATCCCGACCTTTCGCGGTGATCAGCGTTCGCGTTCTACCGCCGAGATCATGAGCGAAGCGCGCTCCCTCGTCGAGGGTGGCGTGCGCGAGATCGTCCTCATTGCCCAGGACTTAGCGAGTTGGGGACACGACCGCAAGCGCGCCGGACGCGGCGAAGCGGTTGAAGTACTCGACGAGGGTGGCACCCAGCCGCTGATTGAACTGACCAACGCGCTCGCCAGCGAGGTCGACCGGGTGCGGTTGCTCTACCTCTATCCCTCGGGTCTCACCGAGCGCCTCATCGAAGCAATCCTCGCGACGAATGTGCCCTACTTCGACCTCTCCTTGCAGCACGCGTCGCGGCCCATGTTGCGCGCGATGCGTCGCTGGGGCGACGGGGACCGGTTCTTAGAGCGCATCGCCGCCATTCGTCGCGTTGAGCCCGACGCGACCTTCCGCTCGTCGTTCATCCTGGGCTATCCCGGTGAGACCGAGGACGACCAGCGAGTGCTGCTCGAGTTCATCGAAGCGGCACAGTTGGACTGGGCCGGGTTCTTCACGTTCTCCTCCGAGGTGGGCACCTACGCGAACGACCTCGACGCGCCCGTCAGCCACGAGCTCGCGCTCGAACGCCTGCGCGAGGTCTCCGAACTCCAGGACACGATCACGGCGAAGAAGCGCGACCTGTTGGTCGGCACTCGCCAGCGGATTCTGGTGGACGCACCCGGCGTTGGTCGCAGCGTGCGCGAGTGTCCCGAGATCGACGGCGTCGTGATGGTAGACCCGGCTCTTATGGTGGGGTCGATGGTGGAGTGTGAGATCGTGGCGAGCCACGGCACCGACGTCGAGGCGGTCGTCTGTGAGTAGCGAGCACACCTACGGTCCGAGCGCGCTGCTCACCCCGGCGAATCTCATGACGGCATTTCGTCTCGTCGCCGCGCCATTTTTCATCTACCTCATCATCTTCGACCGCATCAGTTGGTGGACGGTGGCGGTCGGGCTGGTGGTGGGTGCGTCGGACTACTTCGACGGCATCGTCGCGCGTCGACACGGCACCACCACCTCGGGTGCGTTCCTCGACCCCTTGGCCGACAAGGTCGTCGTGCTCGGCGCGCTCTACGCGATGATCATCTCGAGGCCCCACGGGTTGACGTTCTTCGTCGCGCCGGCGATCCTCATTACCTTGCGCGAAATCGGCATGAGTGTCTACCGCGCACGATCGGCGAAGCACGGCGTCTCGATCCCCGCGAGTCGCCTGGCGAAGTGGAAGACCTTCGTCCAGGACTGGGCCATTGCCTTTTGCGTGCTGCCCTTCACCGGGCATCACCCGGTGTTCGCCTTCGTGACCATCTGGTTGGCGGTCGCCATGACGCTCTACACCGGCTGGCAGTACTACCACTCGAATCGNNCACTTCCACCAGCACGTCGGGGACAACCACGAACGCATCGTGTTGGCCTTTCGTACCGCACTCGCGCGCAGTGACGCGATGATCGTCTGCGGGGGACTCGGTCCCACGCAAGACGACATCACCCGCGCGGCGCTGGCTGAGGTGATGAACGTACCCCTCGATCGCGACGACGCGTTGGTGGCGACTATTCGCACGATGTTCGAAACGCGGGGGCGCACGATGCCCGACAACAACCTCCTCCAGGCGGACGTGCCACGCGGCGCGGCGATCATCCCCCAGACCCGGGGCACGGCGCCGGGTCTGATCTGTCGTGTCGGCCAGAAGGTCGTCTACGCGGTGCCCGGCGTGCCCTATGAGATGAGCGATATGTTCGAGCGCGCCATTTTGCCCGACTTGTTGGAGCGTCAACGTCAAGCCGGCGAGACCTCGGTGATTCGTTCTCGCGTCCTGCGCACGTGGGGGGCGAGTGAGTCGGCGTTAGCCGAAGCGGTCGCCGAGCGCTTCGACGCGCTGGCCGAAGGGGGCGGGGTGACGATTGCGTTCCTGGCCTCGGGCATCGAAGGCATCAAGGTGCGCTTGACGGCGCGCGGTGAAGACGACGCGCAGGCCGAGGCACTGCTGGCGGGCGAGGAGAAGACCGTGCGCGCGATGATCGAGACGAAACTCGGCGAGATCATCTTCGGTGTCGACGACCAGTCGATGGAACACGTCGTCGCCGCGCAGCTCCAGGCGCGGGGCAAGACCCTCGCCGTGGCGGAGTCCTTGACGGGTGGGCTCATCGCGAGTCGACTCGTGAACGTACCTGGAGCGTCCGCGTGGTTTCGCGGTGGCGTGGTGAGTTACGCGTCAGAAGTGAAGTTCGACGTCCTGGGTGTGCCCGAGGGACCAGTCGTGAGCGCGGCCGCCGCCGAAGCGATGGCCAGTGGCGTTCGACGACTGCTGAAGTCCGACGTCGGACTCAGCGTCACCGGGGTCGCGGGTCCCGAGGAACAAGACGGCCAGCCGGCCGGCACCGTGTTCGTGGGGCTCGACCTCGACGGCGAGTGCTCCAGTGTCCGTCTGCACCTACCCGGCGACCGGCCTCGCGTGCGCGCGTACAGCACGATTAGCGCCCTCGACGTGCTGCGACGCGCCCTGGAGCGCACGTTGGTCGCCCCTCCGCTCACGTAATCTCACATCAAGGAGAGGTGGACATGTCGATACTCAAGGTTGGTGATGACCCGCGGGCCTTTGGCTTCTCTCCCGAGCGACTCGCGCGCATCGCTCCGCATTTTGATAGATACGTCGAGGATCGCCGTTTGGCGGGCTGGCTGGCGACGATCTCGCGCGGCGGGCAACTCGCGTGGGCCGGCCGCGGAGGACACCGCGACCGCGAGCGTGGGCTGGACGTCGCCGACGACACCATCTGGCGGATCTACTCCATGACCAAACCCGTGACCGCGGTGGCGGTGATGATGCTCTATGAGGAAGGCCTCTTCGACCTCAACGACGAAGCGGGTACGTGGATCGAGTCCCTGCGCGATTCGCGGGTGTGGTCGGGGGGATCACCGACGAGCCCCGACACGGTGCCCGCCGTGGAGCCGGTGCGGATACACCACCTCTTGATGCACACGAGCGGCCTCACCTACGGGTTTCAATACAGCCATAACGTCGACGCCATCTACCGGAAGAAGGGCTACGAATTCGCTTTCAAGCCCGGCGCCACGTTGGCCGAAGCGGTCGACGACTGGTGCACGAGTCCGCTCGTGTTTGAACCGGGATCGAAGTGGAACTACTCGGTCTCCTTTGACGTGCTCGGTCGCCTCGTTGAGATCTGGAGCGGACAGCGGCTCGACGTCTTCATGAAGGAACGAATCTTCGACCCGCTCGCCATGGCCGACACCGAATGGTGGTGTCCACCAGAAAAGGTGGACCGCCTCGCCATGCTGTACGTACCCGTGAACGGGGAGGCCACCGCCTAC
>PKZN01000088.1:0-206 GCA_003133075.1 Acidimicrobiaceae bacterium | reverse complement strand
GACTCCTTTTCTGAGTCCAGTTACGCCGGTGTGGGTTTTGGTTTCGGAATGTCGGTCGTCACTGATCGTCGCAAGAACAAGTCCCTGATCTCCGAGGGCACGTTCGCCTGGGGCGGTGCGGCATCGACGGCGTTCTGGGTGGACCCGGTCGAAGACTTGACGGTCGGTTTTTACACCCAGTTGCTGCCGAGCACGACCTATCCAAT
>PKZN01000005.1 GCA_003133075.1 Acidimicrobiaceae bacterium | reverse complement strand
CCGGCGAGGTCGATCACCACGACCGCCACGCGTGACGGCAACGACTGGATCCTCACCGGCTCGAAAGTGTTCATCGGCGAGGCGCATCGCGCCGACTTCGGTCTGGTGTTCGCTCGAACCGGTGGGCCCGGGCGAAGTGGCATCACGTGTTTCGTCGTGGAGACGAACACCCCGGGTTATGAAGTCGTGCGAGCGATCCACACCCTGCGCTCGGGCACGACGCCCAGCGAGATTCGCTTCAACGCGATGCGCATACCCAACGAGAATCTCATCGGCGTAGAGGGTGGCGGGTTCGCCCTGGCCGCCGCAGCGCTGGTGAAGATCCGGATTCCCTACTCGGCCGCGTGCGTGGGGCTCGCGATGAAGTCCCAGGCGCTGGTGCTCGAACACGTGAAGCATCGCGTCGTGTTCGGCAAGACGCTCGCCGAACACGAAGGTATCCAGTGGATGCTCTGTGACAATGACCTCGACATCCACAGCGCCGCGCTGATGGTGCTCCACGCCGCGTCGCGAGCCGACCAGGGCCTCAGTTTTCGCCGGCAGACCGCGCTGGCGAAGATATCGGCGACCGAAGCGAGTGCGCGGGTGGTGGACCGTTCGATGCAGCTCTTCGGCGCCTGGGGGATGTCGAAGGACTTGCCCTTTGAGCGCTGGTACCGCGAACTGCGTATTCGGCGCATTGGTGAAGGAACGAGCGAGACCCAGCGCATGATCATTTCGCGCGACTTGCTCGGCGCCGAGAGCTACTCGACACTCTGGGAGGACGTGTGACACAGGTCGGCATTGACGTAAAGGCTTTGACGGCGATTGACGTGCACGTCCACGTCGAACAGGACGAGCACGGCCATTTCTCTCTCGACCAAGAGCTCCTGGACGCGTCGGCCAAGTACTTCAAGTCGGGTGAGGACCGCGCACCGCTCCTGGCGGTGATTGCGGAGCGCTACCGCTCACTCAACATGGCGGCCGTCGTGTTCACCGTTGACGCGACCACGGCCACCGGTCACGCCGCGATCTCGAGCGCGGAGGTCGCCGACGCCGCGAGAGAGTTCTCCGACGTGCTGATTCCCTTCGGTTCAGTCGATCCCCATAGTGCGAGCGCACTCGAGACCGCGCGTGGTCTCGTCGAAGACCACGGGGTACGTGGCTTTAAGTTTCATCCGAGTCTGCAGGACTTCCGTCCTAACGCGCCTGAGTACTACCGGCTATATGAACTGTTAGAGAGTTTGGACGTCCCGGTGATCTTCCACACGGGCCAGACCGGCATCGGCGCGGGCCTGCCCGGGGGGCGGGGCATCAAGCTCGCCCTCTCAGATCCCCTCTTGCTCGATGAGGTGGCGGCGGACTTTCCCGGACTGACGTTGATACTCGCGCACGCGGGGATGCCCTGGTACGAGAACGCGATGGCCATGGCAACGCACAAGTCCAACGTCTTCATCGACCTTTCGGGATGGTCGCCGAAGTACTTCCCCGCGGGACTCCTGCGAGCGGCGAGTTCGTACCTGCGCGAGAAGTTCCTCTTCGGATCGGACTTTCCGGTCATCACCCCGGAGCGCTGGCTTCGAGACTTCGAGGGCCTCGACTTCGCCGACGAGGTGCGTCCGCTGATCCTTAGGGACAATGCCGCTCGCGTGCTGCGCCTCGGATAAGGAAGGCGCGCGAAAGAAGCATCTCAAGTCCTGTTACCGCAAGGCTGCGGTAAACTGAAGCTCATTTCGGTGAGGCATGGCACGTATCTGGCTTTGAGTCGCGTTCAATCACAAAGACCTGACTACGAACTTAAATATCGCGTTTTGTTTCCTCAAAGTGTGATGTGAATATGCGTTTCGTAACGAAAAGGTAAAGAGAAGTTCACGATATTGCGTAGAGGCGTCATTACCATTGACATGGGGCGAGTCACGAAAGCGTGGCTTTCCAATTCCCTTTTCAGAGGAGACTCTTCATGAGCACCGCAAGTCGAACCAAAGAAAATCACCGATCAATTTCTTCGAGAGCGAAGTCGCTGCTCGGGGCCGGTCTCGGTACCGTGCTTTTGCTCGGCGGCGTGACGCTCGTCGGTGTCCTGCCCGCATCGGCCGCCGCTTCAACTTTGACCTTTTCGCCAGAACCTACGGCAACCACCACTGCGGGCGCGACGCTTGCGAGTTTTAGTGTGAATATCACCGCCGGCGGTTCGCCGACTGACACCATTGTTATCTCATCGACGTGCACCTTCAGTGGTGGATCGACGCTCACCGAGGCAGCCACTGCTGGGACCGCCGCGTTCACTAACGTCGTCATCGATACCGGGACGTCGTGCACGCTTACCGCCACTGACACGTCGGCGGGTGACAGCGGCACCATAAACAGCACGGCTATCGCGGTGACGCCTACCGCGGCGACAAAGTTGGCATTTACCACCGCGCCGCCCGCGACCGCATCTGACAACGTGGCGCTGACGCTCTTCAAAGTCTCGACGGAAGACCAGTACAGCAACGTCATTACTTCAGGTACCGGTTCCGCCGACACGATTGCGATAACGAGTTCATGCACGCTTGGGGGACAAACCAGTGCGCTTGAGGCTGCCGGTGTCGCTTCGTTCAGCGCGCTGAGCATCAATCAGGTTGGTAACTGCCCGCTCATCGCGACCGACACGACGGCCGGTGACACCGGATTCACTCCCGCAACGAGTTCTGCGGTCGCGGTCTCCGGTGGCACGCCCGCCAAGCTCGCTTACACCGTCGCTCCGCCAGCGAGTGTGCTGACCACCGGCACGGTCGTCACGGCGTTCAAGGTCGGGGTCGAGGATGCCAGCGGCAACGTCGACACCACCGGCAACGGTTCGACTGACCTCATAACGCTTAGCTCTGCTTGCCTCGCGGCGCCGGTAGCTGTCACGGCGGTCGCCGGACTTGCGACGTTCTCGACGGTTGAGTTCGCCACCACGGGTGCGTGTGTCTTAACCGCGACGGACACGACGCGGATCATTGTCTCCGCGACGGCGTCCGTGCAGGTCGGACAGCCCCAAGTCGCCCTCGCCATCACGAGTACCTCCGGCTACCTCGACTCGCCTATCACGCTTGTCGTGAGCGGGGGATCAGGAACCGGTGCCGTCACCTTCACCGTGACCAACGGAACGGCGACTGGATGTGCAATCACCACTGGTGTCCTGAGCGCCACGGCTGGTGGCACCTGCATCGTGACCGCTACCAAGGCGGCTGCGGCACCGTACGCGGTCGCCACGTCGGCCGCGACGACAATCACCATCTCGTCGGCACCGAAGGCGTTGCGCGAAGCGGGCGTCATCACCCTCGGCAAGACGGCACATATAACCATCTCCGGCTACAACTTCTCCGGTCGTCCCAAGGCGATCAGCAACGTCGCGGGCTTTAAGGCAGTCGTCACGCGTGACAGCGGCAAGTCGCTCTCGCTGACCATCACCGTGACTGGTTCATCGAAGCCCGGCGTGAAGGTGCTTTCCCTGATCTTCGCGAATGGGAAGCGCGCCTCGGTCAAGTACAGCCTGCACTAATCACTCTTCGCACAC
>PKZN01000050.1 GCA_003133075.1 Acidimicrobiaceae bacterium | reverse complement strand
GAAGGCCTCATCGAGACTGATCGAGCCAAAGACCGCTCGCACCGAGGTACGCGCGAGGTTGTCCACGCTGACCAGATAGTCCGAGTTCGTAAAGAGCGCGAGACGCACGTCGACGACTTGGGAGAAGATCGTCGCGTTCACGATCACCGCGACGTTGTCGCGGGTGATGACCTGCTGGCGGTCACCGGTTCGTGGTGTCTCGCGCACGTCGATGATCTTCATGACCTCAATGAAGGGGAAGATGAAGGTCAACCCGGGGTTCTTGATGTCCTTGAACTCACCAAAGCGTGTCACCACGCCCTCGAAACCCTGTTGGACGATGCGCACGGACTTGGAGATCGTCACGATGACCAAGAGCACGATGATGGCGGCGATGACGGCGAGAACTATTCCAGTATCCATGAGCTGCTACTTCCTCAAAACGGCGTGTCAGTCGAGGTAACTGGTCGTGTCGTGGCTGATATTCGCAGTGTATCGGAGCCCGTTTCGCCGAATTCGAGAACGGGCCTGGCACGAGGCGGCGCGACGTTGGCGGGCGGTCCGCGACGCGGTGACGGCGCAGCCACGGCGCTTCTGAGGACTTTCTCCGTGTCACCGAGTCAAAGTTCCTGGTAAAAAGTACGACGGGAGTCAGTACCGCTGCCCGCACGAGCGTGGAAAGGAGCATGTTGAACGTCGCCACCTTCGTCGCCAATGTCTTTGACGGCCAACTTCCTTTTCGCGTTGAGGCCTACGACGGCAGCGTTGCCGAACCGACCGTGGTCTCTTCGGCGAACGAGATGACCTTACGGATCCTCTCGCGCGACGCCATCACGCGAGTGTTGACCCATCCGGGCGAGTTAGGACTCGCGCGCGCCTACGTCGCGGGCGACATCGACCTTGACGGGGACTTGGATCCCTTCTTCGAACTCTCCCTCCCACCGCTTCGACAGCTCCTCAACCTCAACAACGTCCGATCCGTGCTCGCCGTGGTGGGAGCATCCGCCCTGCGACCGATCGCGCCGCCCGCGGTCGAGGCGCGACCGCGAGGAGCTTTGCACTCGAAGAATCGCGACCGCGAGTCGGTCACGCACCACTACGACGTGTCGAACCGCTTCTACGAGATGGTGCTCGGACCCTCGATGACGTACTCGTGCGCGGTCTTTGCCCACGCCGGCGACACCCTCGAGCAGGCCCAGGCCCGCAAGGTTGACCTGGTCGCGCGCAAGTTGGACCTCAAAGAGGGCACCCGGCTACTCGACGTGGGCTGTGGCTGGGGTGCGATGGGCATTCACGCCGCGCGCAACTACGGGGCGCGTGTCGTGGGGGTCACGCTCTCGGAACCGCAGCGGGCCTACGCCACCGAGCAGGCTCGACTCGCGGGAGTCAGTGATCTCGTCGAGTTTCGCCTGCAGGACTTTCGCGACATCACCGACGGACCCTTTGACGCGGTGAGTTCTATCGGCATGTCCGAGCACGTGGGGCGAAAGTCCCTGCCCAACTACACCCAACTCATCTGGGACCTCCTGGTCCCGGGGGGGCGGTTCCTCAATCACGCCATCGGCAAACCCGTCTCGCACGACGATGACCCCCAACCCACTCGGGTCTCGGAGTTGAACCGCCAGATACAGATCGCCCTCGGACTGAGCGGACCATCGAAAACGGGCAGCGCGTTCATCAATCGCTACGTCTTTCCTGACGGCGAACTCCACGAGGTCGGCACGATGGTCTCGATGTTCCAGGCCCACGGATTCGAGGTGCGTCACGTCGAGAGCTTGCGCGAGCACTACGCCCTCACGCTGCGGCGATGGGTCGACAACCTCATGAAGCGTTTCGACGAAGCGGTCGAGGAAGTCGGGGCCGAGCGGGCTCGGGTGTGGCGGCTCTACATGGCCGGCTCGGCGGTGGGCTTTGAGCGCCATCACCTCGAGATCCACCAGGTNNCTCACGCGAGGCGAGCGGGCGGCCGACCGCATGCGCAACATGATGGGTTCGTGGGGCTTCGTCTTCGGCTTCTTCGCCGTGATGATCGCGTGGGCGCTCGTCAACACCGTCTTGTTCGAGCACGTCTTGCACCACAAGGCCTTCGACCCCTACCCCTACATCTTGTTGAACCTCTTCCTCTCGATGATGGCCGGCGTCCAGGCGGCCGCCCTGTTGATTGCCGCCAAGCGATCCGACGCGATCTCTTCTGAAGTGGCGCTACACACCTCGACGAACACCGACGACATCAAGAAGTTGATTCAAGAGAACACGGCGTTGACCGAAGCCGTGAAGAGCGCTACGGATCTTTTGGAAGAGATACACCTTCACGTCTCGAACATTGGCAAGGTTGTCGGCGCCGACGAGGGTCACTTCCCGCCCAGTACCTCACCCCCGCCGAGCGCGACGAACGAGGAAACTACGACGTGAGCAACATCCGCCCGTCGCGTCCGGGTCCGGGGACGGCCTTCACGTTCTTATAGGTCAGTCGTTCGCCGCACCACGCACAGGTCAGTTCGGCGTGCGTCACTTCGCCGCAGCCCTGGTGGACGAGTTCAATCGGCGGGCCAGACGGCGCCGCGTACGCGTCGCCCCATTGGCGCATGGCCGTCAACACCGGCCAGAGGTCGCGGCCTTTTTTGGTCAACTTGTAGTCGTAGCGAAGCGGGTGTTCGCTGTAGGCGACGCGAACCAGCACGCCGGCCTCGATGAGCGAGGTCAGTCGGTCGTGGAGAATATTGCGAGAGATCCCGAGACGTCGTTGGAAGTCCTCGAAGCGGGTCACCCCCATGAAGGTGTCGCGCACGACGAGCATGCTCCACCACTCACCAATGACCTCGAGGCACTGGGCCACGGAACAGTCCATGGTTGAAAAACTCTTTCGTTCCATGGAACGAGCCTAGTCAGTTGCATCATGCTACGCAACCATGTACTCTAAGTTTCATGACAGAACTGACTGCTACGGACTTAGACGCCGCCGAGGTCACCGCTCGGCGCCGACGGGCGATCTTCATCGTCACCGCACTCGGTGCGTTCATGGCGTCACTCGATCTCTCGATCGTTAACGTCGCGTTCCCGGCCCTCGAGCGCGCCTTCTCCCACGACACTCGCGCGAGCCTGTCGTGGGTCATCACGGGCTACTCGATTGTCTTTGGTTCCTTGCTCGTTGTCGCGGGCCGTACGGCCGATCGTCTCGGGAGCCGACGGGTGTTCTTCTTCGGGCTCGGACTGTTCTGTGTGGGTTCGTTACTCTGCGGCGTCGCACCCTCCGTCGCGACCTTGATCATGGGTCGCGTCGTACAAGGTGTCGGTGCCGCCGCGGTGCTCCCGTCGTCGCTCGGTCTACTGCTCGGCGCGTACCCGAAGGAGAAGCGTTCGCAGATCGTCTCCCTCTGGGGCGGCATTGGCGCACTGGCGGTCGCGACGGGCCCCTCGCTCGGGGCGGTCCTCATCACCGCCTTTAGTTGGCGCGCCGCCTTCTACGTCAACTTGCCAGTCGGGCTGATCGCCTGGCTCGTCGGACGTCGCGTCCTCGCGAAGTCCTCCGGCACCGGATCGTCAACCAGTCCCGACTTCCCAGGCGTGATCCTCCTCAGCGCGGCGTTGGCACTACTGGTGCTGGCAATCTCCGAGGGGCCGAGCTGGGGCTGGTCCAACGCACGGATCATCGGCGGTTTCGTCGCGGCAGTCATCTTGTTCGCGAGCTTTTTACTTCGCTCGGTGCACCACGAGGAGCCGGTACTCGACCTGACGCTCTTTCGCGCGAGGACATTCTCAGTGGCCAATACGACGATGCTGCTCTACTCGATGGGCTTTTTCGCGATGCTGCTCGGGAATATCTTGTTCTTGACGAGCGTCTGGCACTACTCCATCCTCGACGCTGGTCTCTCGGTGACCCCGGGTCCATTAGTCGTGGCCCTGGTGTCGGGCAGCGCCGGCAAGTTAGCGGTGCGGGTTGGGTTTCGCAACGTGATTATGAGTGGGTTGGGTATCTTCACACTCGGGATCGCCTGGTACCTGTGGCGCGTCACCACGACGCCGGACTATCCGAGTGTCTGGCTACCGGGCACGTTGATCGTCGGACTCGGGGTCGCTTTGACGTTTCCGGTCGTCAGCGCCGCCGCGGTCTCGAGCCTCGAAGCCGCGCGGTACTCAGTCGGCAGCGCCGTCAACCAGACCGCGCGCCAGGTGGGCGGCGCCCTCGGTGTCGCGATCCTCGTCGTGATCCTCGGCACCCCGACGAGCACCGCACAGGCCCTGCACAACTTCGATCACCTCTGGTGGTACATCGGTTCGACGACGGTACTCGCCGGCCTCGTCGCGAGCCGGCTCGGACGTCCTCGCCCTCTCGCCGCGTCACCCGCTCACAACGAGCTCGCCATCGAAGCGGCCCACGGCGTCGAGGAGATGCTCGACGGAGAGATCGCCCTCGACGTCCTTGATTCGACGTCGCCCCGCGACCCTCGGCCCTCCGCCTGATCAGGCACGCTTCGCGCCACCCGAACGCGCCGCCACGACCTCGCGCTCTAGGGTTGCGGAGTGACCTTTGACCTGAAGGAGCCGACCGAAGAGGTGCCGGTCGTACCACCCACGAAGTCGAAGCGACGAGGGTTCCTCGAGTGGCTGATTGTCTTGATCGCTGCGGTCGTGGTCTCGTTCCTCGTGCGCACCTACGTCGTCCAGGAGTACTCCATACCCTCGGGTTCGATGCGCCCGACGCTCGACATCGGCAATCGAATCCTGGTTAACAAACTGAGCGTCGACTTCGGCACCATCAACGTGGGCGACATCGTCGTCTTCAAAGCGCCGCCCGCGGTGGCGAAGGACTGTGGTGACGACATAGCCGACCTCGTCAAGCGTGTCATCGGTGTGCCCGGCGACGTGTTGAGTACGAAGGGCAACACGATCTACATCAACGGGGTGAAGTTGCAGCAGAAGTGGTCGCACTTCCCCGCCTTGGGCGCCGACGGCGCAATCCATAACTTCACCGTGCCCGCTGGTCAGTACTTCATGATGGGCGACAACCACGCTGATTCGTGCGACTCGCGGACCTGGGGCACCGTGCCACGTTCGGACATCATCGGCAAGGCCTTCGTAAAGATCTGGCCGCTCTCGCAGTGGCACTGGTTCTAGCGACTCGGGCGCCCTCGAGTGCTCGAAGAGCCCTCGGGTTTAGCCTCGTGCTCGCACTGACGATTACCGCGCTCGCGGCGAGCGCGTCCGGCGCTACAGGAAAACTCTCGCCGCCAGTGATACGCGAGAAATTCACAGTTCTCCCGTGCAACCACGAAACGACGGTCGGCCTGGAGGGCTGCGCCGAAGGCCAACTGCTCGCCACCGATCATCGCATCAACGTCGAGGTGGCGCTGCTCTTCAGAGTGCTCGACGGCGCCACCCAGCGCCGCTCCTTCGTGACGTCGGAGGACCTCTGGTTCAAGTACCGCGACGCCGACTGTCAGAGTGTCGCCTCGATCTACGGGGGCGGGACCCTCGCCCCGGTTGAATTCGCGGACTGTGAAGTGCTCGACAACGAGTCACGAAGCGTCGATCTCCACGGTCACTATGAACTCGAAGAGCAAGGCAGTTCATCCCCGCCCGCGTGGCCGTGAACTGCGACGTGGTGTCCTAGTCGCTCAGTTCAATGTCGCAGAGCACGTCGCGAAGTTGGCGCCCCATCTCTCGAGGATTCCCCTTGAGTTCGGCGACGACGTCGCCCTCGACGTCGAGGTCATCACCCGGCTGATACTTCGAGACCCGCAGACCTTTGCCCGCGCGCGAAGCGAGCACCACCCAGGGCAGGCCAATCTGGCCCGAGTCCCTCGTCGCCATGATCTGGCCGCGCTGACCAATGGTGAGACTCCACTCGGGCGCACGCGCCGCGTCCATGATGCGCTGAAGTTCTCCGCTGCTCGAAAGCCCTGAGGTGCCGATGGACAAACCCTAGGTGGCGCCCGTCACGCGTCAACACGAAACACGCGACGACCGGCGCTTTCGGGTGGCGTTGGTGCTCCAATGGCTGAGAGTGGACGAAGTATGGTGAAACCGAAGGACCTATGCACGCGTTCGTAGTTTGGCTGCCGTGGGCCTGCTTAAGGGGGGATACTGCGTGGAGCCGACGGACACTCAAGGTCCCGACTACTTCCATAAAGTGGTCGACTGTCAGTGGGCTTGTCCCGCCCACACCAACGTCCCGGGCTACATCCGCCTGATTGCCCAGGGTCGCTTCGACGACGCCTACATGTTGAACCGTGAGTCCAACGTGTTTCCGGGCATCCTCGGCCGGACCTGCGACCGTCCGTGCGAGCCGGCCTGTCGTCGCGAGCGAGTAGACGGCGCGCCCGTCGCGATCTGTCGACTCAAGCGCGTGGCCGCCGACCTGAAAGGCGACATCACTGACCGATTGCCGCAGATCCCGATAGAGAAGAACGGTAAACGCGTCGCCTGTATCGGGGCGGGACCCGCGTCGCTCACCGTCGCGAATGACCTCATGCCCATTGGCTACGAGGTCACAATCTTCGAGCAGTACGACAAGCCCGGCGGACTCATGCGGTCCAACATCCCATCGTTCCGTTTGCCGGAAGAAGTCCTCGCCGACGAGACCCAGGTCATCTTGGACATGGGCGTCGAGATTCGATACAACTCGCCCGTGACCAGTCTTCGCGGTCTCCTCAGTGAGGGATTCGACGCGGTATTCGTAGGCGTCGGGGCGCCGCGGGGCAAGGAACTCGACCTACCCGGGCGACACGACGAAGTCGGCGACACCCACATCTACATCGGCATCGACTGGCTCGAGTCGGTGGCCTTCGGGCACGTGAGTGAGATCGGCGAACGAGTGTTGATCATCGGCGTTGGCAATACCGCGATGGACTGCTGTCGAACGTCTCGCCGACTCGGCGGCCGCGACATCAAGGTCATGGCGAGGCGACCTCGGCCTTTCTTCAAGGCGTCGCCGTGGGAGCTCGACGACGCGGAAGAAGAGGGAGTCGAGATCCTCGTCAACCACGCGCCCACACGCTTCGTGCTCGAAGAGGGTCGTCTCGTTGGTATGGAGTTCGAGGTCCTCGAATGGGACGAGGGGGCCGCGCGTTCGACGACCGTGAACACGGTCGTGATCCCCTGTGACGACGTGATTCTGGCGATTGGACAGGAGAACACCTTCCCCTGGATCGAGCGCGACCTGGGGATGACGTTCGGCGAGTGGGACATGCCCGTGGTGGACGAGACGACCATGGTCTCGAGCGTGCCGGGCGTCTTCTTCGGCGGTGACGCCGCCTGGGGCCCGAAGAACATCATCTGGGCCGTCGCTCACGGTCACGAGGCCGCGATCTCAATNNTAGTGAGCCAGAAGATGGGCATGAGCGAGTGGAGTTACCACAACGACTACAACCCCTCGAGTCGCCAGAAGATGACCCACGTCGAGTTGACCAAGCGTTTCGAATCGCTCAACCTGGAGGTCGAACTCGGCTTCAGCGCCGAGCAGACGGCTCGTGAGGTACAGCGCTGTTTGAACTGTGACGTCGAGACCGCGTTCACGGCATCACTCTGCATCGAATGCGACGCGTGTCTCGATATCTGCCCAGTGCAGTGTCTCACGATCACGAGCAACGGCGACGAGGCCGACCTGCGACGTCGACTCCTCGCGCCCGCCACCAATCTCCTCCAAGACCTCTACGTCTCTGAGCCGTTGCCCCAGACGGGGCGCGTCATGATCAAGGACGAGAACGTCTGCGTGCACTGTGGTCTCTGCGCCGAGCGCTGTCCGACGGCGGCGTGGGATATGGAACTGTTCGATNNGTCAACGGCACGGGCTCGGCCAGTGCGAACAGCCTGTTGGTGCAGGCGATATTTCGCATGGGGGTGCCGGTCTCTGGCAAGAATCTCTTCCCCTCGAACATCCAGGGCCTACCAACCTGGTACGAAATCCGCGTCAACGCCTCGGGCTATACGGCCCGCGCTCTCGACTACGACCTGGTCGTAGCGATGAACGCCCAAACCTACGCCGCCGACATCGCCGAGACCGCCTCGGGGGGCTACCTGCTCTACGACTCCTCCTGGCCGCTCGACCCCGACCTCGAACGCGGTGACGTCAACTTCCTCGGCGTGCCATTAGCAACGATATGTCTGGAGAACTTCGCGAAGCCCCGCGAGCGCATCTTGATGAAGAACATCGTCTACGCCGGCGCCATCGTCGCGTTGACCGGCATCGACCTCGACATCGCGTCGACGCTGCTCACCGAAACGTTCTCGCGCAACGCCTCGCTGCTCGACTCGAACCAGCGCGCCCTTCGTCTCGGCTACGACTACGCCAGCGAACACTTCGACTGCCCGCTGTCGTTTCGCTTGGAAGCGATGAACGCGAACGCGGACTCGATTCTCATTGACGGCAACACCGCTGCGGCGTTGGGATGTCTCTACGCGGGGGCCACGGTCGCAGCGTGGTACCCGATCACCCCGGCGACCGCGGTGATGGACAACTTCACTCGACTCTGCGCGAAGTACCGACGCGTGAAAGTTGACAGCGACGACCCGACGGCGCCCGCGACGTACCAGAACAACTACCTCATCATCCAGGCC
>PKZN01000131.1 GCA_003133075.1 Acidimicrobiaceae bacterium | reverse complement strand
TCAGTAGCGTAGCCGAACATGTCAGCCAACGGCACAAGGCTTTTAATCACTTGGTTATTGCCGAGCGCTTCCATGCCCTCGATGCGACCTCGACGCGACGACAGGTCGCCGATCACGTCGCCCATGTAGTCCTCGGGGGTGACGACCTCGACGCTCATCACGGGCTCTAAGAGCACCGGGCTGGCGAGTCGCGTGGCCTTTTTGACCGCGATCGATCCCGCGATCTTGAAGGCCATCTCCGAGGAGTCGACGTCGTGGTAGCTACCAAAGGTCAGTCGCACGCGTAGGTCCACCATGGGGTATCCCGCGAGCACGCCCGAGGTGAGGGCCTCGGTGATGCCCTGGTTGACGGGCTGGATGTACTCCTTGGGGATCACGCCACCGCTGATCTCGTCTAAGAACTCGTAGCCCCCACCGGGACCCGTCGGCTCGACGGTGATCACCACGTGGCCGTACTGACCCTTACCACCGGTCTGGCGCACGTACTTCTCTTCGACTTTTTCGACCTTCTTACGGATCGTCTCGCGGTAGGCCACTTGGGGTTTGCCGACGTTGGCGTCGACGGAGAACTCGCGCAACATCCGGTCCACCAGCACCTCTAGGTGCAACTCGCCCATTCCCGAGATGACGGTCTGGCCGGTCTCTTGGTCGGTGCGCACGCGGAACGTCGGGTCCTCTTCGGAGAGCGCGTAGAGCGCCTTACCGAGTTTCTCCTGGTCGGCCTTGGTCTTGGGTTCGACGGCCACGTGGATGACGGGCTCGGGGAACGTCAGCGTTTCGAGTTGGATCGGCTGGTTCGGGTCCGAGAGCGTGTCACCGGTGGTGACCTGCTTCAGTCCCACGGCGGCGACGATGTCGCCGGTGCGGATGGTGTCTAAGTCCTCGCGGTTGTTCGCGTGCATGAGCAGCAGTCGACCGAGTCGCTCGCGCTTGGAGCCCTTGGTGGTGTTGATCACCGTGTCGCCCTTCTCCAAGGAACCGGAGTAGACGCGCAGGTAGGTGAGCTTGCCGACGAAGGGGTCGGTCATGATCTTAAAAGCCAGGGCGGAGAAGGGCTCGGCGTCGTCGGGCTTTCGCTCGACGACCTCGTCCTTGCCGGGCTTGGTGCCCTGGGTCGGGGGCAGGTCGACCGGGGACGGCAAGAAGTCCACCACCGCGTCGAGCATGGGTTGGACACCCTTGTTCTTGAAGGCCGAACCGTTGAGGATCGGCACGCAGTGGCCCTCCAGGGTCCCACGACGCAGCGCGCGGCGGATGTCCTCGTGCGTGACGTCCTCGTCACCCAGGACCTTCTCCAGCAGATTGTCGTCGAAGGTCGTCAAGACGTCGAGCAGCTTGGTGCGGTACTCCTCCGCCTGGGCCCGCAAGTTCTCGGGGACCTCAACGGTGTCAAAGGTCTCGCCCTTGTCGTCGTGGTAGAGGATGGCCTTCATCGTCGTGAGGTCGACGATGCCCTGGTAGTTCGACTCGCTGCCCACGGGCAGCTGGATGACCGCCGCCACGCAGTTGAGGCGGTCTTCGATCATGTCGACGCAGCGGAAGAAGTCCGCGCCGATGCGGTCCATCTTGTTCACGAAGCAGATGCGCGGCACGTTGTACTTGTTGGCCTGGCGCCAGACAGTCTCGGTCTGAGGCTCGACGCCGGCGACGGCGTCAAAGACCGCGACGGCACCGTCGAGCACGCGCAGTGAGCGCTCGACTTCGACGGTGAAGTCGACGTGGCCCGGGGTGTCGATGATGTTGATGCGGTTGCCGTTCCAGTAACAGGTGGTGGCGGCGGAGGTGATGGTGATACCGCGCTCTTGTTCTTGGATCATCCAGTCCATGGTGGCGCCACCGTCGTGGACCTCACCGATCTTGTAGTTCTTACCGGTGTAGAAGAGGATTCGCTCGGTGGTCGTTGTCTTGCCCGCGTCGATGTGGGCCATGATGCCAATGTTGCGAACTTTGTCGAGGGGGTACTCGCGTGCGGTCATTTCCTTACAAACTCTCTATGTCCTACCAGCGGTAGTGGGCAAAAGCCTTGTTGGACTCGGCCATTTTGGCCACGTCCTCGCGGCGTTTGACGGCCGCGCCCACGCCGTTGCTGGCGTCGATGATCTCCCCGGCCAAACGGTCGGCCATGGTCTTCTCACGGCGCTTTTTCGCGAAGTCGGTTAGCCATCTTATGGCCAACGTCGTCGCACGACGCGGGCGAACTTCCAAGGGCACCTGGTAGGTCGTGCCCCCGACGCGGCGGGACTTCACTTCCAACTCGGGACGGACGTTCTCCAAGGCGCGCTTCAAGGTGGCGATCGGGTCGCCGCCGGTCTTCTGTTCGACCTGCTCAAGTGCGGTGTAGACAATGCGCTCGGCGATGGTTCGCTTGCCGCGCTCGAGGATCTTGTTGGTGACCTGGGTGACGAGCACCGACTTATAGATCGGGTCGGCCGGGATGTCACGGCGAATGGCGGGGCCCTTACGAGGCATTATTTCTCCCTCTTGGCGCCGTAACGACTACGGGCCTGCTTGCGGTCGCGCACACCGGAGGTGTCGAGCGCGCCGCGGATGATCTTGTAGCGCACGCCGGGCAAGTCCTTCACACGGCCCCCACGCACGAGGACGATGGAGTGCTCTTGGAGGTTGTGACCGACACCGGGGATGTAGGCCGTGACCTCGACCCCGGAGGTGAGGCGTACTCGGGCGACCTTGCGCAACGCGGAGTTCGGCTTCTTGGGTGTGACCGTGTGCACGCGGGTGCACACGCCACGACGCTGCGGGGCCCCCTTCAGGGCCGGCGTCTTCGTCTTTGAAACCTTGTCCTGTCGACCCTTTCGGACCAACTGTGCGATTGTGGGCACGCGGAACCTCTCTTGTTGGTACAACTCGTTGGCACATCTCGACGCCCGCCGCAACATCTTGCGGGCGGACTGTCAATCCTACGACATTTCGCCTCGGTACGGCAAGCCCGTCACCGCCCGGCGAGAGCGGTGACGGGCCTACTCGTCTAGAGCGCCTGGCCGCCGAGTTGATCCTCGGGGTTTATGGCGTCGTTCTCGGGCAGGGCGGACTCGTCGTAGGTGGCGGTACCGATGTTCTGGAACGCCGTTAAGTCCGCGCTGAAGGAGTCATCGGAGGAGAGCTCGCCCAGCAGACTCGCCAGGTCGAGGTCGTCGTCGCTGACCTGCGCCCAGGCGGGCAACAGCTCGGCGTCGGGCATGTCGAGACGCAGTTCGCGCTGGTTGTAGTACTCCAGCCCCGAACCGGCGGGGATCAACTTGCCGATGATGATGTTCTCTTTCAGACCCACCAGGTTGTCGCGCTTGCCTTCGATGGCGGCCTCGGTCAAGACCCGGGTCGTCTCCTGGAAGGAGGCGGCCGAGAGCCACGAGTCCGTGGCGAGCGACGCCTTGGTGATGCCCATCAACTGGGCTCGTCCGTCGGCGGCCTCTTGGCCGTTCGCCTCGAGCTCGTCGTTGGTGTCGTTGAAGAGCTTCACGTCCACGAGCGCGCCCGGCAACCAGTGGCTGAGGCCCGCGTCGACAATCTGCACGCGACGGGTCATCTGGCGCACGATCAACTCGATGTGCTTGTCGTGAATCGACACACCCTGGTCGCGGTAGACGTTCTGCACCTCTTCGACGAGGTACTGCTGGGTCTCGCGCGTGCCACGGAACTTCATCATCAACTTCGGGTCCAGCGGTCCGTCGTGTAACGGCGTGCCGACTTCGACTTCCTGACCGTCCTCGATGAGGAGGTGGCGCGCGATGGAGATGGACTCTTCTTGGACCTGTCCCTCGTCACCAACGATGGTGACCTTGCGTTCGCGACCGATCAACTCAACGCGCACGGCGCCCGAGAACTCCGCGACCGCCGCGGCGCCCTTGGGCGTACGGGCTTCGAAGAGCTCGACCACGCGCGGCAAGCCGTGGGTGATGTCGCTCTCGGTCACACCACCGGAGTGGAAGGTTCGCATGGTCAACTGCGTGCCCGGCTCGCCGATGGACTGTGCGGCGATGACGCCGACCGCTTCGCCGAGTTCGACGAGTTGGTGGGTGGCGAGTGAGAGGCCGTAACAGGCCGCGCACACGCCCTGGATGGCGTCACAGGTGAGCGTCGTGCGCACGCGTACGCGCGTCACGCTCGCGTCGTCGCGCAGTCGCTCGACGTCGTCCATCAACAACATGGTGCCCGCTTCGATGGTCGAACCGTCCGACAGCGTGACGCTCTCGGACACGACGCGACCCCAGAGTTTGGTCTCGAGGTGGGCGCGCTGGGCCCGGGTGTCGGGCGCGACGTGTTCGATCCACATACCCCTCGAGGTCGCGCAGTCGAACTCCTTGACGATGAGCTCCTGGGCGACGTCGACGAGTCGACGCGTCAGGTACCCCGAGTCCGCGGTGCGCAGCGCCGTGTCACCGAGACCCTTGCGGGTGCCGTGGGTCGAGATGAAGTACTCGAGCACCGAGAGGCCCTCACGGAAGGAGGACTTGATCGGACGAGGAATCATCTCACCACGGGGGTTGGACACCAACCCCTTCATCGCGGCGATCTGACGGATCTGCTGACTGTTGCCTCGAGCACCCGAGTCGACCATCTGGCGGATCGGGTTGTCGGGGATCGCGTTCATGGCGCGGTCGGTGGCGTCACCGACCTCCTTGTTGGCGTTGGTCCAGATCTCGATCTCTTGCTGACGGCGCTCGTCGTCGACGATGACCCCGCGTCGGTAGTTGGTCTCGACCTTGGCGGCCTGCTCCTCGTACTTGTTCAAGATCGCGGCCTTCTCCGGCGTCGTGACGATGTCGTCAATGGAGATGGTCAGACCCGACTTGGTCGCGAAGCGAAAGCCCAGCGACTTGATCGCGTCCAAGGACTCGGCGACCTCTTGGCGCGAGTAACTCGCCGAGATCTCTTCGACGATCGTGCCAATGGGCACGGCGTTCTTGCCGATGAGCTCGTTCACGTAGCGGAACCCGAAGGGCAGGGCCTCATTGAAGAGCACCCGTCCGGGTGTCGTGATCAATGAACGTCCCGCGCCTTCTACCTCGATGCCGGCCGATTCGAGTCGCGTGTCGAGCGAGCTGCCCTCTAAGGGGCGAATCTCAATCGGCGCGCGCAGCGAGATCAGACCGTCCGAGACGGCGTTCTCGATGGAGTAGACGTGTCGGTAGACCTTGGGGTGTTCGACCTTCTCTTCGATCGGGAGCGTCAGGTAGTACGCGCCGTAGACCATGTCCTGGGCGGGTTCCGTGATCGGTCGCCCGGTGGCGGGGGTGAAGATGTTGTTAGTCGAGAGCATCAAGATGCGCGCCTCGGCCTGGGACTCCGCCGAGAGGGGTACGTGCACGGCCATCTGGTCACCGTCGAAGTCGGCGTTGAAGGCCTTGCAGACCAACGGGTGGATCTGGATGGCCTTGCCGTCGACGAGGATCGGCTCGAAAGCCTGGATACCCAGGCGGTGGAGCGTCGGGGCACGGTTCAACAGCACCGGGTGCTCGCGAATGACCTCTTCGAGCACGTCCCACACGACGGTCTTGCGACGCTCGACCATGCGCTTGGCGCTCTTGATGTTCTGGGCCATCTGCGTCTCGATGAGGCGCTTCATGACGAAGGGCTTGAAGAGTTCCAGGGCCATCATCTTGGGCAGTCCGCACTGGTGGAGCTTCAACTGCGGGCCGACGACGATGACCGAACGGCCCGANNTTCAACATGTCCGAGAGGCTCTTTAAGGGTCGGCCACTTTGACCGGCGACGGGGCGGCCGCGACGGCCGTTGTCGAAGAGGGCGTCCACGGCCTCTTGGAGCATGCGCTTTTCGTTGTTCACGATGATGTCGGGCGCACCGAGGTCGAGCAGACGCTTCAGACGGTTGTTGCGGTTGATCACGCGACGGTACAGGTCGTTGAGGTCCGACGTAGCGAATCGTCCACCGTCGAGCTGCACCATCGGGCGCAGGTCGGGCGGGATGACCGGGACGGCCTCCAAGATCATCGCGCGCGGGTCGTTCAGTCGGTGACCGTGCTCGTCACGACGGTTGAAGGACTGCACGATCGCCAAGCGCTTTAAGAACTTGGCGTGACGCTGCGCGGAGAGCGGCTTGCGGCCGTCCTTCGCGTCGATCATCTCGCGCATGACCTTCTCCTCGTCGTCCAAATTCATGCGGTCGATGAGTTGCAAGATCGCGTCGGCACCCATGCCGCCTTCGAAGTACTCGCCGTAGCGAAAGTCCATCTCGCGATACAGCACTTCGTCTTCGATGATCTGACGCGAGTGGAGACCTTCGAAGGTGTCGAAGGCCTGCTTGGCCAACTCACGCTCTTCGGCGAAGCGCGAACGCACGCCGTCGAGTTCCTTCTCGGTACCGCGCTGTAGGGCGCGAAGCTCGGACTCCTTGGCGCCGTCGGCTTCGAGCTTGGCCGCGCGGGTCTCGATCTCTTTGAGCTTGTTGTCGAGCGCCTTCACCTCGCGCTCGGCGATCTCTAAGATCTCGTCGTTGAGCGCGACGCGCAGTTCTGAGAGGTCGTCGTGACGACGCGTCTCGTCCACGTAGGTGACCATGTGGGCGGCGAAGTAGATGACCTTTTCTAACTGCTTGGCCTTCAGTTCTTCCTTGGGGGCGGTGCCCATCAAGAGGTACGCGAGCCACGAACGGGTCCCGCGCAGGTACCAGATGTGCACGACCGGGGCGGAGAGCGCGATGTGACCCATGCGCTCACGGCGCACCTTGTCACTCGTCACTTCGACGCCGCAGCGCTCACAGACGATGCCCTTAAAGCGGACCCGCTTGTACTTGCCACACGCGCACTCCCAGGCCTTTTGGGGCCCGAAGATCTTCTCGCAGAACAGGCCGTCCTTTTCGGGACGCAGCGTGCGGTAGTTGATGGTCTCAGGCTTTTTCACTTCGCCCGAGGACCAACTACGGATGTTCTGGGCGGTGGCGAGACCGATGGAGATCTCGTCGAACTGGTTGACGTCGAGTGGGCTCATGACAACTTCCTTTCGGCGGCGCGGCGGGCGTCTTCTTCATCACTGCCGCGTTCGGGTCGACTGATGTCGATACCCAACTCGCGCGTGACGGAGAAGAAGTCCTCCTCGGTGTCCGCCAGATCAACGTGGGCACCGACCTTGTCGCGCACCTCCACGTTCAAACAGAGTGACTGCATTTCTTTGATCAAGACCTTGAAGGACTCGGGGATACCGGGTTCGGGCAGGTTCTGACCCTTGACGATCGCCTCGTAGGCGCGCTCGCGACCCTTCATGTCGTCGGACTTGACGGTCAGAAGTTCCTGGAGCGCGTAGGCGGCGCCGTAGGCCTCGAGGGCCCACACTTCCATCTC
>PKZN01000111.1 GCA_003133075.1 Acidimicrobiaceae bacterium | reverse complement strand
GCCGGCGACGTAGTTAGATCAACGGCCAGGGGTAGGGCGGCCAGTCCGAGGTCTCGTCGGGCTCGGGGTAGTGGCCGCTCTCGACGAGCCCCTGAGCGCGTAGTTGGGCGAGCGCGACTTCACTCGGCGTCAACCACTTCGTGAGTTCTCCGAGCTCGCCCGCGGCGAAGCGCTCGAGTCGCTCGAGGAGTTCCTCATCAACCGGGGCGCCCGCGTACTCCCAGATGACCGTGCGCAGTTTGTCCTGTTCGTGGAAACACAGTCCGTTGTCGATCGCCCAGAGTCGAGAATCGTCGTAGAGGACGTGGCCCGCCTTTCGATCGGCGTTGTTCGCCACCACGTCAAAGGCCGCCAGGCTCGCGAACCACGGGGCGAACTCCTCGCGCTCGCGCAGGGTGAAGTAGTGGTCCTCGCCGTTGTCCGCCACCCACCACTGCAACGATCCCGGTCCGAAGGGAGCGTCGTCACGCGCCACCGTCGTGGGTACGAGGTCGGTGCCCAGTTGGACGTCGAGCTCGTAGGCGGCGACTTCGCGTCGCCACAGCCCGTCGGGGAAGTCCCACAGTGGTCGTTCGCCAGTTTCGGATTTGTAACACGCCAGCGCGCAGGTGCCCGCCAACTCCACGCTCACGAGGAGCGCCTGGTTCGAAGAACCCCGCACGCGACCCTCAATGGAGATTGCCCCTTCTCGCAGCAGCGTTGCTTCGTCGGCGCGGTCCACGGGGGCTAACGAATAGGGGCGCGGTGCCCGTTGGTGCGGGGACAGTCGTGGCCCCTCGCGTCGAGCGGCCCGCCACAGAGCGGACAGAGCGGCCGTCCCGCTTCGACGAGACGAACGATGGCGATGGCGAGCCCGGCGGCCCACTCGCGTGACAGACGCAGCTCGAGGGTGGACTCCTCGTCCGCCGAGGTGATGGTGACGTCGATCGCGGCGGCCTCCTGGTCGATCGAGACCGCGATCTCGCCCGCGTCGAAGTCACTCTCGTACTCCGGCTCGAGGCCGAAGTCTTCTGGGAGGTGCCCCGGTCGCCCGAGTTCGTCCAGCACCTGGCGGATCCACTCCGCTAGGGCAGCGAGTTGGATCTTCTCGCACTTGACGATCACCAGTCGTCGACCTTCGCGAACCTGGAGGAGAAACAGTCGACTNNTGAGATCCCTCAGCGTGCCCGTCGCGTTCACGCACAGCACCAGCGGGGCGCCGCTCGTGAAGGCGATCGCGCTCAGTGAACACGGGGAGATGACGGTGCGCTGGAAGAGGTCGAGGGGCACCCCTTGGGCGAAGGTGACCGCGGCCTTGATGGGGTCGGCGTGACTCACGACGACGATGGTGCGATTGCGGTGTTTCGCGGCCAGACGCTCGAGCGCCGACCAGATGCGCTGTTGCATCTCGGTGAAGGACTCCCCACCGGGAAAGCGAAACGTGCTGGGCGCGTGCTGGACCGCGCGCCACTCGCTGCGTTTGGCCAGCGTGGCGAGGCGCTTACCCGTCCACGTGCCGAAGTCGCACTCGAGGAGTCCGCGATCAGCGCTCGCGCGCAACTTCAACGCGCGGGCGATCGGCGCGGCCGTCTCACGCGCTCGCTCCAGCGGTGAGACGTAGAGCGCGACGGGCTTGCGGGAGAGTTCCTTTAGCCGCGTGGCGAGTTGCTCGGCCTGGGCGACACCGCGATCAGAGAGGTGCAGCCCGGGCGCGCGACCGGGTAACACCGATCCGGTCGTGGCGGTGGTGCCGTGTCGCACCAACAAGACGGTCGTGAAGTTCGGGCGGCTCGCCACGCTCAGCCCGCGGTGACGGGGAGGCGCCGTGGACCGGGCACCGCCGTCTCGGGCCAGCGCCGTCGTGAGACGCGCGCCAACTTCTGGAGCAGCGCCACCGCACCCGGGTCATCGTCGCCCGGGCGCGTCTCGATGAGACCACGTTCTTTCATCTCGCTCACGAGTTGTCGTCCGAGGTCCGTGCGCACCACCACCAACGTCCAGTCGCCGAAGGCGCCGATGCCGCCGGTTGAGAGGTCGGCGTGTTCGGCGGCGAAATCGGGACACTGCGTGCACCCCTCGCGGGTGTAGGCGTGGGCCTCCTTCAGTGGGACCTCGAAGTATCCACCGTCCTTCGTCCAGAGCTGGAAGACGCCCTTGATGTTCATCTTGGTGATGCTCTCGCGTTTGATGTCGTACTTCGCTTCGAAGAGCTCCTCGAAGATCGAGTCGTCGAACGTCTTAGAGCAGAGCAGGCCAATGGTGAGCGAGAGTCGTCGCGCGACCTTGCCGGCCTTGCGCGCCTGCATCGCCCCCGGCGCCGAGGCCATACAGCCCATGCCGACGAGACCGATGCGCTCGGCGCCGCCCTCGGCGGCCTCCTCGTAGGCGAGGAGGTTGGCCGAGTAGGTGTAACGAGACTTCGCGGTGGCGATCACGTCCTCCTTGGTGCGCGCGACGCTCGGCACCGCACGCCAGGAGGAGCCGTCACCCTCGAGACCGCTCACGAGTGCCGCGTCGATGAGGTCCGCCTCGAGTGCGTAGATGAGTAACGCCGAGACGAAGCCCCCGTCTTGGCCGTTCTCGACGAGGGACTCGTCGGTGGCCTTAGCGAGTACCACGTCCCCGATGCCGTAGACCTCGCCGGCGTCGCGCTCGCGCGCGAAACGCTGCACGTCGATCTCACTCTCCCAGTTGCGAAAGCGCGGACAGGCCCGCGTGCACATGGTGCAGCCCTTCTGGCCGTGCGTGCAGTCATCCGGTCCGCCGTCGATGTCGAGGTGGAAGGGCTTGTAGACGCCGCCCTCGGCGTTGTAGTCGAGCACCGGGTGCGGACAGGCGATCACGCAGGCGGCACAGCCCGTGCACAGACCAGAGGTCACGACCTCACTGAAGAGTTCTCGCCACTGCGGTTTCTCGGGCGCCACGGGACAACCTTAACGAAGAGCGTTGGCTTCTCGACCACGGGTACGCTGCCAGCCGTGCCCGAAATCCTGGAGGTCGAGTCCTACCGACAACTCGCCGACCGCGTGGTTGGGGCCGTCATCACCCGGGGCTGGGCCGACGCGTACCTCGCGAAGAAACTGACCTCGCCCGCGGCCTGGGCCCGCACCGTCAAGGGCCATCGCGTCACCGGCACGGCGCGTCGAGGAAAGTTGATGTTGCTCGAGACCGACGGTCCCACCCTCGCGATGCGCTTCGGAATGACCGGCGTCTTGCTGCTCGACGGCGACGCGGGAATCGAGGGACTCTTCTACGGACCCCACGACTTTGACGCGAAGTGGCTGCGCGGGGGGCTCGAGTTCGACGATGGTCGAAAGCTCGTCGTCCACGACCCGCGTCGACTCGCGCGCGTCGAGATCAACCCCGACCTCAGTGAGTTAGGACCCGACGCGTTGTCCCTTACGAGAAAACAGTTCGATGATGTCCTTCGCGTCGATCGAGGGGAGGGGCCCGCGGTGAAGGCGCGTTTGCTGGATCAGTCGCGCGTCGCGGGCGTTGGGAATCTGCTGGGCGACGAGATGCTCTTTCGTGCGGGCATCGATCCACGCACCCCCGTCGCCACGCTGTCTGGCGAGGAGCGCACCAGACTCTTCAAGTCGTTTCGATGGACGATGTCGACGCTGCAGCGCCGCGGCGGCTCGCACCTCGGTGATCACATGGCGTCGCGCTTTCCCGGCGGGCTCTGTCCGATCGATGGTGGCTCCATGCTGATCGAGACCATTGGCGGCCGCACCTCCTACTGGTGCTCCTTGCACCAGCGCTAGTCGCCGAGCGGCGTGACGCCGTCGACAAGAATAGACCGGTGCAGTCCTTCATCCAGAACTACGGCTACTTCGCGCTCATCGTCTTAACGATCGCGACCTCGGCGTGTATCCCGATTCCTTCCGAGATCATCTTCGTCTTCGCGGGCGCGCTCTGTACGAGCGCGGTGACGGGACACACGCAGTTCTCACTCTGGGCCATCATCGTTATCGGCACCCTCGCCTCACTCGTCGGCTCACAGATCGCGTACGAGCTCGGACGCTACGCCGGTCGGCCGATCGTGGAACGTTGGGGGAAGTGGTTGCTGTTGACCCACAAGGATCTGGACGCCTCAGAGCGGTGGTTCGAGAAGTACGGATCAGCGACGGTGCTCGTCGGGCGAGTGCTGCCCTTCGTGCGAAGTTTCGTCTCCGTGCCCGCGGGTATCGCCGAGATGAACCGCGCACGCTTTGCGGTACTCACCGCGATCGGCTCGGCGATATGGATCGCGCTGCTGAGTGGCCTCGGCTACGCCGCCGGCAAGAACTGGCACCACGTGTCGGGGGATTTTCACGATGCGGAGTACCCGACGATCGCCGTCGTGGTCGTGCTGCTCCTGGTCGCTTTCTGGCACCGCTGGCGCAGTGTTCGACGACAAAACGCCAGTTAGTTCGATAGCGCCACGAGTACCTTCGCGGCGTGGCCGTCGGCGCGCACGTTGTAAAACGCGTNNGTCTTCTCGGGGTCGCTCAACAGCGCGAAGTTGAGTCCGAACTTCTTCTTAAAGGCCCGGTGCGCCGCCGCGCCGTCCGGCGAGATCCCCAGGACGAGCACGCCCAGTTTTGTGAAGGCCGAGAGCTCGTCGTTGAACTGACACGCCTCCTTCGTGCACCCGGGTGTGTCGTCGGCGGGATAGAAGTACAGAACCACGCGCGCGCCGAGGAAGTCCTTCAAGGAGATCTTCTCTTCGTGTTCGTCCTTTAACGTAAAGCCCGGCGCTCGGTTGCCCGCCGTAAGTCTCGTCATCACTACCCCTATACGTCCGATGTGCCGCTAACTCCCGTAGACTAGAGGGGAGCTCTACGAAATGGGCTCGGGCCCACTTTCTTCGCACGCCGGTTACGGGTCCAACCGAGAAATGACCCTGTATTCGTGAGTAGTGAAACTATCGAGACCCTCGCCAGCGGTGAGGACTCCTACGCCACCAACAAATCCTTCGCGGACCTTGGTGTGTCCAGTGAACTCGTCGCCGTCTTAACGGCCCAAGGGATCACCACGGCCTTCCCCATCCAGGCCATGACCATCAGTGACGCGCTCGCCGGGCGCGACGTCTGCGGCAAGGCGAAGACCGGATCGGGCAAGACGCTCGGCTTTGGTCTGCCCATGCTCCAGCGCATCGCCGCCGAAGAGACCCACAGCGTCAAAGACGGCCAAGCGGCTCGTCCGCGCGGGCTGGTGTTACTGCCGACGCGCGAACTCGCCGTCCAGGTCTACGAGGTCTTAAAGCCCCTCGGNNGGCGAGGTCAACGTCGAGAGTCTTGATGTGTTGGTCCTCGACGAGGCCGACCGCATGGCCGACATGGGCTTCATGCCCCAGGTCGAGTGGGTGCTGCGCCGCATCGCCGAGCGCCCCCACCAGACGCTGTTGTTCTCCGCGACGCTGGATGGCGCGATCGACCGTCTGGTCAAGCGCTACCTCACCGACCCGGTCTTCCACGAAGTGGCCAGCGACACCCAGACCGTCTCTCGCATGGTGCACCACTTCCTCCAGGTCCACCAGATGGACCGCGTGAAGGTCGCCGCGACGATCTGCAAGTCCTTCGATAAGACGATCATCTTCTGTCGCACCAAGCGCGGGGCTGACCGTCTGGTGGAACAACTCGAGAAAGAGGGCGTCCACGCCGCCGCCATTCACGGCGACCTGCGACAGAGCCAACGCGAAAAGGCCTTGGCCGACTTCCAGGCGGAGAAGTTGCCGGTGTTGGTCGCGACCGACGTCGCCGCGCGCGGACTCCACATCGACGGGGTGGACTGCGTNNTGAAGCGGCCCATCATCGAGGTCTTCTCAAATGACCCGCATTTACAGGACCTCGCGAATTGGGATCCGACCGCCTAGAGCGCCCGACACCCGCTCATCCCGTGTCACCGGTCTTCGAAACACACTGAAATCACCCGTATTTATAAATTTTGGCGTCACGGGACCCAACGGTGCAAGACTCTGTGTTGTGAGCAAAAAGGGATTGCCCGTGTACAAATGGGATAAGTCCATCAAACGCGCCCTTGTGGTAGTGGCTCATCCCGATGACGTGGACTTTGGTTCGGCCGGAACCGTCGCCTTTTTGACCAATCGGGGCGTCGACGTGGCGTACTGCCTCGTCACCTCCGGGGACGCCGGCGGCGACGATTCGACAGAAAGTCGTGAAGAGCGCATCGCGATCCGCGAGGACGAACAGACTGCCGCGGCCAAAGAAGTGGGCGTCACCGATCTCACGTTCTTGCACTGGCCCGACGGACGTGTGGAGACCACGATGGCCCTGCGCCGCGAGATCGCCCGCGTCATTCGTTCGCACCGTCCGCACCTGGTGATCACCCAAAGCCCCGAGCGCAACTACGACCGAATCTTCTCCTCCCACCCCGACCACATGGCGACCGGCGAAGCGACGCTGCGCGCGGTCTACCCGGACGCGCGTAACCCCCACGCGTTCCCCGAACTCGTCCGCGAGGGCTTCAAGCCCCACACCGTGGACGAGGTCTGGTTGAGCGGCGTGAGCCCCACCATGGTCGTTGACATCACCAAGACCTTCGATCGCAAGTACGCGGCGCTGCGCCGTCACGCGAGTCAAGTTGGCAACCGCAAAGGATTGAAGAAGATGATGCGCACGTGGGCGGGCGACACCGCCAAGCGTGCGGGCATGAAAAAGGGCAAGCTCGCCGAGGGCTTCCGGGTCATCGCCACCAGCTAACGCCTTAATTCGCGCGCCGTAGGGTAAGGGCGTGGCGAGTTCAAATGAGCAAACGTCCCGAACGCCAATCGCGTTGCGTCGACCGGCTCGGGGGATCAAGCAGATCTTCCTCGGCGTCACGCGCGCGAACTTTGCGGGNNATCGCCTTCATCACCGCGACGCTCGTCTTCGTGGTCGTTGGTTCGAACCCGATCATGTCGATCGGTGCGGACTCGACGATTGCGCCACTCTTCGCGGCGGTGTTGATTCGCCTCGCCCCGGTGTCGACGACGCTGTACTTCGAACTCATCGCCGCGACCGCGGTGGTGACCGGTCTCGTGGTGATGGCCATCGGACTTCTTCGTCTCGGGTGGATCGCCGACTTTCTGTCCTTGCCCATCGTGACGGGTTTTCTCGCGGGGATCGGCGTGATCATCATTGTGCACCAGCTGCCGAGCGCCTTGGGCGTCAGCGCCGGTGGGACCTCGGTGATCCAACGTCTCAGTTCGCTCAGTCACGTCCTCGCGCACGTCAGTGGGTGGTCGATCGCGCTGGCGCTGGGCACCCTGGCGGTGTTGATGGTGGGCGAGAAGATAAATGGTCGCATCCCCTGGGCCCTCGGGGCAATCGTCGTGGCGACGATCCTCGCGGTCGCCTTCTCCCTCGCGACCCACGGGGTCGTCGAGCTCGGCGCCGTCAACGCCCAGCTACCGACCTGGCGACTGCACTGGCTCTCGGGTTCGCAGTGGTCCATTGTGGCGACGACGGCCGTGACGTTGGTGATCGTCATCCTCTCCCAGACCGCGGCGACGACGCGTACGTCCTCCGACGATCTGGGCGTGAGTTCGGACATCAGTCGCGACTTCGTCGGGGTGGGTTTGGCGAACGTGGCGGCCGGTCTCGTCGGAGCGTTCCCGGTCGATGCGTCGCCCGCGCGAACGACGGTCGCTCGACTGGCCGGAGGTCGCACCAAGTTGGTGGGCTTTACGGCAGCCATCCTGGCGATCTTGCTCTCACCCCTCAGTCATTACGCGCACTCGATACCCCTGGCGGCGCTCGCGGGGGTGTTGTTCTTCATCGCGCTGCGACTGATCAACGTGGACCAGTTACGACGGATCTGGCACACCAGTCGCGTGGAGTTTCTCTTCGCACTCATCTCCCTGTTGGGGGTCGTCTTGATCGGTGTCGAGCAGGGACTCGCGATCGCGGTCGCACTCGCGATCTTGGATCAGACCTGGCGCTCGGCGCGACCGAAGATGTTCGAATTGGGACGTCACGTCGGCACCACCAGTTGGGAGCCCATGGGCCCACCGAACGTCGAGCTAGTGGACCACGCACTGGTGGTGCTCTTTGACAATGACATCTTCTTCGCGAACGCCGGCGTCTTTCGCCGCGAGGTCCACCAGCTCATCGCGACCCAGCCGGCGACCAAGCACTTCGTCATGGACGCCGTCGCGATCAGTGACATCGACTTCACCGGCATGACCATCCTGGCCCAGGTCGTCGACGACATCGCCAAAGACGGCGTCAGCTTCACGCTCGCTCGCGTCAATGACACGGTTCGAGCAAGTTTGCAGAAGTCCTCGGACGCGGCGGTCCGGGGTCTCGCAATCTATGAGAGCGTCGACGATGCGGTGAACGCCGTCACCACGGCNNGAGTCCGGTGATGGAGAAGGTCTCGGTCCCGTTGAGTTCGTGGGTCGCGGCGCTTTCACCGGGTAGGAACTGGAGGGGCAAGACGCCCATCCCGACCAGGTTCGAGCGATGGATTCGCTCGAAGCTCTCGACTAACACGGCGCGCACCCCGAGCAGTTTGGTGCCCTTGGCGGCCCAGTCGCGGCTCGAGCCGGTGCCGTACTCCTTGCCGCCGATGATCACGAGTGGCGTGCCCTCTTTGGCGTAGGCCATCGCCGCGTCGAAGATCGACATCGGGGTACCCTCGGGCAACTTGATGGTCTCGCCGCCTTCGGTGCCCGGGGCCATCAAGTTGCGCAGGCGGACGTTGGCGAAGGTGCCGCGCATCATGACCTCATGGTTGCCGCGTCGGGTGCCGTAACTGTTGAAGTCCTTGGCGGCGACGCCACCGTCGACGAGGTAGCGTCC
>PKZN01000154.1 GCA_003133075.1 Acidimicrobiaceae bacterium | reverse complement strand
ACGCCGAGAGTCTTGTGAAGCGTTTTGGCGGCGCCGGCGAGATCGCCGGATTGCAAATCAGACGCGACGGTAACAATCTTGACCACGACCTTACCGATGCTCTTCAAGGCAGACAATAAGCTCAGTCCCAGCGGATCTTCGGCATTCAAAGGATCGTCATTCGTGAACACGTAAGGCTGATCAGTATCGGCAACATCCGGATCGATCGAGAGGAACTCATCGGTCGTNNCGGAAGTCACCGCACGGGGTCGAGAACACTCGTAGTCGGTGTCGATGACCAGGGAGATCGGAGTACGATCGGCCAAAACTTTCTCGAACGCAAAAATTCTTCAGGGCCATTGTTTTCAACGTTCTGGTATCCGTGGAGCCTGACCGGGCCCCACCGACCGGCTCGCGTAGATGACGACAGAATCTGTGTAGATTCATGTACACTTTCTCTATGACCCGCACACCCACCTACACCCTCTCGGTCAGTGACGCCACCAAACGCGGTATTGCCGGACTTGCTCGCGACGCCGAGACCGGTTCGTCGATTACCGTCGAACGCAACCACCGTCCAGTGGCGGCGATTATCGGAGTGAGCGAACTCCATCGCTACCAAGAAGCCGAACGGGACTTACGCGATCTTGCGGTCGTTCTGATCCGCACCGCTACCGACAACGGCAAACGAACGTCACTCGACGACGTCTTGTCTAAGTTCGGCTTCGATCGAGCCACTCTCGAACGCGAAGTCGATGAGGACTTGGCCGCTGGTCGAGAGTGACGCCGTCCAAGGGGACGCAAAGAAACGGGCCGCCGCCTCGGAGAACTGGTCGTCACCCCCGCGCGCATCACACGGAAATTCGCTTCACTGACGCCGCTATTGAGGACCTGTTCGCACTCCAAAAGAAGAATCGCCCGGCCCTCAAGTGGGCGATGAAGAAGTTTCTACTCATCGAGCGCAACCCCGAAGCCGGTGCCCCTCTCGGCGGCGGACTACACGGTTATCGCAAGTTGACCGTGGGCGATCGGGACTGGCGCATTGTGTGGCGGGTGACCTTTGACGAGACCGAACACCTCATCGTCGATGTTGGTGAGATTTGGGCCGTGGGTGCTCGAAAAGACAGCGAGGTCTACGACGAGATGCGCCGAAGGGTGGCGGCACTGCCTGAAGGTCCTCAGACCAAGACCTTCGAAGAGGTCTTGACCATGCTCGAAGCTAGTCTTACGAAAAAGCGACGTCCCGCGGCCTCGTCACCTACCGACGACGCCCTCGCGCCCACGTGGTTGGTCGACGATCTGGTCAACCTCGCGGGCTACGCACGAAGCGATGTCGAAGTACTCACCGAGCGCCAGGCCATGGCCGCGTGGGTAGCGTATCGTTCGCGCTGACGGTCCGCTTGCATTCGAGAACGTCAAGACCAACTCTTCACCGGCGACCGGTTCCTCTCGGTTGCTCGGCCGGGTGACAGCGCGCGTGCACCTCTTGAAGCTTCACCATCGAGACTCGGGTGTAGGTCATGGTCGTCTCCAACTTCTGGTGACCGAGCATCTCGGCGATGTGGCGCACGTCGGCTCCGGCGTCGAGCATCAGGGTTGCGGCGGTGTGACGAAAGAGGTGACAGCTCCCCTTCTTTGCGGGCACCGCTGCCTGGATATAGGCACTCACCAGACGCGACATCACGTCCGGGGCGATGCCCCCACCGGTGACGCTGAGAAAGAGCGCAGGATGTGCGCGTCCCCGTTCGAGTTCAGGCCGCACCTCATCGAGGTAGCGCTGCACCCAGTGACAAGCCCGCTCACCAATCGGCACGAAGCGATCACGCGAGCCCTTACCCTGTCGCACGAAGACCGTGCGACGGGCGTGGTCCACGTCAGCGACTCGCAGATGCAACAACTCCGCGCGACGAATCGCCGTCGAATAGAAGACCTCCAGTATCGCGCGATCGCGAAGACCCAGCGACGTCGTCGTGTCGGGCCCGGCGAGAATCGCTTCAACTTCTTCGATACTCAATACCGCTTCGGGCACCCGGTGCTCGACCTTGGGCAGCGCCACCGAGATCGACAGGTCGTAAGGGAGTTCGCCGGTGCGCGCGAGCCAGGCGAAAAGTCCCTTCACCGGGATCAAACGCTGCGCCTGGGTGCGAAACGAGAGGGGCAAACCGTTGGCCTTCTTCTGGTGGTAGAGGTGACGCTGGTAGGAGTCGAGCACGCTCGGACTGATGCTTTCAACGTCGAATACTTCGCGTTCGTCGAGGAAGCAGAGGAATGAGGCGAGGTAGTAACGCCGGGCGCGAAGCGTCCCTTTGGAGTAACCGTGGACCTCGAACCACGTCAGGTAGTCCGCGACCGCGTCGGTCGTCTTCATGATTCACTCTCCGAGAAGGGCGTACGATCCGCCATCTCGGTGTACGGGAGCTCCGGGTACGAATAAGGGGGCCCTTGGACCTGCAAAGAGGGGACCAACCCCGCCAACTTGTCCATTTTACCTAATGGTGAGGCATCAAAAATTGGCGAAACCGGTTCGCCAACTTGCCCAACTCCACCAACTTCCGATACGGGAACGTGGAGAGTTGACGCGAGGTCGGCGACTAACCGGTAGCTGCGACAACGACCGCGCCCACCGCCACTCACGACAAGGTATTCCAACTCCACCAGTCGATTGGTGGCGTCACGAACTTGGCTGATCGACCAGCCCAGTCGTTCGCGTAACTGACGTCTCGTGACCTCCGCCTCATAGATGTCTCCCTCGAACGAAAGTGCTCGCTCCGCGGCGAAGGCCCGCACCTCAGCGAGTAGACGGCGTGCCTGGGGCGCCAGACCTTCTAGATCACGCACCAGGACCTCGCCGCAGAGTTCGCTCGCGTAGGCCACCTCCTCGGGTGTCGCTTCTATATAGGACATCGCAGCACCGTCGAGGACCACCGCGCGACGCTCCCGCTGGTACTGGTGGAGCGTCGCGAGAGCCGCGATCATCGAGAGGAACTTCACGTGGTCGCGACGGTGGCGCGCCGCCGAACTCGGAAACGAGATCGGACCGTCGGGGATGATGACGACCACCGGTTCGAGCAGTCGTTGAACGTTGTGATGACGACGACGTATGGCGGCCCGCTCACTCGACGAGTGAAGTCCCGCGAGCGACGCGGCGGTCCGCTGTGCACGGATGATGGCGCTCGTCTGAGAAGCGTCCTCATCAACGCCGAGCACCACGAGACGGTTTTCCAGCTCGGGATCGAGCGTGGTCGAGGTGGTGGTCATCATGAGCGACAGCGGACCGGCGGTCTCGTAGTTCTTCGTGCGCGGCAGTCCCCCTTCGTCGTTGCCCGTCGACGCAATCGAGAGACGGCCTTCGCTCACGAGCAGTTTGAGTGCGTACGCGGCGCGCGATGAGCCGTGTTCTTCGGCCACAAAGAGCACCTTGTGACGCAGCCCCGTGGCTCCCAGATAGTAGAGCGCCTGGGACGTGATCGACGATAACGACACCAGATCCTCGAGCGGCACGAGAGCGGTCACCGCTTCGACGAGGGTGGATTTGCCTCCTGCAGAAGACGACTGCACCAGTACCCCAAAGGGACGTTCGCACTTGCGCGACAGCGCGGCGAGGTAGCAGACCATCAGATTGGTTCGTTCCCCCACGACGCCGAGACGACTGAGGTCATCGGCCAGACGCTCCAGTAAGTCGGGAGTGGTCAACCACACCAGCGCTTCATCTCGTTCGTCGGGGCTCATCTCATAGAGCGGTGCCTCGTCACGTCGCGGTTTGTCACGGGCGACTTCCGCTTCGTGAAGCACGTGCCCCATCTCGGCGACGAGCGCTTCACGCTCCACGTGGAGTTCACTCGACGTGGCGTCGAGGAAGTTCGAGCGCGCTCGTGCGCCGTAAAGGTCGAGCGTGTCGAGATGAAATCGACCACTCGCCTCATCATGCACCGAGAGCGCGACGCTGAGCCGGTCACCGTCGACGTTGCCGCGCGCCCGGGCCCCGCGCAGTCGCCACCGACGAGTGCCAATCTGGAGATAGGTCTCGTCGCGGTCGGGGTTTGACGTGACAACGACCGGCGTGCCCTCACTCGGCTCCACGACGTCGCTCGGAGTCGGAGTCTCGGGCCGAACGTCCAACGCACCGGACATCGGCTCAGGTTGCCTTGACGGCGGTGACGAAGTTTCTACTGATCGCAGCTCGCCAAGCAGAGAGAGCAGCGCGACGCCCGCGTCCGACGCGGTGTTCAAGGTTTGCGCAAGGTCGAGATCATTGGCCAAGTGCGTCACGCTCGCACCGTGGGCGCGAAGACGATCGACGAGATCATCGCTACCTCGGCCGAGCACCACGATTTCATCTCCGCGCGCAGCGATCTGCTTCACGTCCTTCGCGGCGTACCCCTTGGGGCGAGCGGGTGCGAGCAGCGTGATCGCGCCAAGTGAGGGGCCAACAGTCTCGTCCGAGGACGCGGCACCAATAACCGCCAGAGCGTCGGGGATCGACGTCGTGACGACACACCGAACAGGACTTGTCTCATTACGTGAAGGTGCGAAGGCCTTCGTGAAGACTCCACCGGGCAGTCCACTCGCCCAGTGCACCTGAGTGGGATCATCGAGCCGACGCGCAAACAGCGCCACGATCCGCTCCTCTTGTCGCACGGGGACGACGACGCACCCACGAAAGGCCTCGTGACCACTCGCGCGCAGCACGCCCCATGCGACGAGGCGTTCGCGAAGCAGTCGGCCCGCCTTCACCTCCCTGCTCGGGATACGCAGGCCGAGCGTGCGGTCGGAAAGTCCAACGCCGAACTCAACGGCCTGATCAAGTCTGAGGCCCAACGCGTGTGCGACCTCGTCGCGCCGCGGGTCGCGGACGAACGAGTCATGCCAGTGCGCGCTGACCGCGTCAAGCAACTGTTCGTCGAAGTCAACGTCGAGCAGTGACGACGCCGAGGATTCGAAAATCGAGGATGGGTTCACGATCGGTGTCTCAATTTCTTTTGTTTTATAATCATAGTATCTTAGTACCGTGATGTCACACGAAGTAACGTGGCGTTGTGGGATTCCCTGAAGAACTGGCCAAACTACGTCGAGAGCGGGGACTCACCCAGAAGGCCCTCGCAGAACGATCTGGCGTGCAGGTCCCGATGCTCAGTAACTACGAGTCGGGGCTGTCGGAGCCGACACTCGGGGTGATTCGTAAATTATCCATCGCTCTTTCGGTAAGCGCAGATGCGCTCGTCTTTGGCGGAGAGGAGCGCGTCGCACCCGACGAATCCCTTCGTCTGGCTTTTGAGGCCACCTCGATCCTGGACGCCGACGAACAAGAGGCCGTTCGCATAATGCTGGAAGGTTTCCTCGCCCGACACCAGAACTTGCGCGGTGGGGATGGCCCTCGCACGCGCAAGAAGCCGCTTCGTTAGAGCGAGATTCACGCCGCTGCCGGCCGCGAAGCGCGGCACGTTGAACAGCGCCGTCCCGTT
>PKZN01000130.1:5078-39361 GCA_003133075.1 Acidimicrobiaceae bacterium | reverse complement strand
CCCGGCACCTTGGGATTAAAAGGCCACCGAGTTCATTATTCTCTATTCATTAGATTCAGAGAACCCCATATTCATAGGGGTTTGCGTTCAGTGCGTTCAGTGCGTTCCGTGGCTATCGAGAAATGTTAGGGATGAAATTAGGGATTTTTCCACCCGATCCTGGCGTCCGCGATCCAACAACGGCCAGAGCGTGACCAAGGGATTAAAAGAAACCATCAATCGGTTGCGGTGTGTCGGTCTCGTTGCGCATGTCGTTTGTTTTCAAGGAATCGTGTCGGTCTGGTCTCGTGGTGTTGGGGAAATATGAGGCCAAAAATGAGGCCTGTCCGGATCCCGCTGTTCTATTTCGACTGGCGTGATGCGAAGGCGGCGGCAATGCGTCACCTAGCTGAGCGCTTGGCGTGAAATAAAGTTTGCCATGCCGGGAACAGTAAACGCGACTAATCCGTGTTCTGGCGCGTAAACCAAGCCCTTGAAGATGAGGCCTGCTCGAATCGGCCCCAAGGACGCTTGCTTCTTGCCTAGTCGCATTGCTATCTCACCAGTTGAACTGGGGCCATCTCCGTCAGCAGACATTTCGGATAAGTAGTTACGTTGTGCAGGGGTCGCCCGTTCCCATCGCGCACGGAAAAACCCAGCGTCAAGAAGATCCCAGCCGGTCCGAACACCCGAGATAGCGTCGACCGCACCGATTGGTGAGCCCGTCGCCTCGTTCCATGTTGTTTGGCCAAACTGCTGTATGAAGTACGGATAGCCACCAGCGGCCTTGAGAACAATTTGAGCTGCTTCAGCGCCCCATTCGACGCCCTCATCCTTGGCCGGCGACAACAGCGCAGTCATCGAATCAACTTCGTTTAGTCGGTCAATTCTTGAGTAGTTAAAGAGCCGCTCAGAATACGACTTTGCCTCGGCGAGCAATCCAGGAAGATTAGGAAGGCCAGTCCCAATGATGTAGAACGGGAGATTCCGCTGACTTGCTTCGTGTGATGCCTGGCAAATAGCCCCGAGTTCTTCAACGGAGAGATGTTGCATTTCGTCAATGAAAAGTGCCGCGCCAACACCAATTTCACGCGCCGCTTGTGCAAGGTCAATTGCCAAGTCACTGAGGTCGGCCACGATTGAGCCGGTGTCGGCACGTCCGTGTGCCGGGTCAATGTCGATACCTACTGAGAAGGAGCCATCAGGGGATGCGGTCAGAGAAAATGAACGGAAAGTTTGGAGAACGCGTTTGACAAATCTGCCCGGGATGCCACGCGTCTGCGTCTGTCGAAGCGACTGGTTCAGTGCCCCAGCAACCTGATTTCGAAAGGGGGTTCGATCCGAACCGAGATCCGCTTCAATCTTCGCCACAATCCAGTCGGAATCTAAGGCATGAACATAGAGCTCGTTGAGGAGCACGGTCTTTCCCACCCCACGTAAGCCGTAGAAAACGAGGCTTTGTGCCGGGCGTCCCGCAACTGCACGCGCACGCAATATTTCGAAGGCTTCGATTTCGCTGTCGCGCCCTACGAGTTCGACGGGGCGGACGCCTGCCCCCGGAGAATACGGATTAGATCGAGGGTCCATTACTCGAATCTATCACTATCTAATGGTTTATGACAGAAAAAGTAGATATGACTATATTTTGATAGATATCTATTCGTTTCAATCGCAATCAATGTTGCTGTTTGGTCAGGGACGAATCTCAATCGACTAGCACTGCGTATTGAGCGATTACGGAGAAGTCACCTCGTCGCTCGACTCGAGGGTGTTGTAGTGGCCAAGTCTTGGGTATTGTCGAACATCTGTGACGGGAAGGAGCGTCGGGACTGGCATGAACGATGATGAACTTCAAATTGTTACTAACCTTCGTCACCAAATTGAGGAATTGAAGCGAGAAAACGATCGGCTGGCAGAGATTCTGGGTCTGAAGTCCTCCGGGACCTTCGAACGTCGAGAAGTCAGCCCAAGTGATCTGACCGAACTTGAGTCTCCGCTCATTCGGGTCGACCGCACTTCATCATCCGAGTCGAAGGTTGCTTTCTTTCAGTCACTGTTTGTAGGTCGTGATGATGTGTACGCGCTCAGGTGGGAAAACGCAAGGACGGGGAAGCATGGCTGGTCGCCCGCAGTACTGGGTGGTTTCGTCAACGCTCGATCTACGGATAAGGAGTATCTGCTTCTGACGCAGAGCGTGATCGCCGATCACCTGGCGGGGAAGATTCACGTCGGGCTCTATCCGCTGCTCCGTGACGACAGCTGTCGGTTGATTGTGTGTGACTTCGACGGGCCGGGCTGGGCGCTCGACGCGCTCGCTTACTTCAACTCCGCGCAGTCGATGGGAATAACCTCGGCGCTCGAGCGTTCGCGGTCGGGTGACGGCGCACACGTGTGGATCTTCTTTCGTGACACTGTGCCAGCGACGCTCGCCCGGCGACTCGGCACTGTGCTGCTCCGTGAAGCGATGAATCTTCGAGGTGAGTTGGATCTCGCGAGCTATGACCGTTTGTTCCCCACGCAGGACTTCATGCCGAAGGGGTCGTTCGGCAACTTGATTGCCCTCCCATTGCAGAAGGAATGTCGAGATCGTGGGACGACCTCATTTCTTGACCCTGGCACCATGAAGCCGATGGAGGACCAGTGGGCATATCTCTCATCAGTCAAGCGGATCTCGCAGACTGAAGTCGAGTCGATTCTCGCGACTTCGCCGGTAGTGGGTGCCGGACCCGAAGAAAGGACGTTTCGGCGTTCTCGCGAAGTCGCTTCCATCGCGATGCCCGAAGCGGTGATAGGCGTCGCGGCGGCGATGTTGGAGATCGAGCGATCCGGTCTCCCACCGGCGCTGCTTACGGCTCTCAAGCATCTGGCCTCACTGCACAACCCGGCGTTCTACGAGAAGGAGCGGCTCCGATTCTCAACGTGGGACACGCCGAGGATGATCCGCTGTTACGGAGAGACGCTCGAGTCGCTGTTACTTCCTCGGGGTCTCACCGAGAAGGCGGCTGGCGTGGTAGCGGAGGCGGGCAGTCGCCTGGTGATTCACGAGGGTCGACCGGATCCTGAGCGGATTGAATTCACGCCCACTTTCGAACTTCGCGAGGAACAAGAGGCTGCGCTTCACGCACTCAGCGAACACGAACTCGGCGTCCTCGTGGCCCCGCCAGGTGCTGGAAAGACCGTGGTCGCCTGCGCACTCATTGCGCACCATCGACGACCCACTCTGATCATCGTTGACCGCAAACCGCTGGTGGAGCAGTGGACTGAGCGATTGGCAACTTATCTGGGTCTGGTCGCGAAGGAAATTGGTCAGGTTGGTGGAGGTCGGAACAAGACCACCGGCATCGTCGACATCGCGATGGCGCAAAGTCTCGCTCGACGCGAGGATCTCGACGAGATGTCGAGCTGCTACGGCCTCGTCGTCGTTGACGAATGCCATCACGTCCCGGCCGTGACGTTCGAGCGATGCGTCAAGCAGATCCGTGCCCGGCGGTGGCTCGGTCTTACCGCCACGCCTTACCGGCGCGATGGACTCCAGGGCCTGATCACCATGTACTGCGGGCCGATTCGCCACCGGATGGATGAGAAGGTTGACGCAGAGAACGACTTCAGTCGAGAACTCATTGTGCACCAGACGAATCTTGAAGTGAGCGATGACCTCACGCACATTCAGGAGCTATTTCGCGCGCTGGTGGATGACGAGGCCCGAACGATGGCAATCTGCGACGACGTGGTCGCCGCAGCTGCAAATGGCAGGAACTGTCTCGTTTTGACGCAGTGGACTGAGCATCTCTCGTCGGTCGTCTCTGCGCTCACTGCGAGGGGAATCACCCCTCTCATCCTTCAAGGCGGAATGGGGAAGAAGGCTCGTGCCAAGGTCATGGCGGACTTGGACAACGCATCCAAGCGAGGCGGGCTCGTCCTCGCGGCGACCGGCAGCTTCCTTGGCGAGGGGTTTGATTGTCCGCCGCTCGATACGGTATTCATGGCCTTCCCAATCGCCTTCCGAGGAAGAGTTGTCCAGTACGTTGGCCGGATCTTGCGACCCTTGGATGGTAAGTCATCCGTTGAAGTCCACGATTACGTCGACGCTAAGAGCCCTGTGCTCGCACAGATGCACCGAAAGAGACTTCCAGGATATGCCGCCCTCGGTTTCGATGTCGGTAAAGATCGCAAGAATCGAACCGTCGTCAAATAGCGAACCATCGGTTAGGCCAACCAGTCGAATTTGGAAGCGAAGTCTGGTGTTGCCTCTCTTCGGTTTGGTCGAACGGTGTTCTCGAGTGAATCGTGACGGGTTTGCTGGAGCTCAATGATCTCTAAGGCGGGGTCGTCGCTCGTGTTCGCAGTGTTGCAAAAATCGGAGGCCTAAAGTGAGGCCTGTAGCCGTGCTCGGCGTATTACAGAACCAAAGCGGGGGTGGTTTGCGAAAAGGCGAGTAATTCGAAAATCTTCGACTTTCCTTCTAGGGCACCGCGACCGTTGGGGTCTACGAGCGTGAACGTTCAGATTCATATAGTGGGCTCTTCATATAGTGGGCCGCCCGGGTCTCGATNNTCCCGGCACCTTGGGATTAAAAGAGGTATGCATAAGGTCGGATTGGTCCGGTGGGGTCGGAATCATCCGGACTTCAAAGATAACTTGTCCGGTGGTGTCGGATTCGTCCGGTGGCGTCGGAATGGTCTGTGGGATGAAATGTGTGGGAAATGCGGGTTATAACTCAAGGGTTGGTGGGTAGTTCTCTGAAGTGTCGAAGTTCATGGATGAATCGAACATGGCGCGCTGCTCGGCGATTCGTGTCTGAATATTAGGGTTGTCGCTCTCTTCGAATTGCTGAACTTTGTTGCGTAGCGGTTCTTCTTCTGCTGCGACAAAGTGACGGAAGGGTGACAGCAGGAGACGCTCAGTGCCGCCCTCTTCAGCGAATGCGTTAGTCGCCTCTAACTGTGCGCGGACGGTCGAGGTATTGGTGAAGTCGATCCGAGCAGTCCAGTCGTTCGCGAACCGGAGGGCGTCAATCAACACCGAGGGATCGTTGGCACGATCCAGACGACGTAAGGCACCGATGTAGTCATCGCGAAAGACTGTGGGAATGATCGTTCGGGACTGTCCACCGGCATCCAATTCGGCATTCATCATGATTCGAGATAAGCGTCCGTTGCCGTCGTCGAAAGGATGCACCGCGGCCACGAGGAACTTCACGTAGACCGACCGCTCCCATGCGCTGTCGAGGTCGTCGAGACGGCTGAATCCCTCGATGAGGGTTCCGCGAACCAAGTCGGGGTCCACGAACACGGTTGACCCGGCTTGGTTGGCACGCTCCTTGAAGATTCCGGGGCGCCTGTCGGGGCGTGCCTCCATGATTCGGGCGTGGCGCTCCTGGAGAAGTTCGAGGAACTCGTTGGGACCATCCGCGAGTCGTCTCATCTCAGCGAGATCACTCACGAGCCAGAAGGTGGCGAGCACATCGTGGGCGTCTTGAGGTCGTCCGGCGGGTTCGATTCCCCGGTAGACGATATCTTCAGCCTCCTCGACGGTGAACTCCGTGCCCTCGATGTAGTTGGAGAAGTACGCCTCGTAGAAGGGGAGGATGCTGGGCTCGAGCGGAGCGGCGGGATGGTTCTGGGGGGCGGCTGATTGCAGTGCGGCGACCAGGACGTCGCATCGTTCGATTCGTTCGGCGTCGTAGGGAATGCCGAGCGCACGTTGTCGAAGTGACCGAGGGAGACCCGACACTGGCCTCGTCCCCAGCGCGGCGCCGATCAGGTTGTCAAGGTCCGTGGCGTCCTCGGCGCTGACCCCGAGCAGTGGTGCCAGTGTGCGCACTTGGTAGCGCACCTGACCGAGCTCGTCGGCACCGCCAAATCGCGCAGCGCGCTCGACCCACTCACCGAGTTCGTGGCGGGTGAGCCGACGCGAGAGCGCACCGCGGCGCGCCCTGGAGGGGATGGCGTTCTCGGCGAGGGCCCGGGCGAGCGAAGCCTGGTGCAGGCCGCCGGGCAGGGGGATGTCGCCTGGCTGGGGGGCAGCGCCGCGGCGCAGGGACACCGTGAGTCCGGGCAAGATAAGCGTGCGGTCGTTGTGCGGGTAGACCAAGTACAGCGTTCCTTCCACCGGTCCGGCTGTTTGGGCGGAACGATCCGAAATCGTGGCGTCAGGAAAGAGACGCCCCGCGATGGTCCGCCACTCTCGCCTCACCACTCGTTCGGGCGCGCTCGACGTGTCGGTCGTGTAGACGCCCGTAGCCAGTCGTACTACGGCCCCGCGTGCGGACATCTGGGAGAGCGTGGAGCGAGGCACGTCGCCGCTGAGGATAATGGTCGAAGTGCTGCTATCCATGATTTTGCTCCTAATAGTAGAACAAATACGGATTTAGCCTACCATTGTTAGAGCAAAACCGGAAATAAGAATGCCCCAACTTCTGAGACTCGGCGTTGGCCGATCCCATTACTTTGCGCGATCCATAAGAGATGATGCCAAGCGCTACGTCCCGGATGCAGCGCGTTCGCGTCGAGCAGGGAGCCCACTTCGTACAGAGGTCGGATAATCCCCTCGTATCGACGCCCGTCAACCAGCGCGCTGCCCGATGTCGGATCGTTCAGACCAAGAATGATTCGCATCGTCGTTGTTTTGCCCGCGCCGTTTGGTCCAAGAAACCCGGTGACGTGGCCGGGAAGAACGCTGAAACTCAGACCGTCGAGTGCGACGACAGAGCCGAAGTGTTTGGTAAGTAGGTCAACCTGGATCACGATTGGATCTCGTCAGCGGGAGACTCGACTGCGCCCGTGAGAACCCAAACGGCGATATCAGCAATGACGAGAGGGTCTACGTGGTGGACCGATTCATATTCCGCCGGCGACGAGGTACCGCTACCGGAAAAGAACATGTGGTTGTCGCTCGGGTAGACGCGCAACGTAACGTTCGATCGGTCAGCGAGTCCGTCCTTCCATCGTTCCAAATCGCCTTCGACGGTCGCCTGGTAGTCGCGGCCGCCCTGGAGAATCAGAATCGGACAGTCAAGCGCCTTGGCGACCGCAACGGGGTCTTGGGCGCGCAGGTCCAGCCAGTACGCCGCGGGCACACCCATGGGAAGGTCGCCAGTTGGTGTTGACAGGGAGAGTTCTGGACTGTCGACCACGCTTGCTTGTTTGGTCATCGTTTCGATGACCGCAGCAGAAGCGTCGGTGGTCTCAGGATTCAGTGACGCGAGGTAGCGCAGCTGGCGCACTGCGCTCCAGTGGAGGGGTTCAGCACCGCCAGCCAAAATAATGATCCCGGCGAACAAATGTTCTGACGCGGCGACGCGAGGCGCCATAGTGCCGCCGAAGCTGTGACCGAGAAGAAAGATTCGATCGTGGTCAATGGCGTGGTGCTCGCCTAAAAACTTCGCACCGGCCGCCGCCGCGGGAACGTACTCATCGACCGACGTGAACCCAGTCATCTGTTGAACATCGTCCGGATGTGCGAAGGTCACCTTGTCGAAGCGCAGGACCGCCAGGCCGCGCGAGGCGAGACCCCAGGCCAAGTCCTTGAATGCCTTGTTCGGGCCGATCGACTCGTCACGGTCCATCGGTCCAGAACCAGCGAGAAGAATCAGGGCGGGGTGGGGACACGGGCCTTGGGGGAGGGTGAGCGTGCCGGGAACGGCCAACTGTCCTGAACCGAGCGTGACATCGTGCTCGTCAAAGGTGCCAGAGATTGCGTAGTCGGGCGGCTCTCACGGTGCCGTTGGCTTCGCCGCCGAGGGCGGGGCGAGTTGGATGCCGACGAGCTCTCCGGTGGTGGCCAGTGAGATCACGAACGTCATGTACCCTCGTTGGCACTCGATGGGTATCTTGACGAGTGTCGTACCGGGTGCTGTGGTCTCAATGCTCGGTTCGCCCACCGAAACAATTGGCCCGAGCCGATCGAGTTCTGCGTTCCATCCCAACTCGAGGACTTTTGCTGTAACCATCGGGCGAAGTTGGGCCGCGAAGAGGTCGCGAATCTCGTCGAAGCGACTGTCCCTCGCCAATTTCACGACCGACAGGCCCACTTCACTCGGTGATTCGCTCACGAACCCTCCTTTGGTTTTCTGTTTCCAGACCGCACCTTCGCGTTAACTTCCCCGCCCGCGCTAGTGGGTACGGCGGGTGCCGGCAAAAGCACGGTGTAGATCATTCGTCGCCGACGATCCTTTGCCGGCGCATTCGCAAGTCGGGGCTGGAAGACCGCGATGACGTCTCGCACCAGGTCGGCAAGCTCGGCGTCGGTCAACCACATCGCCCCCACTCGATAGCTAGCGCCATCGCGCAATGGGTCAGGTTCGCCTGTCATCAAATAGCGTTCGGCGTCGACGAGCATGCCCGCCACGTAGGCCATGAAGGCCTCGAGGTGTTGCTCAGGCGTCATCGCTGCCGCTTCGTCGGGCTGAATTTGCGCCGCGAGAATTCGCAGTATGTAGGTGCGCTCGATGACCGCTCGGACTCGACGCTCCGCGACTACTTGGAGTACGCCAGCCTTCGTGAGCAGCGCGACGTGGCGGTAGAGGCTCCCGGGTGGAATGTCGCTGAGTTCTGCCGCGAGTTGGGAAGTGGTTAGTGCCCTATCGCCTAGGAAGGCTTGGACGATTCGAAGCCGAACCGGATGGAGTAGTAGTTCGGCACTTGCCATTGCGCCATCGTAGCGCTAATGTTCTCATAAATATGAACAATCACATATTTGGGATTAATCTCTTTGGAGGCGCGCGATGGCGGAATTGAAGGTAGTAGGTGACGCATTGCTCCTAAAGCTCTCTCACCCTGAAGAATTCGAGGCAGTTCATCGTGACCTTCGGGTCCCATTGGCAGCCGTACGGTCGATCGAGGTGTTGGACGACGCTCACGAGCCAGTGGACCATGGCCTCAAGGAAGGCGAGCGAATTCCAGGAGTCTCGGAAGTGGCTACGGTTCGTACGGACGGAAAGAAGATCTTCGCTGCCGTTCACCGTGACACCCCTCGGGGCCTGCGAATTATTCTCGACGGTGCCTCATATGACGAGTGGATAGTCGGCTGTGCCGATCCGGACGCTGTGAAGAGTCAGATCGAGCATCGCCAATGACTGCTGGTGACGCGAGCTCCATTTCCGCAGCTCCAGTGATTCTTCTCGGCGTGGCGCTCATCGGTTTTGTCATCTATTGCTGGGTCGATATCGCCCGCGCGGAAAAGGTCAAGCACCTACCAAAGTGGGGATGGGCAATCGTCTGCGTACTCTCCGTTCCCCTCGGCGGCATCCTCTACCTCGCATTTGGAAAGAATCGCTGACCAACCGCCTTCGGGCTTCGACCAATGGAGATTGCGTGCGCAATCTGACGACTTCGGACTCTCGTTAGCGCCGATGCGCAAGTGGCCTCTTGTCGGAGCGAAGGGGGAAACGATGGCGAAGAATCACGCAGACGATGGCCGGGCGGAGGGGCTTGGACTCCATGTTGACTTTAACGACGAGACGCAGGTCTGACCTTCATGAGGTTCTGGGCGAGATTTTATTGTGACCAGCGTCTTCGGCAACGTCTGCCCGGAAGCCGATGGTATTCACAATCGCCGGACGCGGAGGACGCCGGTCAGCATCGGGAGTATGAACTCGCCGAGAGCGGTCTCACGATTACTGAGGAGAAACGTGCGTATGGGTCCGAGCGTGGCCTCTCGTTCTCGTTCTGGCATGACCAGCACTCCGGCCTTCGTCGCAAAAGTCGCTACGAGAGAGTCGGCAGTACGGCGCTGTTCGTGCGGGAATTCGGCCTGCTCCGGCGAGGCGAACGGGGAGAGCAGACCGTTGCTCGAAAGGTATGCATTTGCGGTCTCGGCGCGCCAGCGACTGAGCGTGTCACGCGCGCCCATGGCCCACTTCCCGCCCACTTCATCGAGTTGGGCAATCCATTCGACGCGGTCGTCAAAGATGTTCCAAAGACCGGCCAAGACGCCACCGGGTGCGAGGACTCTGGCGATTTCAGGTCCCGCGATATCCATGTTGAACCAGTGCAGGGCATTGCCAGCGAGCACGGCATCGACGGACCCATTCGGCAGGGGTATTTCTTCGGCGCTACCCGCCAGGGCGCTGACAGTCGGCAGAGCTCGACGTAGTTCGGCCAACATCGCAGAGTCAGGCTCGACGGCAACGACTTCGGCGTTTAGCGCGAACAGCGTGGCGGTGAGCTTTCCGGTTCCAGCCCCTAGGTCGAGCACTCGTAGGCCCGGCGCGGGTTCGAGCGCCCAGCGCACTGCGGCCCGCGCATAGTCCGGTCGGTGCTCGGCGTATGCGACGGCCGCTGCGCCAAACGACGAACTGTAGAGGCGCCGTTCGTCCTGTTCCACGTGGCTATGGTATCTACGACGCAACGTTGATGCGAGATCTCGTATTTGTGGGCCGCCCGGGTCTCGNNCGGCACCTTGGGATTAAAAGTCCCCTGCTCTTCCCGATGAGCTAGCGGCCCCGGCGTCTCATCGTAGTTGCTGACGACATTGTCGCTCGGAAGTAGGTTGACTAGGTGCCTGATGTAACCAACGAAAGCGTCGTCGAAATTGAAGCGACGCTCAACGGTGTCGACGTTGCCCTCGAACGACTACGACTTGGAACGTATCGCGCCTGTGATGACTGCGGGTCGGCGATTGATGACGCTGATCTGACCGGTGATCCCTTGCTGACTCGATGTCAGAGTCATCGTTGACACGCTCACTCTGAATCGAAGGTCGCGATAACTAACAGCGGCGACGCTGCGAACCGCTACTTCTTGGTCGCCCAGAAGATCTCGGCGATGTCGTCAATCTCCGCCAAGAGGCGGTCCGCCACGACGACGTCGTTGGTCTTCTTCGCCTCGCCGGCTGACTTGGTGGCCATCCAAAAGAGGTCGTGAAGGTTCGGGTACTCCTTGAGGTGATCGACCTTGAAGTAGTCCGTCCAGAGCACCCAAAGGTGGTGCTTCACGAGGTCGGCCCGCTCTTCTTTGATGAACGTCGCACGGACCTTGAAGTCGGCGTCGCTCGATGCGTTGTATTTTTCCATGCAGCCCTTGATGGACTGGGCTTCGATGCGCGCCTGTGCGGGGTCGTAGACGCCACAGGGTAGGTCGCAGTGCGCCGAGACGACGAGTGGCGTCGTCGTGGCGTCGAGCAGAGTATTGAGGCGATTCAGCAAAGTCATGTCGTTGCCTTTCCAATCGACGCGCTCACTTGTCGAACGCGCAGTCTCTTTGCAGGATAGCCACGACGTCGCTGTATCGTTTCGCCGTGATGGTCTTGTTCGGATTCCTGGTGCGACGGGTCCTCGTGGAGGGTTCGTCGATGGAGCCCGCCTTTCAACCCGGCGATCGGCTGACGGCATTTCGGCGCTGGCGGCGGGTACGAGTCGGCGACGTGGTCGTCCTGCGCGATCCGAGGGACCCGCGACGCTGGATTCTCAAGCGATGCGTGGCACGAGTCGGAGGATCACTCGAGGTACGCGGCGACAACGCCGCCGCGTCAACGGACTCTCGAGAGTTCGGACTCGTTCACGACCGCGACATCACCTACCTCGTGCCGCCTTCGTCGTAACGGGGCGCGGGTGCGGCGCACCATCTGAATGTCCTGACAGCGACGGGAATATTGCCCGTCAGTTGCCAAATGTCGACCAGTAGAATTCGCGCATGGCTCGCCTCGCCGTACTTTCGTACCACACCTCGCCCCTCGCCCAGCCCGGCACGGGTGACGGCGGGGGTATGAACGTCTACGTGCGCGAACTCTCCAGCGCGCTCGCCCGCCTCGGCCACGAGGTCGACGTCTACACCCGGCGTGACAATCCGCTCGTGCGCGACGTCGAGTTCGTCGAGCCGGGTTTTCGAGTCCACCACGTCACGGCCGGTCCGGCGAGGTCGCTCGGTCGCGAGGAACTCACCGAGTACGTGGGCGAGTACACCGATTCGCTCAAGGCCCTCTTTCGTCGCTCGGGCGCGCCCGACGCGATCCACGCCAACTACTGGCTCAGCGGTCTGGCGGGGCACCGGCTTAAGCATGAGTTGAACATTCCGCTCGTGATGACCTTCCACACCCTCGAACGGGTGAAGGCGGACACCTTTGAAGCCGAGTCCGACGATCGGGCCTTTCAAGAAGCGGCCATCGTGACTTGCGCCGATGCGGTGCTGGCCAGTTGTGACGTCGAAGCCGCGCAGTTCATCCAGCTCTACAACGCGGATCCCGAGCGTGTGCACGTCGTGCCCCTTGGCGTGGAGCACGCATTTTTTGCCCCGGGCTACCGCCCCCAGGCCCGTCGCGCCCTGGGTTTGGCGCAGGACGCGACGTTGTTGCTCTTCGTCGGTCGCCTCCAGGCTCTCAAGGGCGCCGACCTCGCGCTCGAGACGCTGATTGAACTTCGAGGTCGCGGGCGGATTGCTCGCCTGGCCATCGTCGGCGGACCGTCGGGTCCCGACGGGAAGGCCACACTTAGGGACCTGCACCGACGCGTCGAAGAGGCCGGCGTCATCGACCAGGTCATGTTCGTTGCACCACAGTCGCACCGTTTGCTTTCGAGTTGGATGCGCGCGGCGGACGTGACGTTGGTACCATCGCGCGCCGAGAGTTTTGGACTCGTCGCCCTGGAGTCNNTCGGCCTGTGGCACACCGGTGGTGGCGAGTGACGTCGGTGGTCTCACGTCACTTATCGACGAGGGGGAGACCGGCTACCTGGTCGATGAACGCGACGCTACCCACTGGGCCGACGTCGTTGAACTCGCGTTGGACCCCGAGCGCGCCATGGCGCTCTCGAACGCCGCGGTGATGCGGGCGCGCCGTTACACGTGGCGCCGCGCAGCGCAGTCGCTCGCCGAACTTATCGAACACCTCGCCGCAACGAACCTCGTCCACTGTTAGTGGAACGCGCGCCTCTCACCGACGAGGACGCCGCGGCTCGTCTCGATGACACGTTGCGAGCGTGGGTAGCACAGTGGCACGCCAGTTCCTTCGTCGGCGAGATCGAACATCAAGTGCTGCCAGACGACAGAGGTCACTTCCACTGGTTGATTCGCCTCAAAGGTGAAGAACGCGACGTCATCACGCTCTGGCTGTCCCTGCGACAGCGAACGGTCTTCGCCGAGACCGAAGTCATGCCCGCACCCGAAGAGCACCACGCGGAGCTCTTTAGATTTCTTCTCACGAAGAATCATGAGATGCGAGAGCTGCACTTGGCAATCGGCCCCGAGGACGGTATCTACCTCGTGGCGCAGATTCCCTACGCCGAGCTCACGGTCGAGCGGCTTGACGAACTCGTTGGTGCCACGGTGCACTACGTCGACGAGATTTTCCCGACCGCGATGTCGATGGGTCTCGCGTCGCTCTATCGACGTCGAAGGTCTCGATAAGCGACCTTGTAGCGTTGGGCTATGGCCCTGAAACTCATCATCGTGGGCGGCGGACGCATGGGCTCGGCCCTGGCCGAAGGACTCCTCGCGGCGTCGTGGTGCGCGCCGAGCGATCTGGCAATCCTCGAGTCGACCCTGGAGACGCGTGCGGCGCTGGAGGAGCGGTTCCGTGGCGTGGGCGTGTTGGCGGGCATCGAGTTCGCCGACGTCGGCACCGACACCGGTGCGGTCCTCTGTGTCAAGCCCGACCACGCCGAAGGAGCAGCGCGACTCGTCGGTGCCGTCGGGATCGTGCGGCTGCTGTCGGTCGTCGCGGGACTGTCGACGGCTCGACTCGAGGCGGTCTTCCCGGGTCCCGTTGCGGTGATTCGTGCCATGCCCAACACACCGGTCTTGGTGCGAAAGGGCGCGAGCGCGATCGCCGGAGGGTCGCACGTCACGAGCGCGGACCTGGAGTGGGCCGAGTCGATCCTCGGGGCCGTCGGCAGCGTGGTGCGCGTTACCGAGCGCCACCTCGACGCAGTGACCGGACTCTCGGGTTCGATGCCGGCGTATCTCTACTTGGTTGTCGAATCACTTATCGAAGCAGGCGTCCACCAAGGGCTGTCGCGTGAGGTGGCGCGTCAGTTAGTCGTCGATACCTTCGAGGGTTCAGCGGTCCTGTTGAGTGCGACCGGCGAGTCACCAGAGGAGCTGCGTGCGCAAGTCACGTCGCCAGGTGGCACGACCGCAGCGGGACTTCGTATCCTCGAATCACGGGCCGTCCGCGCGGCATTTTTGGACGCGGTCGCCGCCGCCGCCGAGCGCAGCCGCCAACTAGGGCGCTAAAGGACCGGCACTATCGTTTGGAGATGGCGTCGCCTCGTCTTCGATCGAAGAAACTCTCAGAACCCACCATCGCGCGCCTGCCGGTCTATCAGCGCATCGCCGAGGGCTGGCTCAATCGGGGCGATCTCAAAATCGATTCCCGCCAAATCGGTGAGCTCGCGGGCGTGACCGCGACGACCGTGCGCCGTGATCTCGCGGGCCTCGGATCATTCGGCACCCGGGGCGCCGGCTACGACGTGAATGTCCTCATTGAACGCATTGCGGAAGCCCTCGGTCACGATCGCCTCTACGACGTGGTCGTGATCGGCATCGGCAACCTTGGACGGGCGCTCGTGAACTCGTCGAACTTCTTGATCCGCGGCGCTCGTCTCGTCGCCCTCTACGACACAGATCCCGCGTTGATTGGCCACGAGATCGCGGGACTCGTGGTGCAGCCCTTGAGCGACCCGATCCCTGCGGCGACGGTCGCGGTCATCTGCACCCCGGCTGACGCGGCCCAAGACGTCACCGATCTGATTGTCGCGGCCGACATCCACGCAATCTTGAACTTCGCGCCCCAAGTCCTCACCGTGCCCCTCGGCACGGCGGTGCACTACGTCGACTTCTCCATCGAGCTGCAGATCTTGATGTATCACCTCAATAACGGCACGGGGCCGCTCGGCGGGGGGCTCTTGCACTCCCTCGGTATCGCGAGCACGAACCCACTGCGGGTCTCGTAGCATAAGAGGGACCGCGGAGGCGCAGTGGCACTGATTTCAGTTGGTATCGATCACGAGCACGCCTCCCTCGACCTCTTGGAGCGCGCGACCGTGCCGGAGCACGAGTGGGCGAAGATGCTCCGCACGTTGGTGAGTCATCGCAATATCCACGAGGCGGTCTTCGTCTCTACTTGCCTGCGTACCGAAGTCGTCGCGGTGATCGACCGTTTCCACGGGGCCATCGACGAGATCACCGACACGCTGGCCGAAGCGACGGGTCTCGCGCCGATCGAGTTCGAGGACCGCTTGACGGTGAACTTCGAACACGACGTCGCGCATCACCTCTTCAGCGTCGCGGCGGGCCTCAAATCAGTGGTCCCCGGCGAGTTCGAGATTCTCGGGCAACTCCGGCGCGCCCTCGACTTAGCGGTAGAAGAACACAGCGCCGGCAACGAGGTCACCGACATCTTCCAGCGCGCCATCGCCTCGGGCCGACGCGTGCGCACCGAGACGTCGATCTCGCGCGGCACCACGAGTTTCGCCCAAGCCGCCGCCGCCGCGGCGAGGGACGAGTTGGGTACGCAGTTGGCGGGCGCGCACGTCGTGGTGCTCGGGGCGGGACAGATGGCNNCAGTCGCGCGCCGAGTCCCTGCGGATCGAACTGAACGATGATCGAGTCAGCATCGACGTCCTCGAGTCGGCGCCGCTGTATCTCTCCGGCGCTCGACTCGTGATGAGCGCCTTAGAGGTCTCCTCACCCGTGCTCTCGCGAGAGCACTTCAAAGAGCGTGATGGTGACGTGTTGATCGTGGACCTCGGAATGCCGCGCGCGGTCGCTAGCGACGTGAATGAACTGGCGACGGTGCGCCGAATCGATATCAGTGACCTGCGGGGTCGCGTGGAACAAGCGCTCGGGGACCGCCGTGAGGCGACCGACGCCGCACAGGCCATCGTGGATGAGGACGTCGAGCGCTTTCTCAACGAGCAGCGCGCCCGCGGCGCCGCGGTGATCGTCCGAGAACTCCGCGAGCACTTCGACGACGTGGTCACGACCGAGGTTGCGCGTCGCGCGCACGACCTCGACGAACTCACTGACGAGCAGCGCGAGAGCGTCGTGTCGCTGATCCGTTCCGTCGTCGCGAAGATCGCGCACCGTCCGACCGTGGCCTTGAAGGAGGCCGCGGGCACCGACCAGGGAACTCGACTCAGCGAGGCGACGCGGAACCTCTTTGATCTATGAAGTTACGCCTGGCGACCCGTCGGTCGCCGCTGGCCTTGTTTCAAGCCCACTACGTGCAACGAAGACTCGAGGCGCAGGGGTGTGCGAGCGAACTCGTGCTCGTCGAGACCAAGGGTGACCGCGAGAGCGACGTGTCCTTGGCGACCCTCGGGGGAGAGGGTGTCTTCGTCGTCGAGATTCAACGCGCGCTGCTAGAGCACCGGGCGGACGTCGCGGTCCATAGCGCCAAGGACCTGCCGAGCGTGACGCCCGAAGGACTCACGTTGGTGAGTGTGCCCGAGCGCCTCGACGCCGCTGACGTCCTCGTGGGGCGCTCACTCGCGGGCCTCGGCCCGGGAGCGACCGTGGCGACCGGGTCACCGCGCCGTCGCGCGCTGTTGCTCGAACGCCGCCCCGACCTCCAGGTCGTCGGGTTGCGCGGCAACATGGCGACGCGTTTGGGCGCGGCGGGCAAAAACGGCGTGGACGCCGTCGTTGCGGCGATGGCCGCCCTGGAGCGACTCGATCAACGAGAGCTCGTGAGTGAACGCCTCGATCCGAGGTGGTTCATTCCCCAGGTCGGTCAGGGTGCGCTGGCGCTCGAGGCTCGAACAGACGACGCGGCCACGTGCGCCGTGCTCATCGATCTCAACGACGACGCGGCCCTTCGTGCGCTCATCGCGGAGCGATCGTTCCTCGAAGAACTCGGCGCGGGCTGTTCCATTCCGGGCGGTGCCCACGCAACGGTGGATGGCACCGAGTTGACGATCCGAGGGGTGATGATTGCGCCCGACGGCTCCAAGAGCGTGCGCGCGGCGTTGACGGGGAACGACGCCGCAGTGCTCGGACGCGATCTGGCGCGACTACTGCGTGACGACCAGAACGGTGGCGCACTGCTGGGCTGGGAGTCCTAACCCCGTGCACGTCGTGTTGACGCGCGAAGCGGGACAAAACGAGACGCTGAAGTCGTGGTTGCCCAAAGGAGCCGAGGTGAGCGAAATTCCCCTGACCACGACGAACTACTTCGACGACGATGAGGTTCGCGCGGCGCTCGAGTCGAGTGAACACTTCGGACGTTTTCGCTCACTGGTCGTGACGAGCGCCCGAAGCGCTTCGTACCGCGAGGTGGTCTCGAGCGCGCTCGCGCACGACGCGATAACGCTCGCGGTCGGAACCGCGAGCGCGAGTGACGGTGACGTGGTGGGCCAGGGTGGCGCGGCGGACCTCGCCACAGCGATTGAACATGGCCCGGTCCTCTTGCTCGGGGCGCGGTCGATGCGTGAAGAACTTCCCGGGTTGCTCCGGGCGAAGGGCCTCGACGTGACCAGCGTCGCGTGTTACGAGACGTTGCCCGTAACGCTCTCGAACGAGGACGAGGCGACCCTTCGTCGAGCGGACGTCGTGTTCATCGGTGCGCCGTCAGCGTGGTTGGTGGGAGCGGCGTCTATTTCGCCAGACGCGTGGGTGGTCGTGCCCGGGGCGACGACCGCGTCGGCCGTGAACCCCACCCATGACCGAGTGCTCGAAGGCTGGGGACCAGACCTACGCGAAGTCTTAGCGGCACTTTAGATTCGAGCCGGAACCGGCCGAATTAGTGAGACGTAGGCTTATGACCGTGTTTCCTGCTCAACGCCCTCGACGTCTTCGTCGCACGCCGGCTATCCGTCGTCTCGTCGCGGAGACGTCGCTACGCCCGAGCGACTTTGTCGCGCCACTGTTCGTGGCCGAAGGGCTTAGTGAGCCCAAGGCCATCCTCTCTTTGCCCGGCCACGTGCAGCACACCCGGGCCTCACTGCACGACGAAGTAAAGACCTTGCTCGGCCTCGGGGTCGCCAGCGTGATCCTCTTCGGCGTGCCCGCCACCAAAGACGAACTCGGCAGCGCCGCGTGGGACCGTGACGGCGTCGCCCAGGTGGCGATTCGCGAACTCAAAGACGCCTTCGGTGACGATCTGGTACTGATGGCGGACCTCTGTCTCGACGAGTACACGACCCACGGTCACTGCGGGGTCGTGCGCGGCGACGGGAGCGTCGACAATGACGCGACCATCGAGCTCTACGCGCGCGTCGCCCTCGCCCAAGCCGAGGCGGGCGCCGACGTCGTGGCCCCGAGCGGAATGATGGACGGCCAGGTCGGAGAAATTCGCAGTGCCTTAGAGGGGGCCGGGTACGACGACACGATCATCTTGGCCTACGCCGCCAAATACGCGAGCGGGCTCTACGGACCCTTTCGCGAAGCGGTCGGCGTCGAGATCGCCGGCGGCGGCGACCGCAAGAGTTACCAACAGGACTCGAGCAACCGCCGAGAAGCGCTTCGAGAGGCGCGCGCCGACGTCGAAGAAGGAGCCGACATCGTCATGGTGAAGCCCGCCATGACGTACTTAGACGTCATCAGCGACGTCAAGCGCGAGCTCGACGTGCCCGTCGCGGCGTACCACGTGAGTGGCGAGTACGCGATGGTCAAGGCCGCCGCGGCCAACGGCTGGATCGACGGGACGGCGGTGGCGATCGAGCAGTTAACGGCGGTTCGTCGCGCGGGCGCCGACTTCGTCCTCACCTACTTCGCGCGAGAGCTCGCCGAGGAGTTAAGTCGTTGAGCTCGAATCAAGCGTGGTTCGATCGAGCGTGTGCGGTGATCCCAGGCGGCGTCGACTCGCCGGTGCGCTCCTTTCGATCCGTGGGTGGCACGCCCTACACCGTCGCCAAGGGTGAGGGCGCCTACGTCATCGACGTCGAGGGCACGAGGTACCTCGACTACGTCCAGTCCTACGGCGCGTCGTTGCTGGGACACGCGCATCCCCTCCTCGTCGCGACGCTGCAAGCCGCCGCGTCCTTGGGAACGACCTTCGGTGCTCCGACGCCCGGTGAAGTGCTGCTCGCCGAAGCGATGACCTCGCGTGTGAGCGGCCTGGAACAGGTTCGACTCGTCTCCTCGGGCACCGAGGCGGTCATGAGCGCGGTGCGTCTCGCGCGCGGGGCGACNNGTCGCCGCGGTCCTGGTCGAACCGGTGGCGGCGAACATGAACCTCGTCGCGCCGCTGCCCGGCTTTCTCCAAGGTCTACGCGATGAGTGCGACCGGGTAGGCGCGCTGTTGATCTTCGATGAGGTCATCACGGGATTTCGTCTGGCCCGAGGCGGGGCCGAAGAGTACTTCGGGGTCACGCCGGATCTGTGGTGCTTTGGCAAAGTGATCGGTGGCGGACTGCCGGTCGGGGCCTTTGGCGGGTCGAAGAAGATTCTCTCGTCCTTGGCGCCATTCGGACCCGTCTACCAAGCGGGCACCCTGTCGGGTAATCCTCTCGCCACGGCCGCCGGCGTCGCGGTGCTGGATCACGTCACCGCCGATGAATTGGCGATTCTCGCCGAGCGTGTGACGAACTTCGCCCGCGACCTAGAAGACGCCCTCCGCGACGTCGGGCTCTTCGCCCGCGCCCCCCAGGTCGGAGCGCTGATGGGTCTCTACCTCGCGCGCGAGGAGTTCGCCGCGCCGACGAACTTCGTCGAGGCGAAGGCGCTCTGCGAGAACGGGCTCTACCCGCCGTTCTTCCACGCCATGTTGCGCCGTGGCGTGGCGCTCGCTCCGGGCGCTTACGAGATTCTCTTCGTCTCCTTGGCCCACACGAGGGACGACCTGGAGCGCACCGTCGCCATCGCCGTCGACGCCGCGAACGAAGTACTCGCGTGACGACGCTGCGCAGCGAAGACTGGGTCGTTCGACCATCCTTCGTCGCCAATGGTCCTACGTCGCCGGTGGTGCTCTTGGCCGACGAGACGCACCTCACGCAGTTGGCGGGTATTCCCGCCGTCGCGTGGCAAACGCCCTGGAGTGAGATCGCCAACATCGAGCTCGTGCGGTTCGCGCACCAGATGGCGCTCTTCGCCACGGTCGCTGACGTTCGGTACTGCTGGCGCAACCGAGAGCTCACGGACTACGACGCGCTGCGAGCCGTCGTACTCGAACACGGCGGCGTGGTCTCGCGCCGACGACGTCGCGTCGCGGTGATAGCCGTCGTTTCCGTCGTGGTGCTGGCGAGTTTCGCCGGGGGCATCGCGGCGTGGTTCAACCGCGGTAGCGCTATGGCCACCGAGCTGGCTGATGCTCGGTTCGTTAACTTGACGCAGAACGACTTGCCCAGTGACTTCTCGCCCACGGCGTCCAACGAGACCTTCCTCGGTCTGCTGGTTCCGCCGTCGGACAAGGTCTATACCCCAACCACCACGACCCCGCCCGCGAAGGACTCCACCTTCTCCAAGGCGGCCGGGATCTTCCAGACCTGCTTGGGGGTGACCAACGCGAAGGACCGTATCTACGGCGCCGCGGGCCAGCAGCCCGACTACCAGGTCTCCTCGCCGATCTTCAACGCGAACTCCTCCAGTGGGGTGGAGTTGGCGTCGACGACGCAGTACTACAAGACCACGACGATGGTGAGAAAGGACACGCACGAGATGTCGATGGCGAACTTCGGTGCTTGTTTCGCGAAGTCCAGCGCCACCCTCGTGCTCTCGGGCTACGGCACGAGCGTGCCCGTCGGCACCACCGCTACGAGTTGGCGTCCCGTGACCTTCGCCACGGGATGGTCGCGCGGAGGCGTCGTCGCCCTCAAGGTGCCCAACGTCACCTCGCCGTTGCAGTTGGTGATGGTCGTGATGACCAAGGGCCACTACGAGGTGACGCTCAGTGCCATCGTGGGTTCATTCACCAAGTCCGAGCGCCTGCTCGACAACGTCGTCAACACCTTGTTACTGCGAATGTCGAACTCGAGCGCCGCGACCGCCTAGCGATACCGCGGGCGAGTTAGGCCTTGGCCCCGTCCCCAAAGACCATCTCCCAGGCTTGGGCGGGGATCGCATTAGCCAGGCGAGACATCGCGCGATAGCCCACCTCGGCCGGGCCCTTCGCGTCGTTACTCATGAGGTTGGCCATGATCGCGAGCAGCTCGCGCATCAGCGGCGGTACCCGTAGGCCGAGTCCGACGCAGGCTTGGAGGATCTTCGGTTCGGAGATGAGCCGCACGAAGCCTCGCGCGACCTTGTAATAATCGCCGTAGGCGGCGTCGAGTCGTTCGTCGTAGAGCGCCAGGGCGGTGGGGTCTTCGGCGAGGAGCGCCTCACCGAGCACGGCCGCGGCGAGGCGTCCCGATTCGTACCCGTAGGCGATGCCCTCACCGTTAAAGGGATTGACCATGCCCGTCGCGTCGCCGATGGTCAAGGTGTTCGCCCCCACGCGGGGACCGATCGAGAGCCCCATCGGGAGACGACCACCGGTCGGTGCGCCGAGGCAGGTCTCCTCACTCAGTCCCCACGCCTCGGCCGTTTGGGCGACGAAGTACTCCTGGAGTTTCGTGGTGTTGACGCCCTTCCACGCGCCACCCGTCGAGAGCAGACCGACGCCCACGTTGACGCGGCCGTCCCCGAGCGGGAAAATCCAGCCGTAGCCCGGCACGACCTGACCGTTGGTGTCGCGGATGTCGAGGTGCGAGTCGATCCACGGCTCGTCGTGGCGCTCACTCGTGTAGTAACCGCGCAGCGCCATGCCCATGGGCCAGTTGCGATTGCGCGTGACGCCGAGGTCGCGACCGAGTCGAGAGTTCTGGCCGTCGGCGGCGACGACGTAGCGACCACGGATCTCCGCGGTGGCGCCGGTGTCTTTGTCCTTGACGACGACGCCTTTGGCCGCGACGAGTTCACCATCGCGACCCGGGGTGGCGTCGAGCAACCCGAGCGCCTCCACGCCGTTCAAGACGTCGGCGCCTGATTTCTCGGCATTCTCGGCCACCAGTCCGTCGAGGTTGAAGCGCGTGATGGTGTAGCCGTAGTTCGGAAAGACGGGATGTTCGGGCCAGTTCATCTCGAGCGTGGCCCCGAAACCGAAGGCCCGCAGGCCGTTGTACTTATGACCATTGGTCGCCACGATGCCCTCGAGGCCCATCTCGGCGAGCTGAAAGACCGAGCGCGGAGTGAGCCCGTCGCCACAGGTCTTCTCTCGCGGGAAGTGCTTCTTCTCAATCAGACAGACCGACCAGCCCGCCTCGGCCAGCCAGTAGGCGCAGGCCGACCCGCTCGGGCCACCGCCGACGATCACGACGTCGTAGAGGGTCGGTTTCGCGAGGACGTCCTCGAGGGTTTTCACGCCGCAATCTTAGGTCGAGTGGTACCCACGCCGACCCGTCAGAGGGGCTCGCTCATTCTGGTAGAAATGATGAGCGTGGACCAGTACTTATCAATACTTGGACTCCTCATTCTCGGCGTGCTCTTCGCATCGGGATCGTTCGTGGCGTCGTCGATGTTGGCACCCCACAAGCGATCGTCGGACGCGAAGTTGGCCCCCTACGAGTGCGGGATTGTCCCCGAGATCGAGCCACCCCAACGGTTTCCCGTCCGCTTCTACCTGGTCGCGATGATCTTTGTCATCTTCGACATTGAAGTCGTCTTCATGTATCCCTTCGCGGTCGTCTTTCGCCAACTCGGGCTCTTCGGTCTCGTCGAGGTGTTGATCTTCTCCGCCGCAGTCTTTGGCGCCTTGTTGTTCTTGGTCGCTGAGGGTGCGCTCACCTGGGGACCGGTCAAGCACCTCGTTCCCGGCATGCCCGCGCGCACGAGCTCCTCGACCATTGTGCGCATCGGCGCCGACCCCGACAAGGCGGCGTAGTGGCGCTCGAGGACCTCCAGCACAACTTCTTGACCGCACCGATCGAGGACCTCGTGCGCTGGGCGCGCCGTGCCTCGGTGTGGCCCGCGACCTTTGGACTCGCCTGCTGCGCGATTGAGATGATGGCGGCCGGTGCGGCCGACTACGACCTCGCCAGGTACGGCATGGAGGTCTTTCGCAACTCGCCGCGTCAAGCGGACCTCATGATCGTGGCCGGTCGGGTCTCGCAGAAGATGGCCCCGGTACTTCGTCAGGTCTACGACCAGATGATGGAGCCCAAGTGGGTCATCTCCATGGGGGTGTGCGCCTCGACGGGCGGACTGTTCAACAACTACGCGATCGTCCAGGGCGTCGACCAGATCGTGCCGGTCGACGTCTACGCGCCGGGCTGTCCGCCCAGCCCCGAGACCCTCATGCACGCGATTTTGACCCTGCACGAGCAGATCCGCACCGGTGAGATCATGAAGCGCCGCAGCGAGGGTCGCCCCACCCACGTGGAAAACCAATCGAACGTCTGGACCCCCGAGGTCCCCGTCGCCGTGAGGGTGGGCACGCCGAAGTGACCTCGCTTTCTCTCACGGCCCCCCCAGGCGTCGTCACGGCGAGCGTGATGGCCAGCGACCTCGGCTGCTTCCCCACGCCCGAGCAGTACGTCGATCTGGTGCGCTCCTTTAAAGAGGACGGCTTCGAGATGTGCGTGGACCTCTGTGCGGTCGACTACTTGGAGCACCTCGATCGCGCGCTGCCCGACGGCATCGTCGCGACGCGATTTGAGATCGTCGTCAACCTGCTCAGCCTGTCGAAGAAGCAGCGCGTGCGCATCCGCGTACAGGTCGGTGACGAGAGTCCCATCATCGATTCGCTCTTCTCGCTCTACCCCGGCACCGAGGCGATGGAGCGCGAGGCCTTCGACCTCTTCGGCGTGTTGTTCCGTAACCACCCCGACCTGACGCGAATCTTGATGCCCGAGGATTGGGAGGGTCACCCGCTGCGTAAGGACTACGCCGTCGGCAAGATACCCGTGCAGTTCAAGGAAGCGCCGGGTCCGCGGTGAGCGACGAGACCGTGCGGGTAGCCGAGCGCGTCGACGCGCTGGTCGTGGAGACCTCCGAGGGCGCCCAGGGCCTCCAGCCCCGCCGCCGCACCGACACCGACGAGTTAGGCCGCGAGGTCGGCGCCGTACTTCGCCAGAGCGGCCTCACGCTCGATCCCAACGACGTCGACTACGAGCGGCGTGACGACGAGACCATGATCATCAACATGGGGCCGGCCCACCCCTCGACCCACGGCGTGCTTCGCTTGATGCTCGAACTCGACGGCGAGTTCGTTCTTCGAACCAAACCCGTCATTGGCTACTTACACACCGGTATGGAAAAGACCGGCGAGGTGCTCAGCTACGTGCAGGGCGGCACCAACGTGACGCGCATGGACTACGTGAGCCCGATCGCCAACGAACTCGGGTACTCGATGGCCGTAGAAAAACTGCTCGAGGTCGAGGTGCCCGAGCGCGCCATCTGGATCCGCATGATGATGGCCGAACTCAACCGCATCGCCTCGCACCTGGTGTGGCTCGCGACCAACGGCATGGACTTGGGCGCGACGACGATGATGATCTTCGGCTTTCGCGAACGCGAGTTGGTGCTGGCCTTCTTCGAGAAGACGACGGGCCTGCGCATGAACCTCAACTACGTACGCCCCGGCGGCGTCGCGGCCGACTTGCCCGACGGCTGGGAAGACGACGTCGTACTGATCTGCGACACGATCTACGAGCGAACCTTCGAGTACGACGAGCTATTGACCGGCCAGCCGATCTTCCGTGGTCGCATGGTCGGGGTCGCGCCGATCACCGCCGAAGAGTGCCTGGCGCTCGGGGTGACCGGTCCGGTGCTGCGCTCCACCGGGGTGCCGTGGGACCTCCGTCGTTCGATGCCGTACCTGGCGTACGACCAGGTGGACTTCGACGTGATCGTCGGCACCTACGGCGACAACTTCGACCGATACGCGATACGACTGAATGAGATCCGCGAGTCGGTGCGCATCATCCGCCAGTGCGTCGAGAAGATGCCCAAGGGTGACTACCGCACGCAAGATCCCAAGGTCACGCCGCCGCCGCGCGCGCGCATCGATGAGTCGATGGAGGCGCTGATCCACCACTTCAAGCTCTTCACCGAGGGGTTCCACGTGCCGGCGGGCGAGGTCTACTCCGCCATCGAGTCGCCGCGCGGGGAGTTGGGCTGTTACCTCGTCTCCGACGGTGGCCCCAAGCCCTACCGGCTGCACGTGCGCGCACCGAGTTTCGTCAACCTCCAGGCCGTACCCCTCATGATGCGCGGCGGACTCATCTCTGACGCCATCACCGTGATCTCGAGTGTGGACCCCATCATGGGCGAGGTGGACCGATGAGTCACCTGCGCATCGACCTGCGCCAGCGCGCCGAGGAGTTGGTCTCGCTCTACCCGCGACCCCGCTCGGCCATGCTGCCGCTCCTGCATTTGGTCCAAGAACAAGACGGCTACCTCTCCGAAGCCGGCATCGCCGAAGTGGCCGAGTTGACGTTGACGACGCCGGCCGACGTGCGCGGTACGGCGTCCTTCTACGACATGTACTTCCTGGAGCCGGTCGGCAAGTACGTGGTCGCCGTCTGCACGAACGTCGCCTGCCTGTTGGCCGGGGGACTCGAACTCCTCGAGCACGCGAGCACGACGCTCGGGTGCTCGGTCGGTTCGACCTCGGACGACGGGCTCTTCACCTTAGAAGAGTCCGAGTGCCTGGCGGACTGTGACATCGCGCCCTGCGTGCAGGTGAACCACCGCTACGTGCGCACGACGACGGCGGAGACCTTCGACGCGTTGGTGGGGGAGCTTCGAGAGGGCAAGCGCGAACACGAGATCCCGAGTCACGGCACGTTGATCCGGGTTCGACGCTCGGGGGGACTGCGAGCGCCCAAGAGCGAGATCGCGACGGAGCGCTCGGGCGCCAAGGCCGCCCGAGACAAGCGCGCCGAGGAGCAGGCCTGATGGCGGTCATTGACTCACCGCGCATCGTGACCGCTCGAGCGGGCTACGAGGACTCCTTCACGCTCGCTCGCTACTTAGAGACGGGCGGCTACGAAGGACTGCGCAAAGCGCTCACGATGTTCCCCGAAGACGTCGCCAAGCAGGTGGACGACGCGTCGCTACTCGGTCGAGGTGGCGCGGGCTTCCCGGCGGGGCGCAAGTGGTCGATGCTGCGAAAGGCGCCAGTTTCCTACCTCGTAGTCAACGGTGACGAATCCGAACCCGCGACCTTTAAGGACCACTTCCTCGTCGAGCGCGATCCGCACCAGCTCATCGAGGGCATCATCATCTCGGCCTACGCCCTGCAGGTGAGCCAAGCGTTCCTCTACCTGCGCGGTGAGTTCGCGCTCGGTCTCGAGCGCGTGCAACAAGCCATGAACGAGGCCTACGAATACGGGGCGCTCGGATCGAAGATCTTCGGCTCGGACTTCTCGCTCGACCTCGTGGTGCACCCCGGGGCGGGCGCCTACATCTGTGGCGAAGAGACGGCCCTCATCGAGGGGCTCGAAGGCAAGCGGGGCTTTCCCCGCATCAAGCCGCCGTTCTTCCCCGCGGTCAGTGGCCTCTACGGCGAGCCAACGGTCGTCAACAACGTCGAGACGATGTCGAACGTGCCGTGGATTGTCCTTAACGGTGGGGCCGCGTTCGCAGCCCTCGGCGGCGGGCGCTCGACGGGCACGCGACTCTTCGCCTTGGCGGGTCGAGTGAAGAACCCCGGCATCTACGAGATCGAGATGGTGAAGAACACGTTCCGCGACCTCATCTACGACCCGGCGCTCGGCGGTGGGATCACGAACGACCGGAAGATCAAGGCCTTCATCCCCGGCGGCGTCTCGGCGCCGTGGTTCGGGCCCGACCTGTTGGACCTGCCGATGGGCCAAGACGAGGTCGCCGAAAAGGGCTCGATGCTCGGTTCGGGATCGGTCGTGGTCTTTGACGAGACGAGTTGCGTGGTGCGCGCGGCGTGGCGCATCACCAAGTTNNGCGATGTACCGTCTCGAGCACGGCGGTGGTCGCATGGAGGACCTCGAGCTGCTGCTCGACCTCTGTGACAACATCGCACCGGGTCTCACCTGGCCACCACAACAGACGACCATTTGCGTGCTGGGCTCGTCGATCCCGTCCTCGGTGCACTCGGCGATCTCGATGTTCCGGGACGAGTTCGCCGTGCACGTAGCGAATCAAGGATGTCCCTTTGACTGACGTCAAGACCACCGTGACCATCTCCGTGAATGGACGCAGCCTCGAAGCCGCCCCGGGCGAGTTGCTGATCGAAGCGGCCGAGCGCGCGGGCACCTACGTGCCGCGTTTTTGCTATCACCCGCGCATGGAGCCCGTCGGATACTGCCGCATGTGCCTCGTCGAAGTCGACGGTCCGCGCGGCGCGACGCTGCAGCCAGCGTGTTACATCAAGGTCACCGACGGCATGAGCGTCGTCACCGACTCCGAGAAGGTGAAGAAGGCCCAAGACGGTGTCTTGGAGTTCTTACTCGCCAATCACCCGCTCGACTGCCCGGTCTGTGACAAGGGAGGCGAGTGCCCCCTCCAAGACCAGACCTTGACGCACGGTTCGGGCGAGACGCGCTTCATCGAAGAAAAGCGCCACTTCGTCAAGCCCATCGAGATCGGCGAGTTGGTGTTGCTGGACCGCGAGCGCTGCATCCAGTGCGCGCGCTGCACTCGCTTCTCCGCCGAAGTCTCGGGCGACACCGAGATCGCTTTTTCGGGACGAGGCGACCTCATTGAGGTCGCGCCGTCGCCGACGGTGCCCTTTGACTCCACGTTCTCGGGCAACACCGTACAGATCTGTCCCGTCGGGGCCCTGACCGCCAAGCCCTACCGTTTCACGGCGCGGCCGTGGGACTTAGAACAAGTCGAGAGCACGTGTACGACATGCGCGGTGGGATGTCGCGTNNTGGCTCTGTGACAAGGGACGATTTACGATCGAGTCCGTCGACGGTCACCAAGATGACGTCGAGCTACTCAGCGCGGCCACTCGCATTCGTGAGCCGCTGATTCGCGAGAACGGCGTCTTGGTGCCCGTAACCTGGGGCGACGCGCTCGCGAAGGCCGCCACCCTCTTGCAAGACGCCGCCTCCACGCCCGGGGGCGTCGGCGCGATTGGTGGCGCAGCCTTGACGAACGAAGGCGCCTTCGCGTGGGAGCGATTCGTTCGTGGCGTGCTGGCGAGCGACCACATGGACGCGCAGTACGGCGACGGGCTCGACGCCGCGTTACTCCAATCGCTGCCCACCGCGACCATCGACGAGGCGGCGAACGCCCGCGTGGTGGTGACCTTGACCGGCGACCTCCGCGAGGAACTCCCGGTGCTCTTCTTGCGCCTGCGCGAGAACTTCATAAAGCGTCAGAACTCGCTCGTTCAATTCACCTTCGGAGCGAATGCGCTCACGCCGCTCGCCGCAGTCTCGTTGCCCACTCGCCCGGGTGAGGCGCACCTGGTGGCCGACGCGCTCACGAAGAGCGACGGCGCCGCGCCGCAAGGTTCGTTAATCGGCGACGCGGAGCTCGGACAGGCGCGAACACTGATCGGTGACAGCGGTGAGGGCGTCGTGTTCGTCGTCGGTCGACCCAACTTGGCCGAGGACGCCGGCGTGCTCGAACGCGCGATTCGCGTGCTGAGCGAATCGTTCCCCAACGCGACGTTCCTACCGGCGCTTCGCCGAGCGAACGTGATGGGTGCGCTCGACATGGGCCTCGCGCCAATGCTGCGACCGGGTCGCACGTACGCAGCGGGCGAGAAGAGTCGCGACACGCTCGCCCAGCTCGCGGCGCTCAGGTCAGGTGAACAGAAAGCCGTGTTGATACTCGGTGACCTCCTCGGCAACGTGCTCGACGTCACGGGCGCCGCGGCCGCGCTCGGCGCGGGCCAGGTCGTCGTGGTGACCGGGCACGGTGGAACGACACTGCAGTTCGCCGACGTCGTACTGCCCGCGGCGGTCCAGCACGAGCGACTCGGGACCGTCACCAACATCGAGGGCCGCGTGACGGCCGTCACCGCGAAGATCGTGGCGCCGGGTTCGGCNNTGGCCCGACGTCGCCATCGCTTCAGAACTTGCCGAACAGTGTGGCCAGAGTCTCGGGCTCGCGTCGGTCGAAGAGGCCGCCAAGGTGCTCGAAGCGACGACGGGCTACCCCGCGTTGAGCGTGCTCAACGACGTGACCGACGAAGGCACCGTCGTCGGACGACGCAACGAACGCACGGAGCGACGAGCGCTCGACCCGATGGCCTTTCCCGGTATCAAGTCCACCAACACGGTCGGGCTCGGCGAGCTCTCGGGGGCCGTCATCGAAGATCGCGTCACCGCGGCCGTTTCACCGCTGGTCGCCGCACTCGCCGACGTCGCCGCGGGTCGCAGTGTCGAAGTGCCACACTACGACGCCTACGCCGTGGCGCTACTCGTCTCTCGGCGCCTCTACGACCACGGGGTCGCCGTGCAGGGTTCGCCGGCCTTGGCGAACCTCGTCGCCACGACGACCGCCTACCTCAACCACTTCGACCTGGACCGACTCGGGCTGGCCACGGGCGACGCCGTGAACGTGATCGGGCCAACCGGTACACACACGCTGCCGGTCGTGTTGAACGACCAGACACCGCGTGGCGTCATCGAAGTCGCGTTCGGCGCGGTTGACGAGGACGCCAGCACCACGACGACTCCTGCGCTCTTCGACTCCGAAAGCGTCATCACGCAAGTTCGACTGGCCACGTCGTGAACCTCGCCACCACCGACCCGCTCCTCGTACACGGAGTCAACGGTTTTGGCGTGATCCTCTTGATCCTCGTGATCAAGCTGCTCGTTGGTTTCGCGGTGATAATGGGCGCGGTGACGCTCATGATCTGGTTCGAGCGCAAGGCGATCTCGGACATGCAGAGCCGCATCGGACCCCAGCGCTGGGGCCCCTTCGGACTCCTACAGACGTTGGCTGATGGCATCAAGCTCTTCTTCAAAGAAGACCTCATCCCCGCCGAAGCCGACCGGTTCGTCTTCAAACTCGCGCCCTACCTCGCCCTCGTGCCGGCGCTCATCACGTTCTCAATCGTCCCGGTTGGTGGGACGCTGCACATCGCGGGCCACGTCGTGGAACTCCAGATCGCGAACCCCCCGATGGGGATTCTGGTGATGCTCGCGATGTCGGGTATCTCGGTCTACGCGGTGATGTTGGCCGGTTGGGCGTCGGGCTCTAAGTACCCGCTGCTCTCCTCGGTGCGCGCGACGGCCCAGATGATCAGTTACGAAGCGGCGCTCGGCATCACCATCGTCACCGTCGTGTTGGTCACGGGATCGCTCTCGACCCACGACATCGTCACCTCCCAGGGCGGGGGCATCTGGCACTGGAACGTGATCCGCCTCGGGCTCGTGCCCTTCGTGATCTTCTGGATGGCCATCACCGCTGAGCTCAACCGTCCGCCCTTCGACGTCGTCGAGGCGGAGAGTGAACTCGTTGGTGGCTTTAACACCGAGTACTCATCCTTGCGTTTCGCGCTCTTCTACTTGGCCGAGTTCATGAACACCATCACGATGTCGGCGATCATCGTGACGCTCTTCTTCGGCGGGCCCGCCGGATGGGTGCCACCGGTGGCGCACCTCAAGTGGGTCTTCCCGATCATCTGGTTCCTCCTAAAGACGATCATCTTCTGCTTCTGTTACATCTGGTTCCGCGCCGCGCTGCCTCGCTTTCGTTACGACCAGGTCATGGACCTCGGTTGGAAACGACTGATCCCCTTGAGCCTCGGCTGGATGCTGATCGTCGCCGGTTTCCTCATCCGTCCGGCCTGGGGTCTCATCATGGCGGCGGTTGTCTTGTTCGCGTCGGTGGTGCTCGGTCGGGCCTTCGCACTCGGCTCGGGTCGCGAGAGTGGCATCGACTCCGTACTGCCGACCATCGGCCAGCGACCAACGTCGGCCGAAGCGTTGCGCGCCATCACTGACGGGGAGGAGACCTGATGTCGAATCCGTTGAGTTTCTTTGGGGGCTTCAAGCTCACCTTGCAGCACCTCACCCGACCACGGGTCACGGTCAGTTACCCAGAGCACAAACGACCCAAGCAGCCCCGTCAACACGGTCGCCACGTGCTCAACCGTTACGAGGACGGGATGGAGAAGTGCATCGGCTGCGAACTCTGCGCCGGCGCGTGTCCCGTCAACTGCATCTACGTGCGGGGTCTNNATTCACTGCGACCTTTGTGTGGAAGCCTGTCCCACGCAGGCCATCACCGAATCGAAGCTCTTCGAGTTCTCATTCACCAACCGCGCCGACGCCATCTACACCAAGGCCGAACTGGTCGTCGACGATCAGGGATATCCCAAGCACCTGCCCTGGGAAGACTGGCGCGAGGGCGAAGCCGAGATGACCGGCGGGTGGATGCGCGCCACGTCCCCCGCGGGCGAGGCGGCCTACGAGGGCGTCGTGCAGTGGACCGGTGACTTGGGCGCGGGGGTTCGCGCGCCCGAAGGCGGCCAGAGTGAGAACCGCGATGATGAGGCCACCGGCTCGAAGCAGTTGCGCCGGGCTTTTTTCAAGCACCTCCAGCCCGAAGACGTCAACGCGGACCAGCGTGGTCTACCCGGGTTGATGAACGAGATGAAGTCCAAGATGCCCAAGATGCCCAAGCGTCGACGCAAGGCAAAGGAACCCTCGTGATCGCCTCGACCTACGCGGTTCCCGCGATCTTGGTGTTCGTGACCTCGGCATTGCTGATTCTCGTGGGGGCCGTAGGCGTTATTACCGTGAAGAACCCCGTGCACGCCGCGATCAGTCTGATCATGACGCTCTTTGGCGTGGCGGTCGCCTTCATCGCCCAATCGGCCGACTTCTTGGCGGCCGTCCAGGTCATCGTGTACGCCGGGGCCATCGTGGTCCTGTTCCTCTTCGTGATCATGTTCTTGGGCGTGGACCGCCCGACGCGCATGAACGTCGAGCCCCTCGTGGGCCAGCGTTCCTTCGCGGCCGTCGGCGTCGTGATCACCGTGGCGGGGCTGATCACCTTGATGGCGAGTTCGCACTGGGTCAGTGGGGCGAAGTCGGTATCGGGCCACCCGCTCGCGCGCGGTAGCGAAAACGTGAAACAACTCGGTACCGCCGTCTTTACGACCTACCTCTTCGCCTTTGAGGCGACCTCGGCGCTCCTCATCATCGCGGTCGTCGGTGCGGTGCTGCTCGCGCGACGCGAGCGAGCGTCGACGCCCGAGGAGGTGAACGCGTGAACGTACCCGCCGCCTGGTACTTGATTCTCGCCGCGTTGCTCTTCGGCGTGGGGGCCTTCGGTCTCCTCACTCGTCGCAGCGTCTTGATCATGTTCATGTGCTTAGAGCTCATGCTCAACGCGGTGAACCTGACCTTCGTGACGTTTTCTCGCTCGCTCTCGGACATTGCGGGCCAGGCGAGTGTGTTCTTCGTGATGGTCGTCGCCGCGGCGGAGGTCACGGTCGGCCTTGGTATCGTCGTGGCGGTCTTTCGCCAACGCGCCTCCACGTCGGTCGATGAGCTCTCTGGGTTGAAGGGCTGAGATGGCGCACGTCGCAACACTGATCCTCCTCATGCCGCTCGTGGGGTACCTCTTCGTGCTGGCGAACGGCAAGGGGCTGAGTGAGCGCGCCATCGGCGTCGTCGCCACGGGCGTGGTGGCGCTGAGCTTCGTCCTGACCGTCGTGGCCTTCTTCTTGTTACTGGGTCACTCGGACCGCGAGATGACAGTGCACCTGTTCAACTGGATCAGCGTCGGCTCGCTGCACGTCAACGCGGCGTTGCTGGTGGACCCCTTATCCATCACGATGTGTCTCTTCGTGACGGGTATCTCCGCGTTGATTCACCTCTACTCCATTGGCTACATGAAGGGGGAGAAGGACTTTCGCAAGTTCTTCCTCTACCTCAACCTCTTCGTTTTTTCGATGTTGCTGCTCGTGCTGGCGAACAACCTGCTCGTCACCTTCGTTGGGTGGGAGGGCGTCGGGGTCTGCTCCTACTGGTTAGTGAGCTACTACTTCGATCGCGACTCGGCGGCGTCGGCCGGGAAGAAAGCCTTCCTCTACAACCGCGTCGGGGACATCGGCCTCCTCATTGCCATGTTCCTGCTCTTTCACGCGACCCACACGCTCAACTACTTGGGCATCTTCCACGCGGCGGGCACCTTGTCGCCGACCGTGGCGACCCTGACGGTGCTGGCGCTGTTGTTGGCCGCGACCGGCAAGAGCGCACAGATTCCACTTTTTAACTGGCTGCCGGACGCGATGGAAGGCCCGACCCCGGTCTCGGCGTTGATCCACGCCGCGACCATGGTGACCGCTGGTGTGTTCTTGCTCGTGCGGATGTCGCCGGTGCTCGCGATGTCCCCCGACGGTCGCGCGACCATTGCGGTGATTGGTGGGGTGACGGCCTTCGTCGCCGCGACGATCGCCACCTCGCAAAAGGACATCAAGAAGGTGCTGGCCTTTTCCACCGTCTCCCAGATCGGCTACATGGTTTTGGCCGTCGGTGTGGGGGCCTACTCCGCGGCGATCTTCTTGATGATCGCGCACGCCTTCTTCAAGGCGTTGTTGTTCCTCGGCTCGGGTTCGGTGATCCACTCGCTCAACGGCGAACAGGACATGCGAAAGATGGGGGGGCTGGCGAAGTACCTGCCCCTCACGTTCCCGACGTTCCTCATTGGTTGGCTCACCATCTCGGGCATCCCACCCTTCGCCGGATTCTTCGCCAAGGGCGACGTGTTGACCAACGTCTTCGAGCACAACAAGCCGCTCTGGGTGCTCGGGATTGTCACCGCAATCTTGACCGCGTACTACATGAGTCGTCTCTTCGTCCTCACCTTCCGCGGCACCGAACGCTTCCGCGAGGACACCCACGGTCACGACCCGCACGAGTCGCCCTGGGTCATGACCCTGCCGCTGGTGGTGCTGGCGGTGCTGTCGATCCTCGGTGGCCTCATCAACTTGCCGTGGGCGCACGGACGCTCCCTGGCCGAGTTCTTGAACCCCGTGCTCGGCTACGTGCCCCACGTCGCGGCGGCGAGCACGGCCGCCCAGTGGGGCCTGGCCGCGGTCGACGTGGCGGCGGCGGTCTTCGGACTCTTGGCGGCCTTTTCCATCTGGCGCAACATCACCGAATCCTCGCGCTACGAGTCGTCGTTCTTAGAGCACGTCTGGCACTGGGATGACTTCTACGACGCCACGATCGGTCGACCGCTGACCGAAGTCGCCGTCTTTAGCGACGAGGTGATCGAACCCAAGGTCATCGACGGCGCGGTCACCGGCATCGCGGTCGCCACGCGCAACAGCGCCGAGGGTCTGCGCAAACTGCAGTCGGGCTTCGCTCGTCAGTACGCGCTGGCGATGGTGCTGGGCTTCGCGGTGATCATTGTCTACCTCGTGGCGAGGGTCCACTAGATGCACTCATCGATCTATTTGACCGTCCTCATCGTCGTGCCCCTCCTCGGGGCGCTCATCGCCGCGCTCGTCCAAAAGACCCCGGGTCTCTCCTACGTGGTCGCCGTCGTGACCAG
>PKZN01000130.1:0-5065 GCA_003133075.1 Acidimicrobiaceae bacterium | reverse complement strand
GGGATCGTCGTCAAGAAGCGGCCTTCGTTGGATGGTTGTTGCTGTTGACGTCCTTCACGATGGCGAGCTTCCTCAGTCACGACGTGTTGGAGTTCTTCATCTTCTTCGAGCTGACCCTCGTACCGAGTTACTTCTTGATCTCGGGCTGGGGTGGGGCGCAGCGTTCGCGCGCGGCGCTCAAGTTCTTCATCTACACCTTCACCGGTTCCGCGTTCCTCTTCATCGGAATCTTGTACCTGGGGTTCTTGAACCAGCATCAGACCCAGGGAGCGCTCACCTTCTCCTACAGCGCCTTACAGGGCGCGAGCATGACGCACGGCACGGCGGTGTGGCTGTTCCTCGCCTTCGCCGTCGCCTTCGCCGTCAAGTCCCCGATTTTTCCCTTCCACACCTGGTCACCGATCACCTACGCCGAAGCACCGACGGCCGGTTCCATCGAACTCTCGGCGCTGCTCGCGAAACTCGGCTCCTACGGTTTGTTGCGCTTCGCGGTGGGGCTCTTTCCCTTGGCGCTGGCGACGCTTCGGCCACTGATCTTGACGCTGGCGGTGATCTCGATCCTCTACGGTTCGCTCGTCGCGTGTGCGACCCCCGACCTCAAGCGACTCGTCGCGTACTCCTCCTTGGCCCAGATGGGTTTCATCACGCTCGGCATCATCACCGGCTCGAAGATCGCCATGGTCGGTGCGGTGCTCTTGATGTTCAACCACGGCGTCATCACCGCGGGCTTTTTCCTCATCATCGGATTCTTAGAGAAGCGGCGCGGTTCGTACCAGATAAAGGACATGAAGGGCCTCCAAGGACCCGCACCGGTCTTCGCCGCGATCTTCACCGTGGTGATGCTCGCCTCCATTGGCCTGCCGGGACTCTCGGGATTTGTCAGTGAGTACTTGATCCTGATCGGCACCTTCGGCACGCACGCCTGGTGGGGCGCCGCGGCGACGCTGGGCGTCGTGGCCGCCGCCGCGTATCTGCTCTGGGCCTACCAGCGGGTCTTCCAGGGCAAGGCCACCGGCGCGAACGCCGAGATCGCCGACGCGAACGCGAAGGAGCGCTGGGTCCTCGTACCCGTCGTGGTCTTGATCGTGGCGCTCGGGGTCTTCCCGCACCCGGTGCTCGATCGCATCTCGCCCTCGGTCAATCAGCTGATCCACCACGTCGCGCCCGCGGGGGTCAAGAAGTGAACGGCCTCGTAATCCCCTCGATCCACTACCTCGCGATCCTCCCGGTGCTGATCTTCTTCGGTGCGTCGTTGCTGTTGTTGGTGGTGAGTGCGCTCGTCGATACCAAGGTCACGATCTACTTCGCCACCGCGATCACCTCCTTGACGGCGGTCGCGACGGTCGTCGTCGCCTTTTTCCAGTGGTCCTACGTCGCCAACCACGGGGCCTCGACCACGGTCGCCCACGCGGTGGTGCTCGACGGCTTCGCGGTCGTGGGCACCGTCGTCGTTGCGGTGGGGGTTCTGCTCTCTTCCTTGGTGGCCCACGACTGGGCGAAGCGCGAGCGCATCGCGGGGGCGGACTTTCACATCCTGGCGCTGGCCTCCTCCGCGGGGGCGTTGCTCATGGTCTCGGCTAATGACTTGATCGTCATCTTCCTGGGGCTCGAGATCCTCTCCATTGGGCTCTACGTGTTGGTGGGCTTCGATCGTCACCGCGTGACCTCGGCGGAGGCGTCGCTCAAGTACTTCTTGCTCGGCGGGTTCGCCTCGGCGATCTTCATCTACGGCGCGGCGCTCGTCTACGGCGCGACGGGCTCGACGAACCTGGGTTCGATTGCCTACTTTCTCTCTAATAACGTCGTCCTGCACCCCGGACTGCTCTATGCCGGTGGAGCGTTGTTACTGATCGGCTTCGCCTTCAAGGTCGCCGCGGTGCCCTTCCACCTCTGGTCGCCCGACGTGTACGAGGGCGCGCCGACGCCGGTGACCGGGTTCATGGCCTCGGTCGTCAAGGTCGGCGCGTTCGCCGCGCTGTTGCGCGTGTTGATCTCGGCCCTCGGGACACAACTCGATACCTGGCGTCCGATTCTCTTCGTGATGATCATTGCGACCTGCATCGTCGGGGCCGTCGTCGCGCTCGTCCAGCGCAACGTCAAGCGACTGCTGGCGTACTCCTCGATCAACCAGGCTGGCTTCATGCTGCTCGGGGTCTGGTCGGGCAGCGCGCGCGGCGTCGCGGCGACGCTCTTTTACGTGCTCTCTTACGCGCCGGTCGTGATCGCGACCTTCGCGGTCGTGACGTTGGTGGGCGGTCGTGGGGACGAACTGCACAGCATCGACCACTACCGAGGTCTCGCGCGGCGCCAGCCCTGGTTGGGTGGCGCCCTGACGGTGCTGCTGCTGAGCCAACTCGGCGCGCCCCTGACGGTCGGCTTCTACGCCAAGTACACGGTATTGGCGGCGACCATTGACTCCGGTGGCGGGGCGCTGGCGCTGGTGGCGATCATCACCGCCGCCATTGCGGCGTATTTCTACTTGCGCTGGGCGATGTGGCTCTACGCGGATGATGACGTCGAGGCGACCCGCGTCGCAGTGCCCACCTCGACGGGCGTCGTGATCGGCGTCGGGGTCATCGTGGCGATCCTCTTCGGTCTCTGGCCGGGTCCACTCGTCGCCTGGTGTCAGCACGCGACGCTGCTCTTCTTGCCGTGAGCCGCGTCGCGGTCGTCACCTCCCTCGGAGTGGAGGACCCCGATAACGAGTGGCTCTTCGACGCACTCGCCGAGGCGGGCGTGCACGCCGAACTCACGGTGTGGGACGATCCTTCGGTCGAATGGAACCACTTCGACCTGGTGGTGATTCGCTCGACGTGGGACTACACCGCGCGACGAAGTGACTTCCTCGCGTGGGCCAAGGGCGTGCGTCACCTCCTTAATCCCTTTAGCGTCGTGGCGTACTCAACCGACAAGCACTACCTGGCCGACTTGGCGAAACACGGTGTCGCGATCATCCCCTCGCACTTCTGTGACGTCGGTAAGAAACCACGCTTCTTCGACGGCGACTTTGTGGTGAAGCCCTCCGTGGGGGCGGGCTCGATGGACGTCGCGCGCTATGGTCCCGCCGAGCACGACGCGGCGTTGGCCCACGTCAAGGCGCTGCACGCGACGGGTCGCGACGTGCTGATCCAGCCCTACGTCGAATCGGTCGACGCGCTCGGGGAGCGCGCGCTGATCTTCATCGACGGGGCGTACTCCCACGCCATGACCAAGGGCGCGATGTTGAACGTCACCGAACTGGACCGCAGTCGCCTCTACCGTCGAGAGCGCATGTCGGTCGCCGTGGGGGAGAGCGACGCAGTCGCGTTCGCCCGGCACGTGCTCGAAGTGAAGGCATTTTCCCACCTGCTCTACGCGCGCGTCGACCTCGTCGCGACCAAGACCGGTTGGGAAGTGATGGAGCTCGAACTCGTGGAGCCGAGCCTGTTTCTCACGTTCGAGCCGGCGGCCGCGACGCGCCTGGCCGAGGCGATCGCGCGTCGTGTCGCGTAGTTACGCGGTTGTCGCCGACCGTTAAGGTCGCAGCGACGAAAGAAGGACGTATGACGACGGAGCTAGCCGGGGGAACATTCACGCTGGCCAACGACCTCACGGTCACCCGGGTCGGCTATGGCGCCATGCAGTTATCGGGACCAGGGATCTTCGGTCCACCCGAGGACTACGACGGCGCCCTGGCCGTGTTGAGCGAGGTCATCGAACTCGGCATCAACCACATCGATACCAGCGACTTCTACGGGCCCTANNGGGTGGCCGCACGCGCGCACGCCTGAGGAACTACGCAGTGCGGTGCACGAGAACCTCGATCACCTGGGACTCGAAGCAATGGACGTCGTCAACCTTCGTTGGGGCGGCCTCAGTGAACCGACGCTCGATTCCATTGGCGAACCCTTCGCCGCACTCGCGGATCTCCAGCGAGAGGGCTACATCAAACACCTGGGCCTGAGCACCGTCAGCGCCGAGCAGATCAAAGAGGCCCAGTCGATCGCCCCGGTGGTGTGCGTGCAGAACTTCTACAACCTCGCTCATCGGGTCGACGACGATCTCATTGATGACCTTGCCGCCCAGGGCATCGCCTACGTGCCGTACTTCCCCCTCGGCGGGTTCTCCCCGCTGCAGGCGGGAGAACTCCACGCCGTGGCCGCGCGTCTCGATGCCACGCCCATGGCGGTTGCACTGGCGTGGCTGCTGCAGCGCTCGCCGAACATACTGCTCATTCCTGGTACCTCGTCGGTCGCGCATCTACGAGAAAACGTCGCCGGCGCGGGGTTGAACCTCTCCGAGGATGACGTGCGGGAGCTTGAAACGATCGGCAACTAACGAAGTCAGACTCCCCGGAATCCGTACCTTCCCCACCATCGCGGTCTGCGACGGTGAACTCACCAGAACGCATTACGTAGTGGTATGCTTCACGCATGACACAGTTAGTTACACGGATTGATGACCGGCTCCTAGACGATGTTGATGAACTAGTGCGCGAGGGCGTGGCCACGAGCCGGTCCGAGGTGGTGCGAATGGGTCTTGAGCAGTTGATTGATCGCCACCGGCGTCGTCAGATTGGTGTTGCGATTTCGAATGCCTACCGTCGCCAGCCCCAGACCGTTGAGGAGATGGCGGGTCTCTACGAAGCGACTCGTGCACTCATCGAAGAGGAGCCGTGGTGAACATACCGCGCCAGGGAGAGATCTGGTGGGCCGAGGTCGAATCGTTCCGACGTCCCGTCGTGATTGTGACTCGTTCTGACGCAGTGGAGGTTCTCACCTCGGTCGTCGTCGCACCGGTTACGAGGACGATTCGTGAGATCCCCACTGAGATTCGTCTGGGCGTCGAAGAGGGACTCAACGACGAGTGTGTCGCGTCGTGTGACAGTCTCCAGCGCGTTCCTCGCGCGGCGCTCACCACGCGAATTGGCGATCTCGGCATACGCCGCAGCGAACTGTGTTCAGCTGTTCGAGCCATGACGGACTGCTAGGCCCGCCACCCGAGCTGCCCTTCGCGAAGGACGAACTGATGCAGGTTCGTCCCTGGCCGCTAGCCCGTCGTAGTCTTTTCCGTCTCGCGGGCTGCC
>PKZN01000007.1 GCA_003133075.1 Acidimicrobiaceae bacterium | reverse complement strand
ATGATCACCTCGGGTTTGAAGAATATCGAGTTCATCGCCGCGAACACTGATGCGCAAGCGTTGTTGCTCTCCGAGGCCGACCTCAAGATCGACATCGGCCGTCAACTCACTCGTGGTCTCGGCGCGGGCAGTGACCCCGAGATTGGTCGACAGGCCGCCGAAGACCACCGCGCCGAAATCGAAGAAGCCCTGAAGGACACCGACATGGTCTTCATCACGGCCGGCGAGGGCGGGGGCACCGGCACCGGCGCCGCGCCCGTGGTGGCCGAGATCGCCCGCTCCCTGGGCATCTTGACCATTGGCGTCGTGACCCGACCGTTCTCCTTCGAGGGCAAGCGTCGCGCGACCCAGGCCGAGAAGGGTATCCAGAACCTGCGCGACAAGGTCGACACGCTCATCGTGATCCCTAACGACCGACTCCTCTCGGTGACCGCGCCCGACACCTCGATGCTCGACGCGTTCAAGATCGCCGACGACGTGTTGCTGTCGGCCGTGCGTGGGGTGACCGACCTCATCACGGTGCCCGGGCTCATCAACACCGACTTCGCCGACGTGAACACCGTCATGCGCAACGCCGGCACCGCGATCATGGGCGTCGGTAGTTCGACGGGCGAAGGACGCGCGGTCAACGCCGCTCGCGCCGCGATCACGTCGCCCCTCTTAGAGGCGTCGATTGACGGCGCCCGCGGCATCTTGATGAACATCGTCGGGGGACCCAACGTCACCTTGAACGAGGTGACCCAGGCCGCTGAGATCATCCACTCCGTTGCGCACCCCGACGCCAACATCATCTTCGGCAGCGTGATCGACGACTCAATCGGTGAGGCCGTGCGCGTGACCGTGATCGCGGCGGGCTTCGACCAGGGAACGACCAAGGCCACGGTGACGAGCGAACCGACCATGACCGAAGGTCCGCGCAGCGACATCTTCAACTCCACGGGCGACGACTTCTTCGACGTCGGTGGCGATGACGACCTCCCCAGCTTCCTCCGCTAGGCACGAACTCGAAGCACGCGTCCGCGCGAACCTGACGGTGCTGCGCGCGCGCATCGCCGAACACAGCGCCGACCCGAGCGCGGTGCGCGTGGTGGCGGTCACCAAGACCTTCGGCGCCGCCGAGATCGAAGTCGCCGCGAGCGTGGGCCTCACGACCGTCGGCGAGAACTACGTGGACGAGCTGTGCGAAAAGCGCGAGGCGACGAGCGACCTCGCGCTCACGTGGCACTACCTGGGCGCGTTGCAGTCGAACAAGATCGCCCGCGCGTTGCGCTGCGCTGACGTGCTGTGCGCGGTGGCGCGGGCGAAGGAACTCGAGAAGATCTCCTCGCTCAAGCCCGGCGCGACGATCGACGTGCAAGTGGACTTCACCGGCGAGGGACGTCGCAACGGTGCCGCGCCGAGCGAGATCGGCGCGTTGGTGCGGCACGCGCGCGTACTCGGTCTCGACGTGCGAGGTCTCATGGTCGTCGCACCGAAGGACCCGAACGCCGCGAGCACGGCGTTCTCGACCACGGCGTCCTTAGCGGAGGCGTTCGGCGTACGCGAACGTTCGATGGGGATGAGTGAAGACCTCGAACTCGCTTGTGAACTCGGGAGCACCGAAGTTCGCATAGGGCGTGCACTCTTTGGTCCTCGGCCACCCGCGGGTCGCCTCGCCTAACATGGGAGTGGGCGAAGCGGCCAAGGAGAAGTGAATGAAAGAAAAGTTACGGGGGTTCCTCGGGTTCCTGGGACTCGTCGAGGACGAGTACTCAGAGTACGGACCGAGCAACGCGCCGCGACCCTTCTCCGAAGCGGCCGAGGAGTTTGAGCCCGAGTGGAGCGCCACGCCCGCGCCCGTCGCGCGAGTCATCGCGACCCAGCCAACCAGTCCCTCACCTTTTCGCACCACCGCCGCGACGCCGCCCAAACGAACCGCGGGGATCTCCGTGCTCGAGGGCGCGAACGGCGTCACCCGGGTACGACCGATTGCTAATCCCAACGGCGCGCGCGTCGGGACGGCCTTTTCCCAAGACCGTGACGTCGCCGTCGTGGCGCCCGAGAGCTACGACGACTCGCGTCGCATCACTGACCTCTTGCGTGCGAATCGCGCGGTGGTCTTGACGACCCTCGACGTCGACCCGACGCTCGCTCGTCGACTCGTCGACTTCACGGCCGGCACGGCGTACGCCCTGAACGCGAAGATTGAGATGCTCATTCGCGGCGTCTATCTGATAAGTCCCTACGGCATGCACCTCGGACCAGAGATGAAGGAGCGTCTTCGCGCCGGAAACTATCGCGCGTTCGAACAAGCATGAGATTCGTCCACGACATCATCGGTATCTACATCTGGATCTTGATCATCACCGCGTTCATGAGCTGGCTGCCCTCCACCGACACCCACGGGGCGATAGCGACCACGAAACGAATCTTGGCGGGACTGACCGAACCGCTGCTGCGACCACTGCGATCGATCCTGCCGCGCCCCAACGTCGGAGGCGTGGGCATCGACCTCTCGGTGCTGGTGGCGGTCATCGGACTCATCATCATCAACAGCGTCATCTGAGCGGAGTTTCCTGACTGCGCGAAGCGTCGAAGGATAGGGTGGCACCATGGACAGCACGGATAACGCACATTCGGCGATTGACGCCATCGACACGGTGGCCTTTAAGGTCGGTCTGAAGGGCTACAACGTCGACGAGGTCGATGAGTTTCTCGAGCGACTCTCCCTCGAGGTCCGCCAGCTAAAGGACCTCGCCCACCAGCAACGCCAGCAGTTGCGTCAAGCGGCTGAGCGCATCAGCCAGCTCGACGCGCACCCGACCCCCGCACCCGCGATGGCGCCACCGGCTGCTCCGGCGCCCGCGATTCGCACCGGCGGCGCCGCGGGTGCGGAACAGGTCACCTCCATGATCGCTCTGGCGCAGCGATTCATCGACCAAGCGCAACAAGAAGCCGAAGCGAAGGCCCGCGAGTTCACCGCCGCCGCTCAAGACCGCGCGCGCGAGATCGTCAACGAGGCGCGAAGTCGCGCGGAGGACGAGGTGAATCGCCTCAATGGACTGAAGCAGCGCCTCAGCGAAGACGTGGAGACCTTGGGTCACCAACTCCAGGCCGAGCGCGCGCGCATCGCCCAGGTGCTCGCCGAATTCACCCAATGGGTGCAGAACTCCCTGCAATCAAGCGGTCCCAAGTCCGCCGCCTCGACGTCGTCGACGCCGTCGACGTCGCCCGCGACACCACCGCCCGCGACACCGCCGCCCGCGACACCGCCGCCCGCCGCGCGACCCAGCCAGGTCCCACCGCCCGCTCCGGCCCCCACCGCGAGCCAACCGACGATCGGTCAGGTGCTCAAGTTCGATCAGTCTTCTCGCGACGAACGTCAGTAGAGTTGTCGCCGACTGCTAGGGTCGGCGGGCACTTGTTCTGAGGAACGCGAGGAGTACACCATGCCGTCGAGCACCAAAACCACGAAGAAAGCGCCCACCAAGGTGGTCGTGAAGAAGGCCGCCACGAAGGCCGCATCGAAGAAGGTCGCCACGAAGAAGTCCGCGCCCGCNNCCCCGCAAAGAAGGCCCCGGCGAAGTCGGCCGCGAAGAGCGTCGCTGCCAAAAAGGCGCCGACCAGCGCCCAAAAGGCGGCCGCGGCGAAGAAGAGCAAGTCCCTCGCTCTCGAACAGGCAAAACGGGAGCACGAAGCCAAAGCGAAGGCCGCCGCCACCAAGGCCCTCGCTCGCCAGAAGTCCCTCGACGCCGCCAAGGCCAAGAAGGAGCGGGACCTCCAGACGCGCGCCGCCGCCAAGGAAAAGGCCGCGGCAGCGAAGGTCCGTGCGCTGGCGGCCGCCAAGGCCAAGAAGGAGCGCGACGCCAAAGCCAAGATCGTCGCGAAGGAGCGAGAAGTCGCGCGCAAGGCTCGTGAGAAGGCCGCCGTCGAAGCCAAGAAGCAGCGCGAGATTGAGGGCAAGCGCAAGGCCATCGAGGCGGAGAAGTTGCGCAAGCTCCGAGAGATCGAGCGACGCGACGCCGAAGAGCGTAAGCGTCAAGAGCGTCGAGAGGCCGAGGAGCAAAAGCGTTTGGAAGCGCTCGAGCGAAAGATGCACTCCAAGCCCTACGCGAATGACACCGCATTCCTCGAGGAACTGCGCACCTTGCTGGAAGAGACTCGCGACGCGACGTTACGACAGATCGCCACCAGCGAGGCCGAGGCCAGTGAGATGTTGGTGGACCGCGAGCGGCTCGAGTACGACGACGAGGACGGCAGTAGCGTCGCTTCGGACATCCAGCGCGACCAGTTGAAGGATTTCGCGACCGCGCTCCGCCTCAAAGTTGACGAGATCGAAGTCGCGCTCTCGCGCATCGACGACGGCAGTTACGGTCGGTGCGACGAGTGCTACGAACCGATCTCCCAGCCCCGGTTGCGTGCGCAGTTGCCGGTGTTCACTTGCGTGTCGTGCCGCGCGAGCGTCTAACGCATCGTCTCAACGTCACCGTCATCGCGATCGCCCTCGTGATCACGGCCCTCGACGCCTTCACCAAAATCTGGGTGCGTCACGCTCTCGCCGACCACGCCGTGCACGTGTGGAGCGTGCTCTGGCTCCGCCTCGAGTACAACTCGGGCATCTCGTTCTCCTTCGATAGTTCCTTGCCCCTCGTGGCGACGATCTTCACGGTCGTCGTCGCGCTCGTCGTCGTCGTCGTCGGGCTCCAGGCGCACCGCGGCACGCCGACNNCTTTGATGATCGCGGCGCTGCGGGGCGAGCGGCTGGTGGGTCGATGAGCGGGACCGAGGCCCCCGACGCCTTTGACGGAGCGACCCTCGATCTCGTGGTCCCGAGCACCCTCGACGGGATGCGCATCGACCGAGTGCTCTCGATGTTGACTGGTCGCTCGCGCGCGGACGCGCACGACGTACTCACCAGTGGTGCGGTGCAGGTGAACGACGTGGTCGTGTCGAAACCCTCGACGTCGCTCGCGGCGGGCCAACACCTCGTCGCCCTCTTACCCCCGGCGCCGAGCGAACAGGTTTCGCCAGAGGCTGCGGTCCCCGTCGACGTGGCGCTCGACGACGACGACTTCGTGGTCATCAACAAAGCGCCGGGTCAGGTCGTCCACCCCGGGGCCGGTCACGCGCGCGGCACGTTGATCGCGGGTGTGCTCGCTCGCTACCCCGAGATTCGCGCGCTCAGCGACGCGGGTCTGTGCGATCCCGCACGGCCGGGCGTGGTGCACCGGCTCGACAAGGGCACCTCGGGACTTCTCGTGGTCGCCAAGACCGCAGATGGGTTCGCGTCGCTCAGTGCGCAGTTGGCCCGTCGCGAGATGCAACGCACGTACCTGGCGCTCGTCCAAGGACACGTGAACGAAGAACGAGGCGTCGTCGACGCGCCCATCGGCCGCTCTACGCGCACGCCGTCAATGATGGCGGTGCGCAGTGATGGGCGCGAGGCCCGGACCAACTATGAAGTGCTGGCGCGTCTCGATGCACCCTCGGCCACGACGCTGTTGCGTTTGAACCTCGAAACTGGGCGCACGCACCAGATTCGTGTGCACTTAGCGACCATTGGCCATCCCGTCGTCAACGACCTGCGTTACGGTCATCGCCGAGATCCCCGACTCGAAGACGAGCGCTTCTTCTTGCACTCGTCCACCTTGGGATTCACGCACCCGCGACGCGACGAATGGATACACACCCGACTGTCCTTGCCAGCTGACCTGGCGCCGTTGGTGCCCGGGGGCGAGGAGTACTAAGCGACCTCGTGGGCGGCGAGGACGTTCGAATCGTCACGCAACGTAGCGAGCGCCTCGTCCTCGGCCCTTCGTACCCGTCGCACGCCGATGTCCATCTTCGTGGCCGTGGCTTGTAGTGACAGGGGAGTGGCACCGTTGAGTCCGAAGCGCAGCGTCAAGACGTCACGCTGAAGGTCGGACAGTTTCGAGAGCGCGCCGTGTAACTGGTCGTTCATCATCGTCTGTTCGATGTCGCTCACCCAGTCGTGCTGACTCGGGGCGACGAGGTCGCCCAAGGTCGTCGCGGAGTCGGAACTAGCCGGTTGGTCAAGGCTCGCGGTGACGCCGGCGAGACCCTTTAAGTTCTCGCGTTCCGCCTTGGACATGCCGGTCGCTTCGGTTAACTCTTCGTCGGTGGGCTTGCGCGCCAATAGTGAGGTCAACTCCGCCGTCGTGGCTTCGAGACGCTGCAACTGCTCGCCGACCTCGAGGGGGATACGAATCGTGCGACCGTGCTGTTGAACGGCACGTTGTAACGCTTGACGGATCCACCAGGTGGCGTANNGCGTAGGTGGAGAACTTGAAGCCGCGCTCCCAGTCGAACTTCTCGACCGCGCGCAACAAGCCGAACGTGCCTTCTTGGACGAGGTCGACCATCTCGACGCCGCGGTCTTGGTAGCGGCGAGCCCAGTGGAGGACCAGGCGGAGGTTGGCGGCGACCATCTGCTTCTTCGCCTCTTCGTCGCCGGCGGTGACGCGCTTGGCCAATTCGACCTGCTCGTCGTAGTTGGGCATGGGGTATCGATCGAGGTCACGCATGAGCAGGCCCAACATGTCGTTGGTGTTCACTGCGGAACGGCGGGGGGTGGTGTTCACTGACGTCTCCTTGTCTGTGGGGGGCACAAAGTCGGTGCGTTTTGAGGCCGGGTATTTCTCCTATGGACGCCTTACTAATTTACCACTAGGTATGACAACTTTCAAGCCTCGTGGACCCGCGAAGGGTAAGAAGTAGATAATTCAGCCGCTGTGGGTGCGCGCGACCGGTCGGACCCCTCGCGCCTGGCTGACCATGTCGGCCAGGGTGAAACTGGAGAGGTGCTCGCGCATGTGGTTTCCGACGTCGGCCCACACCCCGAGGAGCACGCACTGGCCCTCGTGGTCACAGGCCCCGTCTTGGTGGGGTTCGCCAAAGTCGCCCGCGGCAATGGGGCCGTCGACCGCCGCGACGATCTCGGCCAAGGTGATCGATTCGGCGGGACGAGCGAGCACGTACCCGCCGCCGACTCCGCGCTTGGAGCGCACCAGGCCAACGCCTTTTAACGACAGCAAGATCTGCTCTAAGTAGGGCTGGGGGAGACCGGTGCGTTCGGCGAGGTCCCGCACGGAGGTGGGTGAGGTGTAATTGTCGCGAAGCGCCAAACTCAACAGCGCGCGGCTGGCGTAATCCCCACGTGTCGATACTCTCACGGCGCCATCCTATCGACGCGGGTCCTCGAGCCACGGGGACGCCAAATCCGCCCCATCAGGCCCGAAACTGGCCCGAAACGTCTAGGTCTCGAACCTGGCACACTGCAGTAGTGACCGATTCCCCCGCTGAAGAACTACCCGTTGACCCTGACCAAGTGCTCGCGCCGGGTGAGGCCGGCACGGCGAGTGAAGATACGAGCACCGACTACATCAGCCAGCCCGCCAAAGTCATGCGCATTGGCTCGATGGTCAAGCAGTTACTCGACGAGGCGCGCAGTGCTCCCCTCGACGAAGCCGGCCGCGCGCGCCTGCGCGAGATCTACCAGATGTCGGTACACGAACTCTCCGACGCGCTCTCGCCCGACCTCGCCCTAGAACTCACGCGCGTGGCGATCCCTTTTAGTTCCGACGTACCTTCTGAGTCCGAACTGCGCATCGCCCAGGCGCAGCTGGTGGGCTGGCTCGAGGGTCTCTTTCACGGGATCCAGGCCTCCCTCTTCGCCCAACAGGCCGCCGCGACCGCCCAACTTGAGAAGATGCGGGAGCGTTCGCTCGCACCGGGCGGGCACGAGCCACGAGGCGGCACCTACCTCTAGGGACCGCGCCGCGGCCGTTGTGAGTGAGATATCGTGTAAATCCCATCCGTGTAGTTTTCGGAGCGTACGAGAGAAAGTGTCTGGCTGATGGCTGAGGGCTTCGTCCATCTGCACAACCACACCGAATACTCCATGCTCGACGGCGCCGCGCGCGTGGACGACATGGTCGCGGCCGCCAAAGCGGACGGACAGCGGGCGATCGGCATCACCGACCACGGCAACCTCTACGGCGTCATCGACTTCTATGAGGCGTGCCGACGACACGACGTCACCCCGATTATCGGACTCGAGGCCTACATGGCCGCGAACTCGCGTTTCGATCGCCCACCGCGTCGCGGCAAGATCGACGACACCGGCGGCGACGTCGAGGGCGGCCAAAAGCTCTACCACCACCTCACGTTGCTCGCCGTCACGAACCAGGGATACCGGAACCTGCGCGAGGTGAGTTCGCGCGCGTTCCTAGAGGGGTACTACTACAAGCCACGATTGGATTGGGAACTGCTCGAGCAGTACGCCGGAGGCCTGGTGGCGACGTCGGGCTGCCTCGGCGGGGTGGTCCTCCAGGCGCTGTTACGCGGTGATGAGAAAAAGGCACTGGAACTCGCCGGGCGGCTCCAGAGCATCTTCGGGCGCGAGAACTTCTTCATCGAGTTCCAAGATCACGGGCTTCCGGCCCAGCACCGTACAAATCCGAAGTTGCTCGAGATCGCCCGAGCCCTCGACGCGCCACTGCTCGCGACCAATGACCTGCACTACGTTCGCCACGAAGACTCCGAGATGCACGACGCGCTGCTCTGCATCGGCACCGCGTCCAAGATGTCCGACCCCGACCGCTTCCGCTTTGAGAGTGACCAGTTCTATCTGAAGTCAGCCGCCGAGATGCGCTACGTCTTTCGTGAGGTCCCCGCGGCGTGTGACAATACGCTGCTCATCGCCGAACGCGCGGACGTCACCATCGAGTTCGACAATGACGCGTTGCCGGAGTTCCCGCTACCCGAGGGTTTCTCGGGCACCACGCACAAAGACGCCGCGACGAGATACTTACGCGACCTCACCTTGCGCGGGGCCGCGGAGCGCTACGGCGCGTCGCTCGATGACGAGGTGCGCGCGCGCCTCGACTACGAACTGGGCGTCATCGCCGACATGGGATTCTCCGACTACTTNNGGGCTGATCTTCGAGCGGTTCTTGAACCCCGGTCGACGCCAGATGCCCGACATCGACATGGACTTCGACGAGCGTTATCGCGGTGACATGATCCGCTACGCCGCCGAGCGTTACGGGAGCGACCACGTCGCCCAGATCGTCACTTTTTCCACGATCAAGGCCCGCGCTGCGGTGCGCGACGCCGCCCGCGTACTGGGTTATCCGCCCCAACTCGGCGACAAGATCGCCAAGGCCATGCCGCCCCTCGTCATGGGCCAGGACCTGCCGTTGGCGGCCTGCTTCGCGCCCGTCGCGGGTTTTGAGAGCCGCTACGGCGAGGCGGTCGAACTGCGCACCCTCTACGACAGCGACCCCGAAGTGCAACACGTCATCGACGTGGCGAAGGGTTTCGTCGACAAGCGTCGCCAGGACGGTATTCACGCCGCCGCCGTCGTGATCACCAAGGAGCCGGTACTCGAGTACGTGCCGGTACAACGAAAGTCCGGACCGAACGGCAGCGCCGAGGGCGCGCCCATCGTGACGCAATACGAGGCGAGCGCGATCGAGAAACTCGGACTGCTCAAGATGGACTTCCTCGGGCTGCGCAACCTGGCGATCATCGAACGCGCGCTCGAGCACATCAAACGTCGTCACGGTATCGACCTCGACATCGACCACGTCGCGCTCGATGACCCCAAGGTCTTTGAGATGTTGCGCCAGGGCAACTCCATCGGCATCTTCCAACTCGAGGGCGACAAGATGCGCCAGTTAATGCGCCGACTCGCGCCCACGAGCTTCGACGACATCGCGGCTCTCAACGCGCTCTATCGGCCCGGCCCCTTGAGCGAGAACGTGCACAACGACTACGCCGACCGCAAGAATCTTCGTCAAGGGGTGAGCTACGACCACCAAGACTTAGAAGAGATCCTCTCAGAGACCTACGGGTTGATGATCTATCAAGAAGACATCATGCGCGTCGCGACGACGGTGGCCGGTTTTTCGATGACCGAGGCGGACGACCTGCGTAAGGCCTGTTCGAAGAAGATTCGCGAGATGATTCGCGCCCAGCGCACCAAGTTCGTCGACGGCGCCGAACGTCAAGGATACGGACGCGCCCTCGGTGACGCGATCTTCGACAAGATCGAACCCTTCGCCGACTACGCCTTCCCGAAGAGCCACGCGTACGGTTACGCGCTCATTGGCTATCAGAACGCGTGGCTCAAGGCCAACTACCCCGTTGAGTACATGGCGGCGCTGCTGACGTCGTTTCGCGAAGACAAGGACAAAGCGGCGCTCTATCTCAACGAGGCCCGACAGATGGGCATTACGGTCGGTGTGCCCGACGTGAATGAGTCGGTCGCCGAATACGCCCCATCGCTCACCGCCGAGTCAACGATCCTCTTCGGCCTGGCCGCGGTGCGCAACGTGGGGGAGGCGTTGGTAGAAAAGATCGTCCGCGAACGAGACGCGAAAGGACCCTTCACCAGCGTCTATGACTTCGCGCGCCGGGTGGATCCTGCCGTGTTGAACCGTCGCTCGATGGAGTCGCTCATCAAGGCCGGCGCCTTCGACTCCCTCGGCGTCGCGCGCTTGGGATTCTTACTGAAGGTCGACGAGATCGTCGAGGTCACTCTCGCTCGACGAAAAGACCTCTCCCTCGGCATCACCACTCTCTTCGCCGCCTTCGGTGACGGTGCGGACGATGACTGGGAGGGGACCGAAGTCCCCCTCGCGGACCTCGAGTTCGAACCCTCGATGAAACTCGACTTCGAACGCGAGATGCTCGGCACCTACATCTCCGACCACCCCCTCAACGACATCGGGGCCGCGCTCGCGGCACGCACCGACGGTTCCGTGGTGGCGATACGTGAACGGGCGGAGGAACTCGCTCAGAGCCGCCAACCGGTGACGGTCGGGGGAATCTTGAGCGAAGTGCAGATTCGTCAAACCAAAGCCAACAAGCCCTACGCGCGCGTCGTCTTAGAGGACCTCGGCGGGGCGATGGAGGTGAACTTCTCGGTCGCGGCCTTCGAGAAGTACAGCGGGTTCTTGGCGAAGGACAACGTGGTGCTGATCAAGGTGCGACTCGGTGACAACGAGGAGGAGATGCGCGTCTCGGCGGTACACGTCGAGAACTTCCGGTCCGATCCGGGGGACCTTGAACTGCGTCTCTCCTTCCAACCAGAAGACTTGACGCAGCGTTCCATCGCGACGTTGCGTGAGATCCTGACGCGCTATCCCGGCTCCTCGCCGGTCATCGTGGACACGGGTACCACCGGCAAGGCGTTCAAACTCGGACCGGACTTCAACGTCAACATCGCGCAGGTTGTGGTAGATCTTCGCTCAGAATTTGGGCGAAACGTCATCAAAGCCTGAGTTGTTTGAGGGGGTCGCGAAGTCTCGTAGAATGGTTGCCTATGGCAATGACGGTCACTACCAAAGACACCACTGCCCTCAGCGACGCAGAGTTAGCGGAAATGGCCGACCTCTGTGTTGACCGAGAGCCAAACTTTGACATCGGGTTCCTCTCCAAGCAGCGAGAAGAGTGGGTACTGGTGACCCACGTGCGCGAAGGCAACAAACTTCGCGGCTACTCGTTCTGCACGCTGGAGCGCATCGGCGGCACCCCGTCGCTGTTGGTGGGGCTCTTGCTGGTGGATCGCAACGCGAAGTCCGACCAGACCCTAAAGACGATCCTGCACGACCAGTTCCGTCGGGCGCTGCTGGCTTTCCCTGATGAGGACGTGCTCCTTGGCGCGCGACTGACCTCGCCCGACGGGTACCGGGCCTTCATTGGTCTCGACGACGTTGTCCCCCGCTTGGGCTATCGCCCGACGGGCGAGGACCGCGCGTGGGGCCGCCGCCTGGCCAAGCGCTTCGGCTCGGAGAAGTCCATTGACGACAAGACCTTCGTGATGTCGGTCAGCCCCGGTCCGGTGGGTGGCCTCGACTACCTCGCCTCCAAGGGCGCCATTCCCGAAGGCGTGGACGGATTCTTCGAGGGTCTGAAGCCGGACAAGGGTCAGCGCCTCGTGGTCTTTGGCTGGGCGATGGCTGAGTCACTCGCCACCGGCAAACTACCTAAGTAGTTCCTAGCCGCGGGGCAACAGTCCCGTGCAGCTCTTGTAACAGTGACCATCGAGCGGCCTCGAGAGCGTCGTCAACACGTAGGTCGGTCGAAAGCCGAGCGCCGTCGCTAAGTCTTTTCCGGCGAGTGACGTGCGGCGAGTGGCTTCAATGGTGCGAATGGCGTGCGCGTCTTCACAGAGGAGCCACACGTCGTCACCGAACCACCCAAAGCGTACCCAGGTCGAACCGTCGTCGGGTCGCTGCAGCAGCTGGGGACCACGGTCGGCGGCGATCAGCGCGACGCTCGGACGTTCGCCACGGAACTCCCAGTACGGCGCGCTCGGTCCGCGAAATCCAAAGAGGGGTCCATCGGCCGGACTAGCGAGTTGTTCGAGCCACCCGCGTACGCGACGACCGTGGTAGGTGCCGAGTCGTCGCGGCAAGTCGGCCAGGGTGACGGCTTCAGGTTGGGCAAGGTCATCGCGCTCGATGTCCGTCGCGAGTTCGCCTTCGACGACGTCGAAGGCGGCGAGGTCGGTCTCGACGTTTGCGGGCCAGGGTACGCGCCAGCGCACGATCGCCTGGCTCGCGAGGTCGACCACCGTCGTTGACTCATTCGTCGAGCCGAGTACTAAACCGTGCACGCTCGAGCCCGGGGTGAGGTCCACGGACGAGCGCTGCGGGGTCCTGGTGATCAGGCGCTTCGTTGTTCGAATGGTCGGATCACGACCGAAGAGCGCCACTACGCGAGGCTCGCGCGCAAGAGCGCATCGAGTTCGTCCCGGGTCGCCACCGGTCGATCACAGACGCCGCCACGACACACGTACGCGAGTCCTTCGCTGCGCCCCACGAGGAGGGGGGAGTCGCCCCGGCCGGTGATCAAAACGGTGCGCGGCATCGCCATCGAGCGTACGTGACGCGCGAGCTCCCCGGGAACGCCGGGGATCACCACTTCGACGCCGTCGAGCGCGAAGCCCGCCGCGGCTACGAGGTCGGGCACGGCACTCGGGTGCGAGACCAACAAGGTGCCCGCGAGGGTGACGAGCCGCTGGGCGATCACGAGGAGTTCGCTGTCGCCTCGACAGAGGGCCAGGCGGGCGAACGATCGCGTCGCCACGGCGTGCGCCGAGGGGGTCGCGCCGTCGAAGATCTCCTTCGGGCGAGTTCGCAAATCGAGCACGAGGTCACTCTGGCTGAAGACGCCGCCGCCGACGCTGGGGTTCGTTGCGGTCGGCACCTCCCCGTCCCAGTAGTGCGTCACCACGTAGCGCGCGAGCGCCGCGGCGCGATCGAGCCACTCGCTCTCACCACGCAACTCGAAGGCGTCGACCATGGCGTCGCAGAGCCAGGCGACGTCGCTCGCGCTGGCGTGGGCTTCGAGGCGCTCGGTGCGCCACCACGCGTCGTCGTGGAAGTGGGTGCGCGCGAGTGACGAGAGCAACGCGAGCCCGTTCGCCTCGAAGGTGGGCTCGCCACTTCTGAGGAGCGCCGACGCGGTCATCGCGTTCCACTCGAGGATGATCTTCTCGTCGCGCCCGGGCTGGATTCGAGTCGCCCGCGCGCGCGTGAGCGCCTGGTGGGCATCCTCGAGTGGGAAGGGGGTGACGAACGATTCGCCCTCGGCGAGGCGTGGTATCGAGCGACCCTCGAAGGTGCCGTCACGCTCAATGCGCCATCGCCGCAGCGCGTCATCAAGGTCTCGCTCAACGCCGCCGTCGCGCAGTACCCGTTCGACTTCCTCGGGCGTCCAGGTGACGTGAGAACCCTCGACACCGCCCGCGTCCGCGTCGAGCGAGGACGCGAAACCGCCCTCAACCGACAGGTCGCGGACCACGAAACCGAGCGTGTCGAGGGCCACCGCTCGCCAGGTGGCTTGGCCAAGGACGCGAGCGGCGTCGAGGTAGCAGCGCGCGAGGAGCGCCTGGTCACTCAGCATCTTCTCGAAATGTGGCACGTGCCAGATCGCGTCGGTGCTGTAGCGCGCGAAACCACCGCCGAAGTGATCGTAGAGACCGCGACGCGACATCGCATCGAGGGTGCGCGTGACCGCGTCGCGCGACGCGTCGTCATCGAAGTAAAGGAGCGCCTCGACGTAGCTGGGTCGCGGGAACTTCGGGGCCGCACCGAATCCTCCCTCCACATCGAAGCGATCGAGCAGTTCCCCTCGAAGTCGTTCGCGCACCGCGCGCAGATCGATGGTGTCGTCGTGGGGGGCGAGGTGGTCGACGAACTGCACTTCGCGTGCGAGCGAGCCCGAGAGCTCCTCGGCCTGCTCTTCAACGAGGGCGCGCTGGGTGACCCACGCGCCGTGGAGCGCTTCTAAGAGACGAGCGAAGCCGACGTGGCCGCCCCGATCGACCGGCGGGTAGTACGTCCCCGCCATGAAGGGGCGTCCGTCGGGCAGCAGGAACACCGACATTGGCCAGCCGCCGTGCCCCGAGATCAACTGCGTCGCGGCCATGTAGAGGGCGTCGACGTCCGGTCGCTCTTCGCGGTCAACCTTTATGGGAATGAAGTGCTCATTGAGGTACGCCGCGATGCGCTCGTCCTCGAAGGACTCGTGCGCCATGACGTGGCACCAGTGACACGCGGCGTAGCCGATCGATAAGAAAATCGGACGATCGCGGAGGTTCGCCTCTTCGAGCGATGCCTGACTCCAGTTGCGCCACTCGACGGGATTGTCCACGTGGTCCAACAGATAGGCCGAACCCAGTTGGTCCTTGACGTCTCGTAGTAGGGGCATAGCGATTCCTCGCACGACCTTATGCGTCGACCGTGGTCACCACCCTCGCCGCGGGTTCAGCCGGCGGCATCGCCGTTCGTTGTTCGCCACTCACGTTGAAGCAGCGCCATCACGACCTCGCTGGTCCACTCGCCCTTCACGAACTCATTTTCTTCCAAGCGCGCCTCCTGATGGAGTCCGGCCTTCGCCAGGGAGCGGATCGACGCAGCGTTCCTCGCGTCGCAGCGACCAATGACGCGGTGGAGGTCGTACTTGTCGAAGGCGAGGGTGAGCAGTTCGCGGTAGATCTCGCCCGCGTACCCTCGTCCGTGGACGTCGGGGTGGAGCGACCCGCCCATCTCACCTTGACGGTGCTGGTTGTTCGACCAGCGCAACATGAAATCGCCCACCAGTCGAGCACTCTCGCGTTCGACGACCGCGACGAAGAGCACGTTTTCTTCATCGTCGCTCGTCGCCTCAGGGCGCGCGAGGCGCCCGTGGAGGAGTTCCAAGGTTGCGGCACGATCGCGCGGCTCGAAGTAGAGGTAGCGATTCACGTCTTCTCGCTCGTAGAGCGACGTGAGCGCGTCGAGGTCGTCGAGTGTGAAGCGGCGCAGTTCGAGTCGCGAGGTGACGAGTGGTTGCGCGAGTTGGACCATCGATACGTTCTAGTGCGGCCGGACGAGGAGCGTTGGGTACTGTGTTGGCGATTGAAACGACGCGGAGGTTTCTATGGCCGAGCCACTTCGATGGGGCATTTTGAGTACCGGGGGCATCGCGCACACCTTCGCGAGCGATCTTCGCTTCATTGAAGAGGGCGTCGTCGCGGCGGTGGGCTCGCGGTCGCTCGCCGCGGCGGACGCCTTCGGCGATGAGTTCGACGTACCGCGCCGCTACGGGTCCTACGAGGCGTTGGTGGGGGATCCCGACGTCGACGTGATCTACGTCGCCACGCCGCACCCCTTTCACCTCGCCAACGCGACTCTGGCGCTCGAAGAAGGAAAGCCGGTGCTCGTCGAGAAGGCGTTCACGATGAACGGCGCCGAGGCGCGCGAGTTGGTGGCCCTCGCTCGGTCGAAGGAACTGTTTTTGATGGAAGCGATGTGGACCCGTCATCTGCCCCACGTCGCGAAGTTGCGTGAGCTCATCGGTGAGGGCGTACTCGGTGAACTCGTCACGGTCGAGGCTGATCACGGGAAATGGTTCGCGGCTGATCCGACGCATCGACTGTTCGCACCCGAACTCGGTGGCGGCGCGATGCTGGACCTGGGCGTCTACCCGGTGTCGTTCGCGTCGATGTTGTTGGGCACACCCGATCGCATCACGGCGTTAGTGGACGCGGCCTTCACCGGGGTCGACGCCCAAGCCTCGATGCTCTTTGGCTACGCCAGCGGGGCCCAGGCGGTGCTCACTTGTACGTCGAGCGCGCGCACCGCGACGCGTGCGTGCGTGTCGGGCACGAAGGCACGAGTCGAAATCGATGGGGACTTCTACGCTCCGACGTCCTTCACCCTCATCGCACGCACCGGTGAGCGGGAGCGCTTTGAGTTCTCCTCAAAGGGTCGAGGACTCCATTATCAGGCGCAAGAAGTGGCACGATGCCTGAGCGAAGGAGTGACCGAAAGCCCGCTGATGCCGCTGGATGAAAGTGTGGCGATCATGGACACCATGGACCATGTCTTGAGTTTTCTCTAGTCAACGCTTGGGAAAACGTCCCAATCGGTGTTCGCGAACGGCGCGGCGACGCGGAGCAGCCGACCCTGTGGATTTCGCAGAGCGAACATTTCTGGAGCGTTTCGCGTGCTACGTTTTCCTGCGGACGTTGCTGTCACCGGACGTTCGAGAAGTGATCACAAATATCGGCATCGTTGGGGTGCCACTGAAGGGTTGGGGAAAAAAATGAAATTGAAATCAGCACGAACCCTCGCGTCTGTAGCACTGGTCGGCGCGTTCGCCGTCGCAGTGTTGCCGGCCGTGAGTTCCGCGGGTACACCTACCGTCAAGGACAGCACGTTTACTACGAGCTTCTCGACGATGAAGTACCTCAAGGGCATCGTGGCGAAGGGTAAGGGAAAGATCACTGTTATCTTGCCCGACACCGTTTCGTCCACGCGCTACACCGAGTTCGACGCTCCGTACTTGAAGGAGGCGTTCAAGGACGCCGGGCTCAAGTCGAACCAGTACACGGTGGAGAACGCTCTCGGTAGCGACACGAAGCAGTTCACCGACGCGCAAGCAGCGATCACCAACGGCACGAAGGTGCTGATCTTGGACCCGCTGGACTCGACGACCGGTGCGGTCATTGAGGCCTACGCGAAGGCTCGTGGCGTGAAAGTTATCGACTACGACCGTTTGACGCTGGGTGGAGCACGTAGCTACTACGTCAGCTTCAACAACGTGGCCGTTGGAACACTGATTGGTGGAGGACTCCTGTCGTGCATCACGGCGTGGGGAGTAAAGAACCCGGTGGTTTACGTGATGAAGGGTGCTCCGACTGACAACAACGCGACGTTGTTTGCCCAGGGCTACGACACCGTTTTGAACGCGAATGGCTACAACACGACGGCCGGTTCTTCGAACACGGTGTTGGAAAACACCGGTACGTGGACGCCTTCGGTCGCGCTGACGGACTTCCAGGGCGCCTACACGGCGAACGCGAAGATCAACGCGGTTGTGACGCCGAATGACGAGAACGCCGCGCCTATCATCAGCTACTTGCAGAGCAAGGGTCTGCCACCGAAGACGATTCCCTTCACTGGCCAGGACGCGACGCTGACTGGTTTCCAGAACATCATCTCTGGTTACCAGTGCGGTACCGTCTACAAGCCCATCTGGCTTGAGGCACAGGCTGCGGCATCGTTGGCCGTTTACCTCCGCGCGGGCATCAAGCCGCCGTCCGGTTTGGTCAATGGCACGGCGACCGACTCGGCTGCCCTCATCAACAGTTTGAAGAGTGTCCCGTCGGTCCTGTTGACCGCCACATGGGTCACGGCTGCGAACGTTGAGTCAACGGTCATCCACGACAAGGTCATCGATGCGTCGGCGCTGTGCACCAGCACCTCGCCCACCGTGGCCGGTGCGACGGAGCCGACTTACGCGGCAGACTGCACGACGTACGGCATCAAGTAAGTAATATCGCACTACAACAATGACGAACGCCCCCGAGTCATCGAGTACGAGTCTGCCCGTAGTTGGGCCGCCCGCACACCTTGACTCGGGGGTTTCGTCATCGTCGGTGCTGCTGGAGCTCAGGGGAATCACCAAGAGCTTTGGCGCCGTGCAAGCATTGAAGCACGTCGACCTCGAAGTCCCCGCGGGCCAGGTCACCGCGCTCATCGGGGACAACGGCGCGGGCAAATCGACTTTGATTAAAGCGATTGCTGGTATCTACGCTCCGACCAGCGGACAGATTCTCTGGAACGGCGAAGAGGTACACGTCCACTCACCACGCGAGGCGGAACAACTCGGTATCGCCACGGTGTATCAAGACCTGGCGCTCTGCGACAACCTCGACGTCGTGCAGAACATGTTCCTCGGTCACGAAGAGACTCGATACCACCAACTCGACGAAATCAGTATGGAACTCGCGGCGAAGAAAGTGCTCGCCGATCTCTCGGTCACGACCGTGAAATCCGTGCGACAAAAAGTCGCGTCCCTCTCTGGGGGTCAGCGCCAATCCATTGCGGTCGCCAAGGCCGTTATGCGCGACTCGAAGCTCGTCATCCTCGACGAGCCCACCGCGGCACTGGGCGTGTCACAGACTGCTCAAGTCCTCGGCCTCATCCATACCTTGGCCAGTCGCGGCATCGCAGTCCTCCTCATCTCACACAACCTCGCCGACGTCTTCGTCGTCGCCGACCGTGTGGCGGTCATGTACCTGGGCAACCTCGTGAGCAGCGGTCCGATCTCGGACTACGACACGGCGAGCGCCGTGGACTGGATCACGACGGGCGCTTCGACGCGTGGCGCGTCCACCATGGCGCCAGCCTCGTAGACGGCAAGAAAGGCCTTCATCGTGTCTTCCTCCCCCGAGATAAACGACGTCGACAGCCTCGTCCCGCACGAATCACCGTGGCAGGAGGTCTGGGCACAACTGAAGGGGCTTCGTCGAGGCGACAGCGGCATGGTGCCGATTGTCATTGGCATCGTCGTCCTCGTTGCGTACTTCCAAATCAGAAATTCGCTGTTCCTCTCCGCGGGCAACCTCGTCAATCTTTTCGTCCAGGCAACAACGTTCGTTCTCTTAGGGATGGCCGAGATCTGGCTCTTGCTCCTTGGTGACATCGACCTCTCCGTTGGCTACGTCTCGGTGCTCGGTGGAGCCACCGCGGTCATCCTCGGTGATGGCCAGTTTCATTGGCCGTGGTTCCTTACCGTTCTTATGGCAATCCTCGTCACGACCGCTATAGGCGCCCTCCACGGCGCCATCACGATCCTGCTGCGGGTGCCATCGTTCATCGTGACCCTGGCGGGCTTGCTCGCGTGGGAGGGCGTACTGATCTACGTCGTCGACGCCCAGGGCACGGGCGGCACCATTAGCGATAGTTCCGAGAAGGTTCTCTACGACCTCGTCAATACGAACATGTCAACGCTGTGGACCATCATCGTCTTGGCGGCCAGCGTTATCGCGTCGTCGCTCGTGTTGCTGCTGCGCGACCGCGCTCGTCGCCGCAACGGGCTCACCGTATTGCCGTTCGTGATCACCGGTCTAAAAATCGCGGCGATGGTCATAGCGGGTGGGATACTGGTCAGCATCTTCAACACGAATCGTGGCGTCACGTTCGCGGGCCACCAGGTGACGCTCGAAGGAATGCCGTGGGCGATCCTGGTCGACATCGTGATGCTCGCGGGAGGGACGGCCTTTCTCAGTCGCACGAAGGCCGGTCGCTACCTCTACGCCATCGGCGGCAACGCCGAAGCGGCGCGTCGCGCGGGAGTCAGCGTGAACCGCCACCGCCTCCTCGCCTTCATGCTCACTGGATTCACTACCGGCATCGCGGGCCTGCTCTACATCTCGCGCCAGGGCGGTGTATCGGACAACGTCGACAGCACGTTGGTGCTCTACGCCGTCGCCGCCGCCGTCATCGGCGGTACGAGTCTCTTCGGTGGTCGAGGCAAGATCATTCACGCCCTCATCGGTGGATTGATCGTCGCGATCATCTACAACGGCATGGGACTTCTCTCGATCACGGCGTCGGCGGAGTACATCGCCATCGCCGTGGTATTACTCGCCGCCGTCACGGTGGACTCACTCGCCCGACGCGGCTCGGAAGTCTCTCGCTAGGGCGACACAACGTCCCTAGAAGAGATTGACGAGGTCCCCGCGGCGGATCTTGCCGTTACCCGTGCGAGGGATCGCCGTGACGTAGCGGATCTCTTTGGGTTTGGCCCAGGGTCCGAGTCGCTCGGTGGCAATCGCGGAGATGGCGTCATCGACGGCCTCGTCACTCACCACTAAGGCGATGATCCGCTCACCCCACTCGTCATCGGGTGCGCTCGTCACGGCGACGTCGCGCACTCCTGTCACGGAAGCGAGTACCACCTCGAGGTCCTCGGGCCATACTTTTTCGCCACCCGTATTGATGACGAATCCGAGACGCCCGCGAACGCGGACCCGACCGTCCTCGACCGAACCGGCGTCCCCGGTGGGAAACCAGTCGTCTCGTCCATCGGGACCCAGCGCGTTCGGTCGCGCTCGGTCCCGGTACGAGTGAAAGAGCGTCGGACTTCGAACCAGTAGTTCCCCGTCGTGGGCGACTACCTCCACGCCCGAAAGCGGGTAGCCGTCGTAGACCACACCCGAGCCCGTTTCGGTCATGCCCCAGGTCGTCACGACGTTCTCGGGACGTTCGAGCGGTGGTCGCGAACCACCCAAGAGCACGCGACGAAAGCCGCTCAGGTCGTAGCGCGCGAGTTGTGTGGCGACGACGGCGACGTGGGTGGCGCCACGACGAGCGGCGAGTTCGAGTTCGTTGGCCTCACCCCAGAGCAGCGTCGCGTCGCCGACGATCGCGCGCAACAACACAGCGAGACCGCCTATGTGGTTCGCCGGGAGGCAGGGGAACCACACGGTGGGCGCGTCAGCGCGCAAGGTTGCTTCGGTCAACTCCGCACTCGCGCGCAGCGCGGCCCACGTGAGTTCGGCCGCCTTGGGTGGCCCGCTGGAACCCGAGGTCAACATGACCAGACCTATTTCGTCATCGACACCGAGACCTTCGGGTCGCTCCCGTCGTCCCCGCTCGTCGAGTACCGCCGTAGCACCAAGGGCGGTGAGCTCGCGTGCCCGCCCCCGGGGCGACCGACGCTGATCGAGCACACAGAAGGCGTCGCCGTCCTCGACGCAGCGACGCAGGGCCTGCTCGAGGGCGGGCCCGAGGGGCAAGTCCAACGCCAAGAGAGTTCGCACGTGACGAGGCTATGCGGATGAGAAGACCACCGAGTAGAAAGGAAGGTCATGGCGTCACTGCGATACGAACGACGCATTCACGCGACCGCTGATGAGGTGTGGGGCGTCATCACGGAACCGGAGTCGATTCCCGAGTGGTTCCCGGGCGTCGTCTCGTGCACGCTCGAAGGGACGAGGCGCGTGCTCACGCTGGCGACGGGTATCGAGATGCCCGAAGAGATCCTCGTGAACGACTCGATACAGCGTCGATTCGTCTACCGCATCGACTCGCCGCTGTACCGCTTTCATCTGGGCAGCATCGACGTCATTGCGCTGTCGCCCGAGGAGTCGTTGTGCGTGTATTCGACCACCGCCGAACCCGACACGCTCTGTCTACTCATCGGCGGTGGTACCGCGGGCGCGTTGGTCGAGATTGCGCGCATCGCTGAATGCGTCGCGGCGGCGAGAGTGGGGTAGTAGTGGGACGAAAGATTCTCTTCATCACCACCGACCAACAGCGCTACGACACGGTCGGCGCGAACGGTGGGACGCTCTCGCGAACCCCGGTGCTGGATGGATTGGCGCGAGAGGGCATTCGCTACGAACGGTGCCAACCCACTTCGGTGGTGTGCATGCCGTCGCGCGCCTCGATGCTGACGGGACAGTATCCCTCGACCCACGGAGCGTGGATGAACGGCGTCGCCCTCGCCCCCGACGCGCCCTCGGTCGCCGAGAGCCTCCACGACCTCGGCTACGCCACCGCACTGATTGGCAAGGCGCACTTCGAGCCCTTCATGGACCCCTTCGGTCGCTTCGCCGAGAACGCGCTGGCCAGCCTCGGCGTGCCGACGCTCGAGGCGCCATGGTTCGATGGCCGCCAGGGTGTGCACCGGGGCTTTGACTTTCTGGAGTTCGCGACCCACGGCGTCATGGGACCCCTGCACTACGCGAAGTGGATCCAGCGCGCGCACCCTGAGGCGTTGCCGGGTTTTTACAGCGTGGTGGATGGCGACTTCAACGTCAACGCAGCGGGCGGCGGCGACACGGGCGCGCCGCAAGTGAAGTGGAACGACGTGCCGCGCGAGTGGTACCACACGGACTGGGTGGCCGATCGCACGATCGCCTGGCTCGATGAGCAAACTGACGACCAGGACTGGTTCTGTTGGATGAGCTTCCCTGACCCGCACCATCCCTGGGACCCGCCCTCGAGTGAGCGCCACCGCGTGGACTGGCGCGAGGTGCCGCTACCCGAGAACTATCCCACGAGTGCCACCGAGCGCGAGGCGCTCTTAGACCAGAAGGCTCGTCACTGGCGCCTCTGGTACGACGGACGCGTCGTGTCGAACTACGAGGCGCCCAAGAAGTGGGTGCCGGCCACGATGACCGCCGATCAGGTGCGAGAAGTGAACGCGATGAACGCCATCGAGGTGGAACTCATCGACGAGGCGATTGGTCGGGTGCTCGCGAGGGTCGCCGCGAAGGGCTGGGACGAGGACCTCGACGTCATCTTCACCTCGGATCACGGCGAACTCCAAGGTGATTTCGGTCTCCTCTTTAAGGGTCCCTACCACGTCGATGCGCTGATGCGACTTCCCCTGATCTGGCGACCCGCTCCCTCGACGTCGCCCGTCGCCTCGGTCGTTCACGCGCCCGTCAGTTTGGTCTCGCTCGCCGCGACGTTCCTAGAGGTGGCTGGTGCCGCCGCACCGAGTTGGCTCGAGGGCGCGACGCTGCCGGTCAGTGACGACGACGCCATCTCGCGCGGTTTCGAGGCCACAGTGACGGAGTGGGATTCGGCGCTCTTTGGGGTCGAGGTGCACGTGCGCTCGGTCCTCACCAGTGACTATCTCTACAGCGAGTACGGTGCGGGCACGATGCACGACGGGAGCGAAGGCGAACTCTACAACCTCGTCGACGACCCCCTCCAACGCGTCAATCTCTTCAACGNNTGAGCGCCACGGTAGCGTGGGGCCATGGCAGAAACGGTAATTACGGGCTCACCCGTCGACCCGGTCGAGGAGTTTCGTTCCCAGGAGCTTCCCGTTTTCACGAGGCTGGGCGAGTATCAGGACGTGATCTACGAGGTCGCCGAGGGTATCGCGAGAATCACTATCAACCGACCCGAGGTCCGCAACGCGTTTCGCCCGCAGACCCTCTTCGAACTCGCTCACGCGTTCGAGCGCGCCCGCGACGACGTGACGGTCGGGGTCATCATCTTGACCGGTGCGGGTCCGGACGCCTTCTGCTCGGGCGGGGACCAGCGCATTCGCGGCGAGGACGGTTACATGGGGGACGACGAGGTCGCCCAGCACGGCGTCGGACGGCTGAACGTCTTGGACCTGCAGATCCAAATCCGTCGTCTCCCCAAGCCGGTCATCGCCCAGATCGCCGGCTACGCCATCGGCGGCGGCCACATCTTGCACCTGGTGTGCGACCTCTCGCTCGCCGCGGACAACGCCCGTTTCGGCCAGACCGGACCACGAGTGGGCTCCTTTGACGGCGGCTACGGCTCCTCGTTGCTCGCGCGCACCATTGGACTCAAGCGCGCGAAGGAAGTCTGGTTCCTCTGTCGCCAGTACGACGCCGCGCAGGCGCTCGAGTGGGGACTGGTCAACACCGTCGTGGCGCTCGACGACCTCGAAAGAGAGACCATCGCGTGGTGTCGACAGATCCTCACGCTCTCGCCGATTGCGTTGCGGATGTTGAAGGCGGGCTTCAACGCCGCCGAGGACGGACTGGCCGGCGTGCAACAACTCGCCGGTGACGCGACGATGTTGTTCTACATGTCCGAAGAAGGCCAGGAAGGTCGCAACGCCTACCTCGAACGTCGCAAGCCTGACTTCTCGAAGTTCCCTAAGCGCCCGTGATAGTGGCCCCCGGGCCGGTGCAGCGCTGGGTGCTGGCGGCACGTCCGCGCACCCTGCCCGCCGCGGGCGTACCCGTCGTCGTGGGCGTGTTACTGATTCGCCCACTCAGCATCAACTGGCTCAACGCTCTTTTGTGCCTCATCATCGCGCTCGCCCTCCAGATCGGGACCAACTACGCGAACGACTACTCCGACGGGGTGCGCGGGACTGACGAGGTGCGCGTCGGACCCTTTCGTCTGACCGCGTCGAAGTTGGTTCGCGCAAAACTGGTCGGGCAGGCCGCGTGGTTCTTCTTCGCCGTTGCGTCGGTGGCCGGGCTCTGGCTGTCAGCGCGTACGTCGTGGTGGCTCATCGCCATTGGCGTGAGTGCCGTGCTGGCGGGATGGCTCTACACCGGAGGGCCGAAGCCCTACGGCTACTACGGCTTCGGCGAGCTCTTCGTGTTCCTCTACTTCGGACTCGTGGCGACGGTGGGCACGGCGTACTGTCAGCACCTCTTCATCCCCGAGCGCGCGTGGTGGCTCGGGGTCGCCACGGGATTCATGGCGTGCGCGCTCTTAGAAGCGAACAACCTGCGCGACGTCGAGGGCGACAGGGCGGTGGGAAAGAAGACCCTGGCGGCGCGCCTCGGACGTCGTCGGGCGTCTTGGCTCTACGTCATCTGCGTCGCCGGGGTGGCCCTGGGCGCTCTCGGCGCCCGGCAGATCGCCGTCGCTGTCGTCGCGGTCGTGGTCTACGTACCGGCGCTGCGCTACGTGTTCTCCCCCCGCAGCGGACGCGAGTTGCTCGTGCTCTTGAAGTACTCCGCACGAGCGCAACTCCAGCTCGGGGCGCTCCTCGCGCTCCTCCTCGCGCTCCACGCCTACTGGGGGTAGTACTCGTTCACGAGGGTGGCGAGCGCCTCGGGCATCTCTAGGTGCGCGGCGTGACCTGCGCCGGTGACGACCTCGAGGCTCGAGTGGGGGATCGCTTCGTGCAGACGTGCGGCCTCGAGCACGAACTTCTCGTCGTTCGCCCCGGCGAGGATCAGCGTGGGCATCTCGAGTTCCACCAGGTCCTCGCCCAACCATCGCTGCGTCCCCGTACCAGAGTGGCGTAGCGAGTTGGCCAGTCCCGAGGCGTCGGCGCTTCTCGCCGCGCGCTCGCGGGGATCGTCGGGCACGTTCGCGAACATCGGCTGGGCCAACCACTCGGTGAGGAACGCGTCCGCGCCGACCCTCTCGACGTGGTCGGCGAGCGCCTCGTCTCGCGCTCGACGCTCTACTCGCAGGCCTTCATCACGAAGGCCCGCGGTGGCGCTCAGGAGAATGAGGCCCGAGAGGCGTTCGCGATGGGCGAGCGCGAAGTGGAGGGCGACGCGGCCCCCGAAGGAGTAGCCGCCAAGGATGAAGCGCGCAGCGGGCAGCGCGTCGGCTAAGAGATCTGCCGTTTGTGGCAGTGACGCCGAGAGATTCGCGTGTTCGCCATGACCCGGTAGGTCGATGGTCACCACCTGGTGGGTACCTGCCAGAATGGAGAGGAAGACGTGGCTCGAATCCCGGGTCTGGGTGAAGCCGTGCAACCACACCACGACCGGGCCCGAGCCGACGCGTTGGAGACCGAGGAGCGACATTGTCAGGTAGCGTACCGAGCGCCAGCGAGGCGCAGGCCACGTTCGCGGCGACGCTGTTTGATGAGTTGGTGCACTTGGGACTGCGCGACGTCGTCCTCGCACCCGGTTCCCGGTCGACGCCCCTCGCGTTAGCGGCCTCGGCGCGACGTGAGCTCACGCTGCACGTGCGACTCGACGAACGAAGCGCCGGGTTTTTTGCGCTGGGTCGGGCCCTGGTGAGCGAGCGGCCGGTCGCCGTCGTTGTCACCAGTGGCACCGCGGCGGCGGAGCTGCACGCCTGCGTGGCCGAGGCGGATCTCGCCTTCGTGCCGTTGCTCATTTTGACGGCTGACCGACCGCCCGAACTGCACGGCGTGGGTGCCCCGCAGGTGATCGATCAGGGACACCTCTATGGATCGATGGTGCGCGCCTTCGAAGAACCCGGGGTCGCGCGGCCCGAGATGGCGCCCGCGTGGCGCCCGCTGGCGACGCGGCTCTGGCGAGCGGCGTCGGGGGCGGCGACGGGCATGGGGACAGCGCCCGGGCCGGTGCACCTGAACGCGGCCTTCATCGAACCACTCATCGCCGAGCCGTTGGCGCTCCCCGAGCGCGCCAGCGACGCTCCGGCGCCACGGTCGCTGCCGGAGGACCTCCCCTATTTAACGGCACTCAACGTGAAAGAACAGTCGGTGCTCTGCGTGGTGGGGCGTGGGGTGAGCGCGGAGGTGATCAAAGAGTGCCGCGGCCTTCACTGGGTGGTCGTGGGCGACGCGACGGCGCGCGGCGCAACCGCGCACTTTGACGTGTTGTTGCGTTCGGCCACATTCGTGGAGCGCGCGCGGCCGAAGTTGGTCGTTCGACTCGGGGGGTTGCCGGCGTCGAAGGTCCTCGGTGAACAACTGCGCGCGTGGGGAGCGCGTACGGTGAGCCTCAGTGGTGCGGGTTTCGTGGCCGACCCCGATCACCTGATCACTGAGGCCTACGGCGGACTGCCGCACCACAGCGACGCGCCGCTCTCGGGGGACCGCGCGTACGCCACGATGTGGCGCGCGGCGTCCGAGACCGTCGAAGCGTGGCTCCAGAGCCAAGAGGCGCAGTCGAAGGAACTCAACGAACCGCTCGTGGCGCGCGCGGTGGTGGCGGCGAGTGCCGCGACGGGTGTGCCGCTGGTGGTTGGTTCGTCGATGCCCGTGCGCGACGTCGAGTGGTGGGCGCCCGCTCGAGTGGGGCCGACTTTTTCCAACCGCGGGGTGAACGGCATCGACGGGGTCGTCTCGACCGTGCTCGGGGTCGGCGCCGGTGCCAAGTCACTCGGATTGGTGGGGGACCTCACCATGCTGCACGACGTGTCGGGCCTCGTCGAGGGACTGGGCACGGCCGGTGGCACCGCGGTACTCGTCGTGGTGGACAACCGCGGCGGCGGCATCTTCTCCTTCCTTCCCCAAGCCATCGCGCTCGACGAGGACCGATTCGAACAACTCTTCGGGACCCCGCGGCTCCACAACCTCGAGACGGTGGCGGCGGCGTTCGGTCACCAGGCGACGACCGTCTCGACCCTGGACGAACTCACGACGGCCATCGAGAAGGGACTCTCGAGCGAAGGTCTGAGCGTGGTGGTGGCGCTCGTCCCCTCGAGGGCAGAGAACGTCCGCCTCCACGAGTCGTGGAACGTAACGGCGACGGCCCTGCTCGAACCGTGATCGCCACCGGCCTTCCCGCGTCGCTGTTCCTCGCCATTCCCTTGGCGATCGCCGCGGGATTCGTCTCGTTTCTCTCCCCGTGCGTGCTGCCGTTACTACCGGGGTACCTCGCGTTCCTCACGGGCGCCAACGGACAGGTCGCGGTGCGCTCGGGACGCGGCCGGGCGGTCCTTGGTTCGATCGCCTTCATCCTCGGCTTCGCCTTCGTCTTCGTCAGCCTCGGCGCACTCTTTGGCGCCTTCGGCACCACGCTCAAGTCCCACGACCGCATCTTCGAGATCATCTTTGGAGCGCTGACCGTCGGCCTCGGCCTCTTCTTCGCGGGCTGGTGGCCCTCGTCGTGGCTCTCTCGCGAACGGCGCGTGCACCGCCTCCCGAGCGCGACGGTCATCGGCGCCGCCGCGCTCGGTTTCACCTTCGGTCTGAGTTGGTCTCCCTGCATTGGACCCACGCTCGTCGCCATCATCGGTCTCGAGGACTCGACCTCGGGCGCGACGGCCCTGCGCGGTTCGATCCTGGTGGCGTTTTACTGCTTCGGGCTCGGGATCCCCTTCGTCGTCGCCGCCATCGCCACCGAGTGGGCGTCGACCGCGTCGACCTGGTTTCGGCGACACGCGCACGTCATCGGCGTCATCGGTGGTCTTTTGTTGATCGCCATCGGCGTGCTCGAGATCACGGGGTGGTGGAACTCCTTCGTCGTCTGGCTCCAGGTGCACTATCCGGCGTCGAACAGCTTCCTCTAACGCTCCACTCCTAGACTGAACGGATGAAACTCAGCGATGATTTGCGATTTCGCGGCCTGATTCACCAGGTCACCGACGAGAAGGTCTTTGCGGCCCTCGACGCGGGCACGATCACCGCCTACGCGGGTTTCGACCCGACCGCCAACTCCTTGCACCTCGGTCATCTCATGTTGTTATGCACCCTGCGCCGTTTCCAACTGGCCGGGAACCGCCCGATTGCCCTGGCGGGCGGGGGAACTGGACTGGTGGGCGATCCCAGTTTCAAAGACAGCGAGCGCCCGCTGTTGTCGAAGGAACAACTCGAGACCAACTTAGAGGGCATTCGCGAGCAGATGGCTCGACTCTTGGACTTCGCACCCGCAGCGGGAGCGGCGTCGGCGACGCTGATCAACAACGCGGACTGGTTAACGACGGTGAGTCTGACGGATTTTCTGCGTGACGTCGGTAAACATTTCACGGTGAATCAGATGATCGCCAAGGAGTCGGTCAAGAGCCGGCTGGACCGCGACGACGTCGGACTCTCCTTCACCGAGTTTGCCTACATGCTCCTCCAGGCCTACGACTTCTTGCGACTGCACGTTGACGAAGGTTGCTCGCTACAGATCGGGGGATCGGACCAGTGGGGCAATATCACCATGGGGTGCGAACTCGTGCGGAAAGAGACCGGCGACGTCGCCTACGGGCTCACTTCGCCGTTGTTGTTGCGCGCCGACGGGACGAAGTTCGGCAAGTCCGAAGCGGGGGAGAACGTGTGGCTGGATGCGACACGGACCTCACCCTTCAAGATGTACCAGTTCTTGCTCAACAGCGAGGATGCGAGCACGCCGCAGCTACTGCGGTTCTTCACCTTCTTGGAGCACGAGGACATCCTCGAGCTCGACGCGGCGACGCGGAGCGCCCCCGGCGAGCGACGGGCGCAGCGCGCACTCGCCGAAGAGGTCGTGACCTTGGTGCACGGAAGCGACGCCGCCACGAAGGCGCGCAGAGCGAGCGAGGCGCTCTTCTCTGAGTCCATCGCCGAGCTCGACGAGGCGACGTTGCTCGAGGTGGTCGAAGACGCACCGAGTTCGACGTGGTCCCGCGAGGACCTCGTGACGGGCGTCGATCCCGTGGACTTGTTGGTCGCGAGTCACCTCGCCAAGTCCAGGGGCGAAGCCCGGCGCTTCATCGAACAAGGCGGTGTCTACGTCAACAACGTGCGCGCCGACGCGACGTCGCGCGTCTCGGTGGAAGACACGTTGCACGGTCGCTACGTGGTGTTGCGCCGCGGAGCGCGCCAGCTCCATCTGCTGGTCGTGGCGTGATCCGACTTCTCGGCGCGCTCCTGCTCGCCGGCGTCGTGTTGAGTGGGTGTGGCACGGTGAGCGCGTCCTCGGCGATGTCCGGTTGGACCTCGAAGAACAGCTTCATCGCCACCTCGAGGACCCTGCGCGTGGACGCCGCACACTCGGTCCGCGCGCTCAACGACTCGACGAGCACCGCGGTGGTCCTGCACACCGTCTGTGGGGTCCTCTACTACGACTCGCTCAGTGCGAACGACGATCTTCCCACGCCCGATCAGCAAGCGACGACGCTCCTCAGTAAGGCCTACGGCAACCTCGGCGCCGGGGCCACCGAGTGCTACGGCGCCGCAACGAACGCCGCGGTGCGATCAAGGTCGCTCTCGCTGCTCGAGCGGGGCGCAGCGCAGTTGGCCGAGGCCCGCGCTCGCGTCGCCAGCGTGGTCACTTCCTAACTCGTCGGGGGTCGCAGGTCGATCTCCAGGCGCAAGATGCCGTCTTCTAGGGTCGCGATCGCGTCACCGAGCATGGCGTAGTCCTGGAAGTCGAGTTTGGCCGCCTCGATGAAGCGAAGGCGCTCGGGTCCTTCAACCGGGGGCAGTCCTCGCCGCTTGACGGCGTCGGCGCGCTCGCGAAAGCGCAGAATCATCTCATTGGGGTCAAAGGCTTGGCTCACAAGGCGATGCTAGAGGCTCAATTGAGCACGTGACTTGGTAGTATGGATACTCGACTCGGTCTTTTTGGGTCGCCGTCGCCGCCAGGTATTGGCCCGCGACTAGTGAGGAGTTGACGTGAAAAAGGGCCGCCATCGCCGTTTTGTAGAAGCTCGAGAACTCAAGCGCGCCACCGGTCCACGGGCTACCACCTGTGTCGAGTGCGGTGCCGCGCCCGATGACGTGCACGCCGAGTGGTGTCTCGCCGAAGAAGATCGCTACGAAGAGATCTTGGGATCGTTGCCGCGCACGACCTTTAGCGAGGAAGACCCCCTCGCCGCCGAGGGTTAGGACTTCCTTCGTACCACCGGGTGCGCGAGGCGCGTCGCCTTGGGTTGCGTAGCGCGCGTGTCTAAGTAGTCGCGCAGTCGACCGTAGACGCTCTCACCCACCATCGCGACGAGTTCGTCGTGCATCGAATCGACAACCCGCGTCTTGCCGACGAAGGCCGAGGCGGACTCGGTGCACCACCAGTGGAACTCCGCGCCGCCTGGTCCCCAGTCGCGCCGGTCCCACTGAGAGATGCGCGTGATCACGTGGCCGTCGTCTTGGACCTCGTCGTCGCGGCGAAGCGGCAACTGCCAACAGACTTCCGGCTTCAAGGGGATGTAACTCTCCTTGTTGTCGATGGCCATCACGTGTAGCGCACATCCAGGACCGCGGTGAAAGTCCGGGCGGTTCAAGAAGATGCAGGCGTCTTGGACGAGGCGAGTGACGATCTCGCCGTTTTTCTTCACGCGCGTCGTTCCGTTTTTCCCCTTGGCCTTGAACTGCCACTGGTCATCGGTGAGCCGCGTGGCGGCCTTTTCGACCCGCCGTTGATCCTTCGCGTCGGTGAAGTGCGCGCCGTAACTGCAACAGCCTTGGACGAGCTCGGGTGACGCACCGGTCAACACACCCTGGCACCCGTTGCCAAAGATGCAGGTCCAGTTGCTCTCTAAGAACGTCACGTCGAACATCCAAGTGCGCTCGCGCTTGGTGTCCTCGAAACTCAGCCATTCGTGGGCGTCGCGGGGGATGGGGGTCACGTAGGAAAACTTAGTTGGCGCGGCACCTCGAGGGAGCCACCTCTAGACTTCGGACATGACTTCGATAGACACGTTCGACGTACTCACCCTCACTGAAGAGGCTCGCAACGTCGTGATCGACGCGTTGAACAACGAGACGCCGAGCGAGACGCTCGCGTTGTGGGTCGAAGTGACCGGCACGCGCGGCGCGGGCTACTCCTACGACCTGTACTTCTCCGAACTCAACCTGGCCCCGGAGGACGCGGCGATTGGTCGAGACGGCGACGTCACCATCGTCGTGCCCGCGGCGAGCGTGGACCGCCTGCGCGGTAGTCGTCTGGAGTTCGCCAACGAAGGCGGCGGCGGCTTGGTGTTGGTGAACCCCAACAGCCCCACGCCCGAAGAGATTAATCCCGGTCTGCCACCGGAGATCCTCGAGCTCGGCGTCACTGGACCCCTCGGATCGGTTGCGCTGGTGGTGCTCGAAGAGCAGGTCAATCCCTCCATCGCCTCCCACGGCGGCCGCGCCGACTTGGTGGCGATGAACGAAGAGACCAAGACCGCCTACATCAAACTCTCTGGCGGATGTCAGGGCTGTTCAATGAGTCGACTCACCTTGTCCCAAGGTATCGAGACGATGCTGCGCGAGGCGATTCCCGAGTTGGCGAGCGTGCTCGACGTCACCGATCACGCCTCGGGTGAGAACCCCTTCTACTCCGCGGAGTAGGGGCGGCGCGGTGGCGCAGCGTAGAATTGAACGATGTTGCGCTTCCTCACGGCCGGTGAGAGTCACGGTCCCTCACTGAGCGTCATTATCGAAGGTCTCCCCGCGGGGCTGGGCGTGCGCGAGACGAACGTCGCGAACGAGTTGGCCCGGCGTCGCTTGGGGTACGGCCGAGGTCCACGAATGCGCTTCGAGCAAGACGAGTTGCGCCTCATCGGTGGCGTGCGTCACGGACGCACGCTGGGTTCGCCGGTGGCGATTGAGATCCTCAATTCGGAGTGGCCCAAGTGGCAAGAAGAGATGTCGGCCGAACCCGGGACACCGAGCAAGAAACTCACCGCGCCGCGACCCGGCCACGCGGATTTGGCGGGGATGCAAAAGTACGCCTTCGACGACGCCCGCGACGTGCTCGAGCGCGCCAGCGCCCGCGAAACGGCCGCTCGTGTGGTGGCCGGATTCTTCGCCAAGTCCCTGCTCTCGACCATCGGCGTCCAGATCGTCTCGCACGTGGTGCGCATCGGCACGGTCGAATCGACGGGCGGCCGGCCACTGCCCGAGGACCTCGCGCGCGTTGACGAGAGCGAGGTGCGCTGCTTTGACGAGTCGAGCGAAGCGGCCATGATCGCCGAAATCAAGGCCGCCGCGAAAGAGGGCGACTCCCTCGGGGGAATCGTCGAGGTGATCGCCTACGGCGTACCGGTCGGACTCGGGAGCTACGTGCACTGGGACCGCAAGCTCGACGGGCTCCTGGCCGGGGCACTGATGAGCATTCAAGCCGTCAAGGCCGTCGAGATCGGTGACGGCATGGCGCAGGCGAGCCAGCGCGGCAGCGTGGCGCATGACGCAATCGCCGTCGACACGACCTACGACATCGGCGGCGGGTACGTGCGCCGCAGCGATCACGCGGGCGGACTCGAGGGCGGGATGACCTCGGGGGCACCGCTGATCGCCAAGGTCGCGATGAAACCCTTGGCGACACTCAACCGACCGGTCCTCGAGACCGTCGACGTCGCGACGGGCGCCTCGACGGTCTCGTTCAAGGAGCGCACCGACGTCACGGCCGTTCCGGCCATGGGGGTTATCGCCGAAGCCATGATGGCGCTGGTACTGGCGAACGAGGCGCTGCGTAAGTTCGGCGGCGACTCGGTGGAGGAGTTCGTGCGAAATCACGACGGCTACGTCGCGAACCTGGGCTCCACGGCCTCGGCCGCCCACGAGGAGTAGTCCGTGGCCCGTCTGGTCCTCGTGGGACTGCCGGGCGCGGGCAAGACCACGCTCGCTCGGGCCCTCGCTGACGCCTGGTCCTGCCCCGTCATCGACACCGACGACGAACTGGCGCTGCTCGTCGGTATGCCCGCCGCGCAGTATCTTCGCGAGCGCGGTGAATCGGCCTTTCGCGAGGTGGAACGTGCGGCCCTCATCGTTGCGTTGGCCGAGGACGCGGTCGTCTCAACCGGTGCGGGCATCGTCAGCACCGCTGACGCGCGTACGTCACTCGAGCGCGAGAACACCTTGTGGCTCGACAGTGACGACGAGACCTTGCTCGCTCGTGTCGGCGAGGGTGATCGGCCGCTCCTCGGCGAGGATCATCGCGCGAGCCTGGCGGCCCTGCGCCGCCAACGCGAGTCGTGGTACAAGGCCGTGTCGCGAGCACGAGTCGACACCTCGGGGCCACTGGAGGACGTCGTGCAACGCGTCATCGAGCGCGCGACGAGCGTGATCCCGTGAAGGTGGGCGTCGATCTCGGCGAGCGACGCTACGACGTCGTCATCGAAGCCGGCGCTCGCCGTCGCTTGAAGACGTTGATCGAAGCGCACGCGCCGGGGGCGAAGTCGGTCGCGCTGGTGACCTCGGCGTCGCTCGCCGCACAACCGTGGTTCGACCTCGACAGTGGACTCGATCAGTTCGTCGCGCTCGTACCCGAGGGCGAATCCGCCAAGACCGTTGGGGCGTTGGGTGAGTTGGTGGAGACCCTCGCCGCGGCGCGACTCTCTCGTGACGACGTGGTGGTGGGTGTGGGCGGTGGCGCCGTCACCGACCTCGCGGGTTTCGCCGCCGCGAGTTACCTCCGAGGCGTCGGACTCATCAACGTTCCCACGACGCTCGTCGGTCAAGTCGACGCGGCAATTGGGGGCAAGACCGGCGTGAACCTCGCCGCGGGCAAGAACCTTCTCGGAGCCTTCTACCAACCCCTCGGGGTGCTCTGTGACGCCGAGGTGTTGGCGACCTTGAGTGATCGAGAGCGCCGCAGCGGCCTGGGCGAGGTGGCGAAGTGCTGGCTGCTCGAGGGACGTCGCGCCGAGGATCTCGCCACCGTAGCGTTGGAGTCGCTCATTGCAGTATCCGTAGAACTGAAGGCGCGACTCGTCGCGGGCGACGAACGTGAAGGGGGCGCGCGGGCGCTGCTCAACTACGGTCACACGCTCGCGCACGCCATGGAGAAGGTGGCGCTCGCGCGCGACCCCGACGAACTGCGCCACGGCGAAGCCGTCGCGGTCGGTCTCGCCTTTGCCGCTCGACTCGCACGCGACCTCGCGCGAGTCGGTGACGAGGTCGTTGACGAGCACGACGCGGTGCTTGACGCCTTGGGTCTCGCTCGACGTCTTTCGGATTCCTACGACATCGATGAGCTCATCGAGGCGATGCGTCACGACAAGAAGGCGCGTCACGACCTACGCTTCGTCCTAGCCGGACCGGGGGGCTTCTCGCTGGTCGGCGACGTCGACGAGACGGTCGTGCGCACCGCACTCGCGCGGTTCAAAGGAGGACAGTGAGCGAAGCGATCTTGTTGTTGAGTGGTCCGAACCTCGACCAGCTCGGGTCGCGCAGTCCCGAGATCTACGGCACGATGACGCTCGCCGCGCACGTGCAGCGATTTCGCGAACGGGCAGAAAAGGTCGGCTACAGCGTCGAGGACCGTCAGTCCAACTTCGAAGGTGACCTCATCGAGGCCGTGCGCGACGCGCGCGGCACCTACGCGGCGATCGTGGTCAACGCGGGCGCGCTCACGCACACCTCCTGGGCGCTCGCCGACGCGTTGGCGAACTTTGAGGGCGTCAAGATTGAAGTGCACCTCTCCAATCCCGCCGCCCGCGAGCCCTTTCGACACGTCTCCACGCTCGCGGGCGTGGTCGACGGGACGATCGCCGGTTTCGGCGCGGAGAGCTACGACGTGGCCCTCGAAGCGGTGTTGGCGGTGCGCGGGCGCGCTTAGGGGCGCCGCGGGCGTTGCCTAGACTGGGCTGCGCACGAATCGCGAAAGGCACCCGGGCCCATGGCCGCCATCTCCACCTCAGACCTACGTAACGGCATCACCCTCAAGATCGACGAGGGACTCTTCACGGTGATGGAGTTCCAACACGTCAAACCCGGTAAGGGCGGTGCCTTCGTTCGCACCAAGTTGCGCAACGCCCGCACCGGCGCCGTCATCGAGCGCACCTACCGTTCCGATGAGCGCCTCGAACAAGCCATCATCGACAAGCGCGACACGCAGTACCTCTACCGTGACGGCGACGACTACATCTTCATGGATCAGTCCAATTACGACCAGGTACCCGTCTCCTCGAAGAGCCTCGGCGAGGCGACAAACTTCTTAAAGGAGACGGGCAAAGCCATGTTGATCTCCTACGACGACGAGATCATCGGGGTCGAACTGCCCGCGTCGGTGGAACTCGTGATCGCCGACACGGAGCCCGGTGTCCAGGGCGACCGCGTCTCGGGGGCGCGTAAATCGGCCACGTTAGAGACCGGCTACGTGGTACAGGTGCCGCTGTTCGTTGGCCCGGGCGAGGCGATCAAGGTTGATACTCGCACCGGTGAGTACATGACCCGAGCGTAGGGTGAGCGAACTCGGTCGCCGCCGCCACCACGCTCGTGAGCGCGCCCTCGAACTGTTTTACGAATCAACCATCAAGGAACGTTCGGTCACGGTGATTCTCAATGAGCTCAACACGCGACCCGATGAGTACACGGTCGCCCTCTTACTCTCGACCGCGGCCCACCAAGACGACGCCAACGAGCTCATCAGCGAGTTCGCGATCGATTGGCCCCTGGAGCGCATCGCCATCGTCGATCGACTCATTATGACCTTGGCCGTGGGCGAGTTGATGCTGGATGACGCACCACCGCTCGCCGTCATCTTCGACGAGGCCGTCGAACTCGCCAAGACGTTCTCGACTGACGGTGCTCCGTCCTTCGTCAACGGCGTGCTCTCGGCCATGGCGCCGAGGGTCCTCGAGCGAAAGGGGGACAGTCCCGATGCCGGGAATGGGTCATAGCCACGTTTCGAACGTCAATCCGATCGTCGTGGCCCTCTTTCGCCACAGCGTCTACGTCTCGAGTGCGTACTGGATTATTGGGATCGCCACGCTCATCTTGTTTGGCGTCATCTTGCTCGGGAGGATTAATAACTTCAATCTCTCGCGCGCCGGACTGAGTGAGCCGCGCGCTCGCACGTATCTGCGCATTGCCTTCGGCGCGATCTGGCTCTTTGACGGGCTCCTGCAGTTCCAGCCCCAGATGCCCCTCGGTCTCGCGAACAACGTCGTGGAGCCCACCATTGCCGGCGCGCCGTCGTGGTTGCACCCCATCATGTACTCGGCGATTCATCTCTGGAACGCCCACCCCGTCGCGCTGGCGACCGGCACGGCGTGGATCCAAGTGGGCATCGGGCTGGCGCTGATTGCTTCTAACGCGGGGCTCGGACGACTCGTGGCCGTCGTGGCGGCGGGATGGGCCGCGTTGATCTGGCTCATCGGTAACGGTGCCGGCGGCGCGTTCGCCTCCGGAAACTCAATTCTCTTCGGTTGGCCCGGCGCGACTCTCTTCTACTTCATTGCGGCCGTGTGGATAGCGCTGCCGCCGGGGATCTTTGCTCGGTGGTTCTCGTCGGTGACGCTACGCATTATTGCGGCGCTGCTCGCCATCGCCGTGGTGCTGCAGTGCCTGCCCAACAACGAGTTCTGGCACGGTGGCAACTCGAACGCGTTGGCGGCCATGACGCGGACAATGACCCAGACCGCCCAGCCGCACGGTCTGGCGTGGTTCGTGCGACACGTCGGTGATCTCGCGGGGACGCTCGGTGGGGGATTCAACGTGATCGTGATCCTCTGGCTCGCGACGTGCGCCGCGGGTCTTTACTACGCCAGTGCCCACGAGGCCAATTGGCCGGTCGTCACGCTCGCCGTCGGGTGCGTCGTGTTTTGGATCGTCGGGGAAGACCTCGCCATCTTCGGCGGCGTGGGAACCGATATCAATTCGCTCATCCCGCTCGCGGTGGTGGCGTGGTGCGCGAGGCCCGCTCTACGGACCGCGCCGCCGGTCGTGCGACGCCTCCCCGAAGAGCTCCGCTCCAGCACGGGCGCCGTCGTGGCGACGTTCGCGACGTCGATGGTGTTGTTCTCGATCATCTCGATGGGCGTGGCCAGTGTTTCGGCCGCCGAACCGGCGCTCTTTCTCGCCCAGAACGGTTCGGTGACGGGGGTCGATGCGAGAGCGACCACCTTCACGTTGACCGACCAGCACGACCACCCCTACACCCTCGATGAGCACGGCGGTCGCTACACACTCCTCACCTTCCTCGATCCCGTGTGCTGGACGGACTGCCCTCTCCTGGCCGCCCAACTAAAGGACGTTCGCTCGTCGCTCGGGCCGAGCGCCAAGATTGACGTCGTGGCCGTGGCCGCGAATCCCCTTCACCAGACGCTGGCCAACATCCATCACTTCATCGCGATTCACGACATGGGCAGCGTGGCGAACTTCTACTTCCTCACGGGAAAGCCAGCCGTCACGGCGGCCGTGTGGCGCGAATACGGCATCAGCGTGAGCAACGAACCCGGCGTCGCCATGAGCATTCACTCCGACTTTATGTTCATCATCAACCCCGCCGGGCGGATTCGCTGGATTATTCCCGATGACCCGCTCTCTGGGGTCGCGGGACAAGAATCGACCGAGAGCGAACTACTCTCCCTGCTCGCCAAGTCGGGCCTCCACTAGCGCTCGCTCGCAAAGAACCGCCGGCGACCTAGAACTGGCGGGACTTTGTGACGGCTGAGGCCTCCGTGGGGTGCTCTTCGTGGGCCCGTCGCAAGTACTCGTTGTACTCCTCGAGGGCCGCTTGGGTCTCGACGTCAGATTTGTTGGAGCGTGGCGAGGCGAGTGCACTGCTTCGAGCGGCGTCGGTCTTGGTTTCTTCGGCGATGAAGCGGCGCCACATATAGAAGGCGTAGCCCCCAAAGAGGGGCCACTCGAACACGTAGGCCCAAGACAGGGAGTTGCCCGAGAGGGCCCGGTAGAGCTCGAAGGTGAAGCCCGACAGGCACAGAAACTCGGCGAGGACGAGCCCTAGGTGTATCCGGAGAACTCTCTTATGTAATTCATCCACAAGTCTTCACTTTAGTTAGGAATCTGTATATCCTTAAGTCGGAGTTCAGTGGGGGACCCCGAGTCGCGAGGAGTTACGTATGTCGAAGGGCGGGAGACTTGCGGTCGTGCTTGTAGCCTTCCTGGCCGTGGCGGGACTGGTTGTCTATGGCGTTGCGCAGCTCCTGGTGCCGGGTGTACCGGGTGGTGTTGTGAACTTCACCGACACTCAAGCCGCCGGACAGCCAGTGCACTTAACGGTGCAAACGGTCGGGTCGATCGGCTTTGGCGCTCACCCCACGTGGGTGTCGTATCTCGTAAAAAACCCCCACACCGGAAAGTGGGACCACGACACGTCCTGGGAGCTTCCCGCGAACACCGTGATCGACATGACGGTGGACCAGTACGACAGTGGCAGCCCGCTGCGCAACCAAGAGTGGGGTCAGGTCCAAGGGACCATCGGTGATCACGCGATGCTGAACGGTAAAAGTTTTCAAGTCTACGACTCCTACACCGGAAACGGCGTGGGCCACACGTTCGCGGTCCCGGCGCTCAATCTGAGCGTGCCCATGGTCGGCGTCGCGGGCAATCCCTGCGCGGTCGCGCCGTGCCACTTCAATTCGCCCCACAACGTCGAGAAGTTCAGTTTCAAGACACCCGGTCCCGGTAGTTACAACTGGCAGTGCTTCGTACCCTGTGCACTCGGGTATCTATTCGGAAATGGGGGCGCAATGTCGACCCAGAACTACATGGGTGGCGAGCTAGAAGTGGTGGCGAGCTGATGTCGAACGAGAATTCGCAGGGCGAAGAGATCAATCACTTTCGTCGAATTGTTTACATCTGGATCGCGCTCTCTGTGGTCTGCGATCTCTTGTTCTGGTTCCTGGTGGGACCGCACGTGCCGCCGGGAAGGATGACCTCGAGCGCGCAGGGCGACCAGCTCGACTTCAACATCCTCTTCGTTATCGGGCTTCCCGTACTGATTGGCGTGTCGGAGTGGCTCGTCTACGCGGCCTTTAACTGGAACGCGAAGAAGAAGGACACGCCTGAGTCGGTCGGCGGACCCAGAGCTTGGGGCAACAAGCGGGTCGAGGTTTCTTGGATCATTGTCACTTCGGTCGTCGTCGTGTGCCTAGCGGGATTTGGCATCATCGAGCTCGTGGCCCTTCAAGGGGCGGGCGGTGGCGAAGGGCCGAACCCGATCTGGTACCCCCATGGTGCAATCCAGGCCGAGACCGCGGCACTCGCGGGGACCGGCACGTGGTCTCCGAATAGTAACGACGTCCTTCCCGTGCAGGTGATTGCCCAACAGTGGAAGTTCACTTACCGCTATCCGACGTTTGGGGGCTTCGAATCATCCGAGCTCATCTTGCCCGACGACACGGCCATTGCCTTTAACGTGACGTCCCTCGACGTGATCCACAGTTTTTGGGCGTATCAACTCGAGGTAAAGGCGGACGCGAATCCACTGGAGAATAACGTCGCCTTCACGCGGACTCAACAGCTGGGTAACTTCGTGGTCCGCTGTAGTGAGCTTTGTGGGCTCTGGCACGGCGCGATGTTCAACTACGGAACCGTCGTTTCCCAGGCAGCGTTCGAGAAGTGGGCGACGACGACTGAGGCGGCCAACGCCGCGAACACGAAGAATCTTGCGCCCTTCGCGTGGACCTACGTACCCGACGCCAACGGTGCGGCGGGCGGTTACTACCCCGACGGGAACGTCACGCCGTACAGCCCTACCGAAATCTACGGCTCGAAGCAGCCGTCGTGAAGTATTTGACTCGCAGTCGTGAACGAACGTCAGTGTTAGTGGAAACGGAGTGTGCGCGATGACCATCAGCGCCGAACGACCCACGGAAGTAGACGACAAAGGAGTCGACCCGCCCGAATTCATCGCCCAGCCCAAATTGCGCCGGCACGGTCTCTTGGGTCAGCATCTCGGAACCGCCATCGTGTGCGGGTTTCTTGGTTACATCCTCGGACACTGGCTCGGTAACTACGTCGCCAGTGGTTACCCCTACATCGCCAACAGCGGTCAGAACTCCATCGCGGTCCTCCTGGCGTTGATGTTCATGGTGCTGGGTTGGCTCATTGGAATCGGCGCGCTCAACTATCCGTTCGCCAAGATGCTGGGACGCGAAGCGAAGGGGGAGGTCGAGTACCAAGGCTGGACGCGCTACTTCCGCTATAACCTCGACCACAAGGTCGTGGGCATCCAGTACGTCGTGGGCGTACTCGTGTTCTTCTTTACGGGCGGCCTTCTGGCGATGGCCATTCGCACCGAGCTGCTGAACCCCACTGTGCACGTCTTCAGCGCCGACACCTACATCAAGATCGTGAGTGAGCACGGCACCATCATGATGATGATGGCGTCGTCGGTGGTCGTTGGTCCGCTCGGAAACTACTTCGTCCCCTTGATGATTGGTGCTCGACGGATGGCCTATCCGCGTATTGAGGCCTTCAGCTTCTGGATCTTCTCGGCGGGGTACTTGGTCATCTTCTCCGCCCTTTTCTTTGGCGGATTCCCGACCGGTTGGACGGGTTACGCGCCGTTGCAGACCCAGGCGGGGCCCGGGATGATTTCCTATCTCTTTGGTTTCGCCATCATCTCAATCGGCATGATGGCGGCGGGGTTCAACCTTGCCGTGACGATCATCAACTACCGCGCTCCCGGGATGACGTGGAGCCGGGTGCCCATCTTCGTGTGGTCAATCATCGCGACCGCGGCGCTGTTGACGCTCGCCTCGCCGGTGCTCCTCGCGGCGGGCCTCTTCGGGATCCTCGACAAGACCGTCCAGACTGCGTTCTACGTGACCGAGCACGGTGGCAGTTCTTATCTCTGGGAGAACCTGTTCTGGTTCTTCGGTCACCCTGAGGTCTATATCCTGATCATCCCGGGCTTCGGGATCATCAGCCACGTGGTTTCGACCTTCTCGGGCAAGCCCGTGTTTGGCTATCTCGCCATGGCCTACGCCATGGTGGCGATCGGCTTCCTGGGCTTCATCGTCTGGGCGCACCATATGTTCACGGTGGGCATGCCGCTCAATCTCCAGGCCTATTTCGTGGCGGCGACCATGGTGATCGCGGTGCCCACGGGGGTGAAGGTCTTTTCATGGATCGCCACGATGTGGGGCGGCTCCATTGAGTTCAAGACCCCCATGCTGTTCGCGGTTGGCTTCATTTTTCTTTTCACCGTGGGCGGCGTCACAGGCGTGGTTCTTGCTAATGCCGGTATCGATTACGCCCTGCATGACAGCTATTATGTGGTCGCTCACTTCCACTATGTGCTCAGCCTTGGCGCCGTCTTCGCCATCTTCGCGGGCTTTTACTACTGGTTCGAGAAGATGTGGGGCGTTCGCTACAATGAGACTCTGGCGACCATCCACTTCTGGCTCACCTTCGTGGGCGTGAATATCGTCTTCTTCCCGCAGCATTTCCTGGGACTCCAGGGCATGCCCCGCCGGTCCATCGATTATCCGGCCGCATTCTCCTACTGGAACCGCGTCTCCTCTTACGGCTACCTCGTGGCCCTTATGGGATTGGTCGTTTTCATCGCGGTGCTGGCCGAGGCGGCGATTCGCCGTCGCGCGGCGCGCGCCAATCCTTGGGGCGCGGGGGCGACGACATTGGAATGGACTCTCTCCTCTCCGCCGCCCTTCCACCAGTTCAATGAGTTGCCGGTCATCCACGCCGACAGCCATTAGGAGGCTTCGGCCCCAAGAATGAGTACATTAGAGGCCTTGGCCGCGCCGGTCGCGGCGCCCGCGAACGTTCGAGCGGCCCGCGCGGGTGATTATCTCGCCCTCCTGAAACCTCGTGTCATGTCGCTGGTGGTTTTCACGGCGGTGACGGGCCTGATCTGCGCAGGCCGGCCGATGGACCCATGGTTGGCGGCGGTGGCGATCCTGTGCATCGCGGTGGGGGCCGGGGGCGCCGGAGCCCTCAATATGGCCTATGACGGGGATATTGACGCCCTGATGCGCCGCACGCGCCGCCGCCCTGTGCCCTCGGGCCGCGTTCAGGCGGCTGACGCCCGGGCGCTTGGCGTCACCCTTTCGCTCTTCGCCGTGACGATCATGGGCCTGGCCATCAACGTCCTGGCCGCAGTCCTCCTCGCCTTCACGATCATCTTCTATGTGGCCGTCTACACCCTCTGGCTGAAGCGGCGCACGCCCCAGAACATCGTTATTGGCGGCTTGGCCGGCGCCCTTCCCCCTCTCGTGGGCTGGGCCGCGGCCAGCGGGACGGCGCCGCTCAATGCCTGGCTTCTGGTGGCGATTATCTTCGTCTGGACCCCACCGCATTTCTGGGCGCTGTCTCTTTATACCTGTGAGGATTACGCGGCCGCCGGCGTGCCGATGATGCCCTTGGTCAAGGGCGTCGCCTCCACGCGTCGGCAGATTCTGGCCTATTGCCTTGTGCTCGCGCCGCTTGGCGTGGCGCCCGCGGTCACGGGCCTGGCGGGGCCGATCTACGCGGCTGTGGCGAGCCTCGGCGGCGCAGCCCTGATCGTCTTGGCCATTCGCCTCCTGGTCGGACAAGGCCCCGCCCCGGCCCCGGCCGCGGCTTCGTCCACGAGCGCGAAGACCACCCTGTACACCGTCGATGCCGGCGCGCGCCCGGCGCGTGATCTGTTCGTCCTGTCCCTCGTCTACCTCTTCGCCCTCTTCGCGGCCCTGCTCGGGGAAAAGCTAGCCGGCGTCGCGCCGCTCGTCCGATGAGTGACCCTAACGACGAGAACCCCGTGGACGCACGGGCGCGGCGTGGCCGTAATCTGCTCCTGGCCGCCGCGCTCGTAGCCTTCGTGATCCTGGTTTTCATCGTCACGATCATCAAGATCAGTCACAATATCAGCGTTCATGGCTAGCCTGGGGCCACCAACGCCATCATCTGGGCGGGCGAACGCCCGGGTCGCAATCCTCTGCGCGGGCGTTTTCGCCTTGATGGTGGGGGCGGCTTTCGCGGCCGTGCCTTTCTACCGCGCCTTCTGCCAGGCCACGGGATTCAACGGCGCGGTCAAGCGCGCCAAGTTGGCACCCGGCGCGGTTTCTAATAAAACGGTGACGGTCCGCTTCGACACCAATGTGAACGGGGTGCCCTGGACCTTCGTCCCGGTTCAGGCCAGCCAGACGATCCATCTGGGCGCCTCGACCCTGGCTTTTTTCAAGGCGACGAACACCAGTCACCAGACCGTGACGGCCCGCGCCCTCTTCAATGTCGTCCCCGAGGCCGCCGGACAGTATTTCTCAAAGTTGGAGTGCTTCTGCTTCAACGACCAGACCCTGACGCCGGGCCAGAGCGCGGAGTTTCCCGTCGTCTATTATGTCGACCCCCATTACGCGGAGGATCGCGACACCCGCTATCAGCCCGACATCACCCTCTCCTACACGTTCTTCAAGGCGACCGATGTGGCGAATGGAACCGCGACGGCGGCGCCTCTTGGCGCGAAGGCGAAGGCGAGGCTATAGGACGGCCCATATTGCCCAAGGCATTCGGGATGCATCCTGGACGTTTCACCCGTCGGCATCTTGGAACTTGATCTAGAGAAGGCGGGACATGGCCCACGACGGCGTTAAGCACGATTACCACCTCGTTAATCCGAGCCCCTGGCCCCTGGTGGGCTCCGCCGCGTCCGTGGTCATGGCCCTGGGCCTGGTTATCGGGCTGAAGGGTCTCTTCGGTATTCCCAAAGGCGAATGGTGGGTCTTGGCGCTCGGCGTCGCTGGCGTCCTCTTCACCATGGCCGCCTGGTGGACCGATGTGGTTCGTGAGGCCAATCACGGCGATCACACACCGGTCGTGGCTCTCGGCCTGCGTTACGGAATGATCCTCTTCATCGCCTCGGAAGTGATGTTCTTCGTCGCTTGGTTCTGGGTCTTCTTCGAGATGGCCCTGTTCCACCATGTGCGGACCCTGTCCCCCCTCGATGATGTCAGCGCGGCCTGGGCCACATGGCCGCCCAAGGGCATCGAGACGGTCCAGCCCTTTCACCTGCCTCTGGTGAACACGCTCACCCTGCTTCTGTCGGGAACGACAGTGACCTGGGCGCACCACGCCCTTCAGACTGGCGACCGCAAGGGCGCCAAGATCGGTCTCGTCCTCACCATCGCGCTTGGGGCCATGTTCACGGCGATCCAGGCCTATGAATATAGCCATATATTGAGTGACAAGATGTTCTATGGGGCCGAGGCGACCAGTTCGGGCCTCTATGGCTCCAGCTTCTTCATGGCCACGGGCTTTCATGGCTTCCATGTGATCATCGGCACGATCTTTCTGACCGTGTGCCTGATTCGCCTGTTGAACGGGGCTTTCACCCCCAAGCAGCACTTCGGCTTCGAAGCCGCCGCCTGGTATTGGCATTTCGTGGACGTGGTTTGGTTGTTCTTGTTCACTTTCCTTTACGTGATCTTCGGGTCCGGCTGGGGTCATTGAGGGCGCCGGTCGCCCTTGAGCCTTTCCTGGCGGGACTGCGGGGTCGTTGCCCATCCTGTGGGCTTGGGCCTCTATTCGCCGGATTTCTGAAGCTCCAACCCGCCTGCCCACGCTGCGGCTATGATTTCGCGGACGTGGACAGCGGCGATGGGCCGGCCGTGTTCGTGATCATGATCGTTGGGTTCATTATCGTGTTCGGCGCCCTGGTGACCGAGATCACCTATGATCCTCCGGTCTGGGTGGATTTGATCATTTGGCTGCCCCTGGGCGCCGCGCTGTGTCTTGGCCTATTGCGGCCCATGAAGGGACTGATGATCGCGGCCCAGATTCGCAACCGCGATGGCGGGCCGCATCGGCCATGACGGCGCCGCCGAAGCCTGGCTTTCCCTGGGGCCTGACCGTTGCATCGCTCATCGCTTGTCTGGCCTTGGCGGGTCTCGGCGCTTGGCAGCTTAAGCGCCTAGCGTGGAAAGAGGGCCTCCTCGCCCAGATCGCGAGCCTGGCTCACGCTCCGGCCGCGCCCATCGCGGCGGTGTTGTCCCACTCGGGGCCCGTGGCGTTTCAGCGCGTCCGCGCGGTGTGCCAGCCTCTGGCCGTCAGCGCCACCACCGCCTACCGCTATGCCGTATCTGACGGACGTATCGCCTGGCGGCTCCTCGCCCCCTGCAAGATCGCGGACGCCCGCTTTGATGGAATCCTTGTTGATCGCGGCGTCGTTACGAGGCTGACAGGCCTGACTGCGCCGGTGGCGGGGTCCTATCCGGCCCCCGTGAAGGTGATTGGCGTCCTCCGCGCGCCGGGACCAAGTCCTTGGCTCGGTCCAGCAATGATGGATGGCGGCCCTGGCTTTGTGGCGATGCGCGTGGCGGACGCGCCCTCGATCCTGCGCCTTTCCAAGCTCGGCGGGCTCGCGAACCCGGCGCCGGAGATCCTTGCGGTCGAGTCAGAGGACCCGCCCGCGCCCGGGCTGGCGCCTGCGGCGATCCCTGTGGATATCCCAAATAATCATCTCGTCTATGCTCTCACCTGGTTCGCCCTGGCCGCCATCCTCGCCTGGTTCTATGTCGCCATGTTGATCACCCGTTACCGGCGATGAAGTTCGTCTCCACACGTGGCGGCGCCCCCGCCGTTGGTTTTGTCGAGGCCTTGCTAGGCGGGCTCGCGCCGGATGGCGGCCTCTACAGCCCCGACGTCTGGCCGCTCTTCACCCCGGGTGACATCGCGGAGTTCGCCGGCAAACCCTATGCCGAGGTCGCCGCACACATCCTGGGGGCCTTCGCAAACCATGATATTTCGAGGCAGGATTTGCTGGGCGCCTGTCAGGGCGCCTATGCGAGTTTTGATCATCCCGCCGTGACCCCCCTACGCCAGCTCGCGCCGGGCGCGCATCTTTTGGAGTTGTTTCACGGCCCAAGTCTCGCCTTCAAGGACGTCGCCATGCAGCTCTTGGCCCGCCTCTATGAGCACGTGCTCAAGGCCAGCGGCCGAACCTTGACCGTGGTCTGCGCGACCTCGGGCGACACCGGCGGCGCGGCCGTGGAGGCCTTTGCCGGCCGCGCCAATATTCGCATCGTCGTGCTCTTTCCGGAGGGCCGGATCTCCGAGGTTCAGCGCCGATTCATGACCACGGCGGACCAGTCGAATGTTCGCGCCTTGGCCGTCGCCGGGGATTTCGATGACTGTCAGGCGATTCTCAAGGCCCTGTTTCGCGACGGGGCCTTCGCCAGCGAGGTCAGCCTCACGGCGGTGAATTCCATCAATTTTGTCCGTATCGCAGCCCAGAGCGTCTATTACTTTGTCGCGGCCGTGGCCTTGGGCGCGCCCCAGAGGTCCGTGAGCTTCGCGGTCCCGACCGGCAATTTCGGCGACGCCTTCGCCGGATGGGCCGCCCGACGCATGGGCCTGCCCATCGAACGTATCCTGGCGGCGACGAACAGCAACGATATCCTGGCCCGCGCCTTGGCGACCGGGGCCTATGGTCGCGGCGCCCTTGTCCCGACCATCAGTCCCGCCATGGACATCCAGGTCGCCTCCAACTTTGAACGCCTATTTTTCGAGGCCTCGGACCGGGACGGTTCCCAAACGCGTCGGGCCTTTGAGGATTTCGAACAGAGCGGCGCGATGCGCCTCCCCGAACAGGTGTTGAGCCATATGCGAGCCCTCTTGGCTGGCGTTTCGGTTGGCGAGCCCGAGACTGTCGCGGCGATGGCCGGCGCCTGGCGGGCGGGCCTTGGCGCCATGGATCCTCATACAGCCGTGGCTCTGGCGGGGGCCGGGAAGGCGCCCGCCGGCGGTTCGGCGCCCCTTGTGGTGCTGTCCACGGCTCACCCCGCGAAGTTTCCCGAAGCCGTCGCGGCGGCGATAGGCGTACGCGCCGAGCCTCCCCCTGTCGTGACCCGGCTGGCGGGCCTTACAGAGCGGTTTGATCACCTGCCGGCCGACCCGGCGGCGGTGAAGGCTTATGTCCGGGCCTTCGTCGCGCAATGACCGCCCCCAAGATCCACCGACTCGCCAATGGCGTGACCCTCGTCTGTGATCCCGCGCCCGGCTATCACACCCTGGCGCTGAGCGTCGTGGCGGGCCGCGGCGCCCGTTGGGAAGATGAGGCGCGTTGCGGCTGGTCGCACCTCCTTGAGCACATGGTCTTCAAGGGCGCGGGCGGTCGTTCGGCCCGTGACATCGTGGAGGCCGTGGAGGCGGATGGCGGCCAGATCAACGCCGCGACGGGTCATGAGCGGACCAGTTTTCAGGTGCGCGCCCTCGCGGGCGGCCTGCCGCTCGCCCTCGAAATCACCGCTGATCTCGTCCTGCGTCCCATCCTTAATGACGAGGATCTGGCCCGCGAGAAAAATGTCGTGGCCCAGGAGATCGCGGAGGCCGCCGACACGCCTGACGACCAGGTATTCGAGCTGGCTCAGGCCGCCGCCTTCACGGGGCAGCCCCTGGGCAGACCAATTCTAGGCGCCCCCCACACCCTGGCGCCCGCCGACCGGCCCGCCTTGGACGCTTGGCGTGAGATCCTCTATGCGCCTGATCGGCTGGTCGTCAGCGTCGCCGGCGACGTCGACGAGGATCTCTTGCTGCGTGACGCTGAAGCCCTCTTCGGCGCGGCGCGGGCGCCAGAGGTCTTCGCGCCCGAACCGGCCGTCTTCACGGGTGGCGCGGCCTTTGAGCGTCGCCGTCTTGAGCAGGCCCACCTGGTCTTTCTGCTACCCGGGCCCGCGCTCACTGACCCGGACTATTGGCCGTTCCGCCTCTTGGCCGAAGCCTTGGGCGGAGGCATGTCCTCCCGCCTCTTCCAGGAGGTTCGCGAACGCATGGGCCTGGCCTATGCCATCGACGCCTATGCCGAGGCCTGGTGGGATACCGGCGTTCTGGGCGTCTATGCCGGCTGCGCGCCGGGAGACGCGGCCCGCCTCGCCGAAGCCGTGGCGGGCGAGGTCAAGGCCATGACCCAGGGCCTGCCGGAGGCGGCCCTGGCCCGGGCCAAGGCGCAACTGAAGGCCAGCCTGTTCATGAGCGGCGAGTCTCTTTCAGCGCGGGCGGAGCAGGCGGCCGCGCAAATCCTGGTTTTCGGCAACCTTGTCCCGCCTTCCGCCTTCGCCGAAGCCATCGACGCGGTGACCCCAGAGGCCATTGCCGAATTGGCGACGCGTATGATCGGCGCCCGGCGTTTCGCGGCCGCGGTGCTGGGCCCACGCCCTGCCGCCGACGCCGCGCCGCGTTTCGAACATCGCCTCCACAGCTAGGCTTCTCGCGAATATGGCGAGGCAGTTGGCGTCGGGCGCATTCTGCGCCAAGATTGAGCGTCATGGCTCTGCTGGACTGGATCTCCTCCGATCACGACCTCCGGCTGGAGCACGGGGGGGTTCGTCTGCGGCCTCACAGGCTGGCGGATTTCGCCGAATGGGTCTCCCTGCGCGAGGGCTCACGCACCTTCCTCCAACCCTGGGAGCCCACTTGGCCGGGCGATGATCTGACCCGTGGGGCCTATCGCCGTCGCCTCGCCGCCTATGCTCAGGACCTCGAACGGGGCGTGGCCTATCCCTTCCTGGTATTCGCCAAGGACGACGGGGCCATGGTGGGCGGTATCACCCTCTCGAATGTGCGGCGTGGCGTCGCCCAGATGGGGTCGATCGGCTATTGGGTGGGGGCCGCGTTTACGCGTCGGGGGCATACGACCAGCGCCGTGCGGGCCATCACCCGGTTCTCTTTTCAGAGGCTCGGGTTGCACAGGGTGGAAGCGGCCTGCATCCCGACCAACACCGCCTCACGCGGCGTCCTCCTCAAGGCGGGTTTCGTGCAAGAAGGTATGGCTCGGGACTACCTGAGGATCGATGGAGCCTGGCGCGATCATCTCTTGTTCGGGCTCATTTCGCCAAACCCCGGATGACGCGATCCGCCGCCTCCGAAGGTATGGGCCTCAGGCTTGGCCGAGATGGGCTGACAGGCGCTCGGGGCTTATGCCCAATTTCGCCAAGGCGCGGACCCACTTGCCCTCGTGGTCGTCGCCAAAGATCAGCGCCTCGTCGGGCTCACAGATGAGCCAGACATTGTTGCGAATCTCCCGCTCCAACTGCCCGCCGTCCCAGCCAGAATAGCCGATGGCCAGGAGGGCGTGGTCCGGGCGGGGTTGTCGACCGGCGAGGCCTTCAAGGATCTCCCGGGTCGCGGTCAGCGTGAGGCCGCCGGGAATGGTGTCGCGGGTCGGCGAGACGCCCGCCACATCGCTGTGCAGGACGAAGCCGCGCTCAGGCTGGACAGGCCCTCCCACCAGGACCGCCGCATCACCCGCGGAGCCCGGATCAATGCCGAGCTGTTCGAGGAGGCGCGGCACGGTCAAGTCATCGGCGGGCCTGTTCACCATCAGGCCCATGGCGTGACCGGCGTCGTGGGCGCAGATGAAGATCACGGCGCGGTGGAACCGGCAGTCTTCGATCCCTGGCATGGCGACCAGGAGGCGGCCGGCGAGGTAGCGGGGGGCGAAGACCGACATCAGCCCCAGGATCGACACTTGTGGCGGCCCAATCAACCCAAATCGACGCGTCGCGCGAAAGGTCTGGCGCCTTTGGCGTCTCCCGCTTGGCTCCCTCGCTGTCCCGGAGTAGGAGGAGCCATCAATGACCTGCCGGAGATCCTTTGGACCATGACACTCAAAGTTGGCGATCATATTCCCGCCGCGACGTTCATGACCTTCGGCCCGGAAGGCCCGCGTCCGATCACAACCGATGAGATTTTCAAGGGCAAGACCGTGGCTCTTTTCGCGGTGCCCGGCGCCTTCACGCCCACCTGCTCAGCCAAGCATGTTCCGGGCTTCAAGACCCATGCGGCGGAGTTCCGCGCCAAGGGCGTGGAGACCATCGCGTGTGTGTCGGTGAATGACGTCTTCGTGATGAAGGCCTGGGGGGCCGATCAGGAGGTAGGCGACGACATCCTCATGCTGGCCGATGGCAATGGCGCCTTTGCCGCCGCCATCGGTCTCGAACTCGACGGCAAGGGCTTTGGCATGGGCGTCCGGTCCCAGCGTTATTCCCTCCTCGCCAAAGACGGCGTGGTCACCGAGCTGAACGTCGAGGCGGGCGGCGAATTTCGCGTCTCCGCCGCGGAATATATGCTCGCCCAGCTGTAAGGGTTAAGCGTGGCTCACGCGCCGATGGATTCAGGCGCCCATGGACTCGGGCGTGGCGCGAAAGAGATCGATGGCCCCCTGGCTTACCGCCTGGGCAAGGCCCGGGGCTCGCGAAAGGACCTGTTCAGCATAGACCCGCGCCATGCTGATCTTGGTGCGGTAATAGTCGGCTGGCCCCTCGCCTGCCGCGAGGGCCTCGGAGGCGGCTAGCGCGCCCTTGGCCAGCATCCAGCCGCCCACCACGTCGCCGAGGAGCTGTAGGTAGGCGCTGGCGCCGGCCAGGGCGTCCGGCTGCGCGTGACCCCGGCGCTCCAGCATCCAGCCGGTCGCCGACTGGACAGCGGCGAGGCCCGCCTCAAGGCGCGCGCCGATCGTATGCAGCCAGGCGTCGTCGGCGCTCTTGAGCGCGCCGGCCGTGGGGAAGATGTCACCCACCAATTCGCGCACCGCCCGACCTTTGCCCAGGGCCAGTTTGCGCCCCATCAGGTCGATGGCCTGGATGCCGTTGGTTCCTTCATAGATCGGCAGAATGCGGGCGTCGCGATAGTGCTGGGCGGCCCCTGTCTCCTCGATGAATCCCATGCCGCCGTGGATTTGCAGCGCGATCGAAGCCGCCTCAACGGCCATATCCGTGGACCAGGATTTGGCGATCGGGGTGAGCAGATCCTCCCTCAGGCGCGCGGCTTCCCGGTCCATGGGATTTCCCGCGCGGCGGGCCAGATCCGCCGCCACGGCTGTGGAAAGGCACAGGCCCCGGGCCGCTTCGATCCGCGCCTTCATGAGCATCAGGCTGCGACGCACATCCGGGTGGTCAAAGAGCCGCGAGGGAAGGGCGCCGGTCCAGGCGGATCGGCCCTGCTTGCGCTCCAGGGAATAGGCCAGGGCCTGTTGATAGGCGCGTTCGGCGATCCCAACCCCCTGGACACCCACATGCACCCGCGCGGCGTTCATCATCACNNGCCGCCAGGCCCTGGTGCGGCGCGCCCACCAGCTCCGCCTTGGCATCTTCAAACAGCATGACACAGGTCGGTGAGCCGTGGATGCCCAGCTTTTGCTCGATGCTCGCCGCGCGCAGGCTATTGGCCGCGCCTAGGGCGCCGTCCGGCCCCACCAGACGCTTGGGCGCGATGAAGAGGGAAAGACCACGAGAGCCTTGGGGCGCGTCGGGCAGGCGCGCCAGCACCAGATGAACGACATTGTCGGCAATGTCATGGTCGCCCCAGGTGATGTAGATTTTCTCGCCTGACAGACGATAGCGGCCTTCGCCGTCCGGCGTCGCCTTCGCGGCGATGGCGGCGAGGTCGGAACCGGCCTGGGGCTCGGTGAGGTTCATGGTTCCGGTCCACTCGCCGGATATGAGCTTTGGCAGAAAGCGCGCTTTCTGNNCTCGAAGACCGCCGATTCCAGCGCCTTTGGCAGACCCTGTCCGCCAAAATCCGGATCCGCCGCCAAGCCATTCCAGCCGCCCTGGGCGAAAGCTTGATAGGCCTTGGCGAACCCCTCCGGCGCGCGCACCTGGCCGTTCTCGAAACGCGCGCCTTGCTTGTCACCTGATCTGTTCAGGGGCGCGAGGACGTCCACCGCCAGGGCGCCCGCGCCCTCAAGCACCGCCTCCACCGTGGCAGGGTCCGCCGCCGGAAAGACTGACGCCAATCGCTCAAATTCGGCCGCATGACGCAGCGAGAACAACAAATCTCGAACAGGCGCCTTATAGCTCATGCGGTCTCCCAGGGGATATGTCGCCCGGTCCAGGGCGCGGCCCGGCCTCTCTAGAACAATTTAAGGCGGCGCGCTAAGCCATGACGTGCTCACGCAGCCCCGGCGCGCGCGGCTTTGGGGCGGATCAGACGCATGGCGGCGGACATATCTCCTCTCGGAACCNNGCCTGGTTATCCTCCCCACCGAGACCGTTTATGGGCTTGCCGCGGACGCGGGCCGCGCCGAGGCCGTGGCGGCGATCTTCGCGGCCAAGGGCCGGCCGAGCTTCAATCCCCTCATCGCCCATGTGGCTGACGCCGAAGCGGCGGGGCGCCTCGCGGTCCTCGACTCGCGCGCGCGCCGCCTGGCGGAGGCCTTTTGGCCGGGCCCCCTGACCCTTGTGGCGCCCTTTCGCGTGGGGTCGCCCGTCTGTGATCTTGCCCGCGCCGGTTTGGACACGGTGGCCTTGAGGGTCCCGGCCCATCCGCTGGCCCAGGCTCTCCTCCGGGCGTTTGGCGGGCCCTTGGCCGCGCCGTCAGCCAATCGCTCAGGGCGGCCCAGCCCCACGACCCTGGCGCACGCGATGGATGAGACCGGTTCGGCCGCCGCCGCGGCCCTGGACGGCGGCCCGTGCTCCGTGGGTCTTGAGTCCACTGTCGTCGCCCTCCTCGAGGGCCCGCCACGGCTTCTGCGTCCCGGCGCCGTCACGCGCGAGGCGCTGGAGGCGGTGATCGGACCTCTCGCCGAAGCTGAGGCTGACGGCCATCGTTCGCCGGGACGATTGGCTAGGCACTATGCTCCCGCGGCGCCCGTGCGGCTGGGGGCGGACTGCCCGCGCGAGGGCGAGGCCTTCTTGGCCTTTGGCGAAGCGGCGCACGGACCCTGGGTGTTCAATCTCAGTCCACGGTCCGATCTGACCGAGGCCGCGGCGAATCTTTTCGCCATGCTGCGCGCCGCCGATGCGCTCGCGCCCACAGCGATCGCCGTCGCGCCGATTCCAAGCCGTGGGCTAGGGGAGGCGATCAATGACCGGCTTCTCCGGGCGGCGGGCCATGTGGGCTGACCGGGCCGGCCTTGGGGCTTAAGGATGGCGGCGCCATGATCGACCTCACCGCCTTTGATCGTCTTGAAGCCGCCCTGGGCCCGGGCGGCTGGAGCCAGGACCCCGCGCGCATCGCCCCCAAGCTGGTGGAATGGCGGGACCGCTGGCGGGGCGCGACACCTTTTCTGGCGCTTCCCGCAACCACGGACCAGGTCGCCGCGGTCATCGGGATCTGTGCGGAGGCGGGTCTCGCCGTGACGCCTCAGGGCGGCAATACCGGGCTCGTGGGGGGGCAGATCCCCCAGGGCGAGATCCTGCTCTCCACCGAACGTCTAAAGGCCTTTCGCGATATCGACATCGCCGACGACGTTCTGGTGGCCGAAGCTGGCGTCACCCTCACAGAGGTCCATGAGGCGGCCCTGAAGGTTGGCCGCCGCTTTCCCCTCGATCTCGCCTCCCAGGGTTCCGCCACCATCGGCGGCCTGATATCCACCAATGCTGGCGGCACCGCTGTCCTGCGTTACGGAACCATGCGCGGCCTGGTCCTGGGCCTGGAGGCGGTGCTCCCGGGCGGCGAGATCTGGAACGGCCTCCGGCGCCTGCGCAAGGACAATACGGGCTATGACCTCAAACAGCTTCTCATCGGCGCGGAGGGCACCCTCGGCGTTGTCACCGCCGCCGCGCTGAAGCTCTATCCGGTTCTGGCTTCCCGGGCCGTTGCCATCGCGGGTGTCGCCAGTCCCGCGGCCGCGGTTGATCTGCTAAAGCTCGCCAAGGAGGCGAGCGGCGGGGAGCTGGAGGCCTTTGAACTCATCTGCGCCCTTGGCATGGAGATGGCGGCGGCCAAAAGGATAGGCGCGCGCTTGCCTCTGGACAGCCGGCCGCCCTGGTATGTGCTGATCGAGACCGCGAGCCCGCGAGACGATGTGGCGAAGCGGGTGCTCGAAGACCTGCTGGGCGAGGCTCTGTCTCGCGACTTGACCGAGGACGCCGTCATCGCGGCGAGCGAGGCTCAAGCCCAGGCGCTGTGGGCCCTTCGCGAGGGCCAATCCGAAGCGCAAAAGGGGGAGGGGCCGGTGTGGAAGCACGACGTGTCCCTGCCCATTTCCCGCGTCGCCGATTTTATCGACCAAGCCGGTCAAGCCCTCGCCGCGCGGTTTCCCGGCGTGCGGATCGACGCGTTTGGTCACGTGGGCGACGGCAATATCCACTATGATGTTCTGGCCCCCATCGGCGGCGATCAGGCGCGTCACGCGGAGGCGCGTCAGGCGGGCGCGCGCATCGTCCACGACCTCGTGAACAGCCTCGGTGGCTCCATCAGCGCCGAGCATGGCCTTGGGATCATGAAGACCGAGGAGGCCCGGCGTTATAAAAGCCCGGTGGAGGTCGCCGCCCTCGAAGCGGTGCGCCTAGCCCTCGACCCCAAGGGCATCATGAATCCCAGGGTCCTCTTCTCCGCTTCCGCGCCGCGCGCTTGACGGACGCGGCGACTGCCCCCTTTGTCTCGTCGCGAAAACAAAAAGACGGGTAGGGCGCCCGCGCACGGAGGATCAACCCCAGCATGGCCTACGAACCGTTCAACCTGAAGGGCAAGGTGGCCCTGATTACCGGCGGCAACCGCGGCATTGGTCTGGGCATGGCTGACGCACTGGCCCGCGCTGGCGCTGACCTTATCCTGTGGGGCTCGAACGGCCCGGCGACGGACGCAGCGGCGGACCAACTCTCCGCGCATGGCGTGCGGCCCCTGGCCCAGCGCGTGGATGTGGCCGACGAGGCGGCGGTCGTTCAGGCCATGGCGCAGGCCGCGGCGGAATTCGGGCGGATCGACGCGGTCATCGCCAATGCCGGGATTGGCGGCGGCGCGGCCTCATTCTCAGAGATGAGCGTCGAAACTTGGCGGCGCGTCCTTTCGGTCAATCTCGACGGGGTCTTCTTCACATGTCGGGAGGCCTGCCGGCACATGGTGGGTCGCGCCAAGGCTGGCGACGCGGGTGGTTCGATCATGGTCACGGCCTCCCTGGCCGCCATCGAAGGCGCGGCGCGTAATGAGGCCTATGCCGCCACCAAAGGCGGTGTGATTTCCATGATGCGCTCCATCGCCGTGGAGCATGCCCGCTATGGCGTGAGGGCCAACGCCATTTTGCCGGGCTGGATCGCCACCGACATGACTTCGGGCGCACAGGCCTCGCCGGCCTTCGCCGAAAAGGTCATTCCCCGGGTCCCGGCCCGGCGCTGGGGCGAACCGGCGGATTTCGGGGGCATCGCCGTCTATCTGACATCCGACGCCTCCGCCTATCACTCTGGCGACACCTTTGTCATCGATGGCGGTTATTCAATCTTTTAGGAAAAGGCGGAGAGGCCTCAGACCTTTTTGTTGAGTTCCGCAAGCTGCTCCTGCATGGCCGCCATTTGTTTGCGAAGTTCCGCGAGAGCGTCGCTGTCCGACGGCGATGCGGCGGGCTTCGGCGCCGTGGGTGGCGTCTCCTCCCCCCGGAACGCGAAGGGGGTAAACATTTTCATCGCGCGATCAAACAGAGCCATGTTCTGGCGGATCTGTTCATCGAACACGCCCATGGTCGGCGGCGTCACTGCTGAAATCTGTGAGCGCATGCGCTCCTGCTGGCGGATAAAGCTGTCGAGAGACAGTTCCAGAAAACTGGGCAGGAAAGCCTGCATGCGGTCGCCATAGAAGCCGATAAGTTGCCGCAGGAACTGGATTGGCAGGAGATTCTGGCCCCGCGCCTCTTCCTCGAAGATAATCTGGGTCAGCACTTTGCGCGTGATATCCTCGCCGCTCTTGGCGTCACGAACCTCGAAGTTCACGCCCTCCTTGACCATGCGCGACAGGTCTTCAAGGGTAATGTAGCTGCTCGACGCCTTGTTATAGAGACGACGATTGGCGTATTTCTGAATAATGATTTTCTCATGAGCGCCGGCTGCGGCGGCGCTCTCGGTATCGCTCTGCATGGGCGTCCTTTTCGGCTGGGCGATGCCCATGCGGCCATTTATTGCGCATCGCGGCATGCGGCGCCAGCACATTTGCCTGTTTGCTGCGCAGCATGCCCCGGCTTATAGCTCGGGTGAAGCGGCAAGCCGCATAAACTGGAGCCGAAACCCTCATGTCTGACGTCGTCATCGTCTCCGCCGCGCGGACGCCAGTAGGGTCCTTCAACGGCGCGTTTGCCGGCCTCGCGGCCCACGAACTTGGACGCATCGCCATTGAAGCGGCCATCGCCCGGGGCGGGATTACCGCGGCGGATGTGGATGAGGTGGTCCTGGGGCAGGTGTTGCAAGCGGGCGCCGGCCAGGGTCCGGCCCGCCAAGCCTCGGTGAATGCCGGCGTGCCGGTGGAAAGCCCCGCGTGGAGCGTCAACCAGCTCTGCGGATCGGGCCTGCGCGCCGTCGCCCTCGGCGCCCAACAGATTGCCGCTGGGGATGCGCGTATCGTCGTCGCCGGCGGTCAGGAGAGCATGAGCCAGGCGCCCCACGCCGCCCATCTTCGCACGGGCCAGAAGATGGGGGATCTCGGCCTCGTGGACACCATGATCAAGGACGGGCTTTGGGACGCCTTTCACGGCTATCACATGGGTCAAACCGCGGAAAATATCGCCTCGCGCTGGCAAATCACGCGCGAGGAGCAGGATCGCTTCGCCGTCGCCTCTCAGAACAAGGCCGAGGCCGCCCAGAAGGGCGGACGTTTCGCTGGCGAGATCGCGTCCGTGACGATTAAGGGCCGCAAGGGCGACACCGTGGTGGATCAGGATGAATATATCCGCCATGGCGCGACCTATGAGAGCGTCAGCGGTCTGCGCCCGGCTTTCGCCAAGGATGGAACCGTCACGGCGGCCAATGCCTCGGGGCTGAATGACGGCGCCGCGGCCCTAGTGCTGATGACCGCTGACGAAGCCCACAGGCGTGGCCTAAGGCCCTTGGCGCGCATCGCGTCTTGGGCGCATGCGGGGGTTGAGCCGGAGATCATGGGCACGGGACCCATTCCGGCCAGCCGAAAGGCGCTGGAAAAGGCGGGCTGGAAGGTCGCTGACCTGGACCTCATCGAGTCCAATGAGGCCTTCGCCGCCCAGTCGATCTCGGTGGTGCGCGAGCTGGGCCTCGACGGCGCCAAGGTGAACGTAAACGGAGGCGCCATCGCCATAGGCCATCCTATTGGCGCATCGGGAGCGCGGATACTCACCACTCTGGTTCACGAAATGAACCGATCCGGCGTTAAGAAGGGCCTCGCCACGCTGTGCGTCGGTGGCGGGATGGGCGTGGCCATGTGTGTGGAAGCGGCCTGACGGTTTGGCTTGACTTGGCCTGCGTCAGGCAGCGACTGGACGAGATTTCACATAGGGTCAGGCTTCCCCTTCGAGAGGCGCGACTCAAAAGGGGAGAGGCGCATGGCCAAAGTGGCGTTCGTCACCGGCGGAACCCGGGGCATTGGTCGCGCGATCACCGCCAAGCTCAAGGCCGAAGGCTACAGGGTCGCGGCGGGTTATGCCGGAAATGAGGCGGCGGCTCAGGCCTGCGCCAACGAGCTGGGCGTGCTGGTGGTGAAGGGAAATGTCTCGTCCTTTGCCGACTGCGCCGCAGCCGTGGCGGAGGTGGAGTCAGAGTTCGGGCCGATTGATGTGCTGGTCAATAATGCCGGCATCACCCGCGACGCTGTTCTGCACCGGATGACCGAAGCGCACTGGAACGAGGTCATCCATGTCAACCTAGCCTCGATCTTCAATATGACCCGCAATGTCATCGAGGGGATGCGCGAGCGGAACTATGGCCGCATCGTCAATATCAGCTCGATCAATGGCCAGAAGGGCCAGATTGGGCAAACCAATTATTCCGCCGCCAAGGCCGGCATGATCGGCTTCACCAAGGCGCTGGCTCAGGAGAACGCCAAGAAGGGCATTACGGTTAACGTGATCGCGCCCGGCTATATCGACACCGAGATGGTCGCTGCCGTGCCTCAAGCCGTGCTGGAGCAGATTGTCGCCAATATTCCCGTCGGGCGTCTTGGCATGGCCGACGAGATCGCCCGCTGCGTCGCGTTCCTGGCGGCCGAGGAGGCGGGGTTCATCACCGGCGCGACTCTGACCGTGAACGGCGGGCAATATATCGCAGGCTGATCGGCTCGCCGGCTTGTCCGGCGTGACGCTCTTCAAAGGCTCCCGTCGCGGGTGTGGCGAATCTGCCGCACATGTCGGATGTCGCGCCGCCGGCGCGCGCGTGTCCAAAATCGGCCCCGATCAGGGGCCATCTGCTTCGTCATGGGGATAGCCCGAACGGTTAAGTCCAGTCGGGGGGCGCGCCTCCCTTTCCGGTTGGCGATAACGATAGCTTTGGCCGCGTCGACCCCGGCGGGGGCGGTAGGGCCTTCATGGCTGCGGCATGTGTTCGAGTCCCCGGCGGCGGCCCGCAACAGAGCTCCTCCTGTCGCCCGTTACACCATTGATGCGGGTGGAAACTTCGTTCTTGACCGCACCGCGGCGCCGCGCCCTCTTCTGAAATTCGAGGACAGTCCCGAAGTCTGGGCCCTGACGGTCACCCGCGGGCCACGGGGCGATCTCATCTATTGGAACGATCTGAGACAACCCTTCCTTAGGATCACCAAGTTCGGCGGGGTCACGGTCTTCACGTCCGACCGTCCTCAAGGCGCCGCGGCCGCGGTGTCGGGACCGGGCTTCCCCTTGCGGCTGGCGCCCGTAGGACCGATTGGCCTCTATCAGCATCTCGCCGTGGCCAGCGCCCGGTCCGGCCGCGCGGCGCAGCACGCTGTTGGCTACACAGCCATAGACGCCGACCCGCTTTCAGACGGTCTGATGGCCGACGCTGCCATTGTGGCCAGCGAAGCCTTGGTCAATCTCGCTGTCCGTCCCCGTGGCCGGGCGTACCTGAGGCGTATCGGTCGCGTGACGATCATTCGTGGCGACAAGCCATCCGCCGTTGTCCATGAGGGGGTCGTGATCGTTACCGTGGCCCCGGCCGAAGGCGTCTTTGGGCGGCCATCGTCGCTCCGCATCGAAGAGGCTCTGACCGAGAGGTAGAGGGCCAGCCTTATCCCGCGAAGTCATCCTTCTTGGCGCGCAATTGGGCGAAGGCTGCGGGGGCCGTCGCGGCTTCGGGCACCAGACGGGGCGCGCGCAGAAACGGATTGGTCGCCAATTCCTCGGCAAGCGTTGTGGGCACGGTGGCATCACCTCGCGCGCGCGCTTCGAAGATCGCGTCCGCCCGGCGCGCGACAACCGGGTCATGGTCGATACTCAGTGCGAAGCGCGCATTCGTTGCGGTATATTCATGGGCGCAATAGATCACCGTGCTCGGGGGCAGCCGCGCCAGGCGCTGCAGACTGGCCCACATTTGCTCAGCGTCGCCCTCAAAAATTCGTCCGCATCCCATGACGAACAGCGTATCCCCCACAAATGCAATCTCGTCGGCGGCGTCGAAATAGGCGATATGGCCTAGAGTGTGGCCTCCGCAATCGATGACCGAAAAGTTCGTCGCGCCCAGACTCACCATATCGCCGCCCGACACCCCGCGATCCAACGGCGCTATCTGGCGCACCTCCTCGGGGCCAACGATGACTGCGCCCGTCGCCGCCTTTATGGCGGCGTTTCCCCCGGCATGGTCAGGATGCCAATGGGTGTTAAGGATCATGTCGAGGCCCCATCCGGCCTCGCCCAGCGCCGCCAGAACCGCCTCGGCGTCGGGCGTGTCCACGCAAGCGGTCAGGCCACTCGCCGTGTCCCGCAGAATGAAGCCATAATTGTCCGCGAGGCAGGCAAATTGGCGAACTTCGAGGGTCATGATGAATCCTGTTCCAATCTGATCTCGATCACCGCCGCGCCGACCTCGTCAGCGCGTGGACGTGGCAGGGAGACAGAGGCGCGTCTTAACGAATACAGTTGGGGCTTGTGATGCGAACGCGCTAGCGCGCCTAGCGTCCATATCGAGAGCGGGTTGGAGGCGAGGAGCCGCGGCGTGGCTATGAGGCAAGGCATCTTCGATCTTCGGGAATTCTACGCCTCGCCGCTGGGCGTCGTGGCGCGCCAGATGATTTCGCGAAAGGTGTCCGAGGTTTGGACCGATCTTGGCGGATTGGATGTTTTGGCCCTGGGATATGCGACTCCCTTTCTGGACGGTATCGGGGGCGGCGCGCGGCGCACGCTTGCCGCCATGCCCGCCGCGCAGGGCGTCGAAGCCTGGCCGCGGGGAGCCCGCAACCGCGCCTGTCTGGTCCACGAGGCGCGCCTGCCGTTCCCCAACGCTTTCTTTGACAGGGTTCTGGCGGTCCACGCGCTTGAGGAAAGCGATGATCTTCTGGGGCTTCTTGGCGATATCAACCGCGTCCTCTCGCCATCCGGGCGGGTGATTCTCGCCGTCACCGAACGACGCGGACTTTGGGCGGACGTGGAGAGCAGCCCGTTCGGCCATGGTCGCACCTTTTCGCGGCGCCAGCTTGAGCGGATGGTTCGCGAAGCCCAATTGACCCCTCTTGGCTGGACGCGCGCCCTTTACATGCCCCCGGTCCCCTGGATTTCGCGTTGGGCGGACGGCTTTGAACAGATCGGCGCGCGTCTCTGGCCAGGCTTCGCGGGCGTAATCCTCATGGAGGCGGCGAAACAGACCTTCGCCCTGCGTCCAAAGGGCCGAACAGCGCGGGTTCCCGCCAGAACCCGGCCGGTGTTCGCTCCCGCTGGCGCGGCGGCCTCTATGAGTGAACGTCCCGTCGCGTCAACAGGAAAAGGGCCGTTTCAGCGCGCCAGTTCTCCAACCTCTGGGAAGGTTTGATCGACCGCGCGGGTCGCCCGCGCGCAAAGGCCGCGCAGGCCTCGATGGTCAGGCTTAGATCCTCTGCCAGGGCGATGAAGTCAGCCAGGGTGCAAAGATGGATATTGGGTGTCGACCACCAGGGTTCGGGCAGGGCGCCGGTGACCGGCATACGCCCGTGCGCGAGAAGATCCAGCCGCACGCGCCAGTGACCAAAGTTCGGCAGGGATACGATGGCCCGCTGACCAATCCTTAGCATCTCACGGAGAACAGCCCGCGGATCGCGAACCGCCTGGAGCGTCTGGGAAAGGATCACATAGTCAAAAGCGCCCGTGGGAAACTCACGTAAATCCCGGTCAGCGTCCCCCTGCATCACGGCAAGGCCCCGGGCCAGGCACGCTGAAACCCCTTCAGGGCTGATCTCCAAACCACGGGCGTCGGCGTTGGTGTGACGCACCAACAGGTCCAGCAGCGCGCCTTCACCGCAACCCACGTCGAGAACCCGCGCCCCAGGCCTCACGAGCCGGAGGATTTCCGCGAAGTCTTCCCGCATCGGCGCGGGATCAGGGCCTATATGGCTCACGCGAGGCCCCGGCTTTGGGCGGCGGAGGTCAGGAAGCCCGCCAGGGCCGAGCGCAGAACCGGCTCGTCGAGCAGGAAAGCGTCATGACCCTTGTCGCTCTCGATCTCGATGAAGCTCGTTCGCGCCCCGGCCAGATTGAGGGCGCGGACAATCGCCCGGCTTTCCGGCGTCGGATAGAGCCAGTCCGAGGTGAATGAGGCGAGGCAGAACCGCACATCCCGCGCGCCGGCGAAGGCGCCCGCCAGGCCGCCATCCCGCTCGGCGCCGAGATCAAAATAGTCCATGGCGCGGGTGATATAGAGATAGGAATTGGCGTCGAAGCGGTCGACGAAGCTGGCGCCCTGGTGGCGGAGGTAGCTTTCCACCTGGAAGTCCGCGTCAAATCCCCAGGAGAGCCCGTCGCGCTG
>PKZN01000051.1 GCA_003133075.1 Acidimicrobiaceae bacterium | reverse complement strand
GTCCCGGAGAACGTCGGGGTTGCGCCACTCACGAAGCCGGTGCCGGACACCGTTAAGGCCTGACTGGTTGCACCTTGGTTGAGGGATGTTGGACTGACGGCCGTCACGGTCGGTGCCGCGTTAACCGTGAAGATCGAGCCACTCGTAAAGGTGCCGGTGTCCGGATTCGTTTCCGTCACGGTGCTCGTACCAAGCGAAGCGTTCGCCGCGACGGTGACGTTCACCGTGAGCGACGTCGCGCTGTTGAACGTCGTTGAGTTGACGGTGATGCCGCTGTTTGCGAAAGTGACCACTGCGCCGTTGACAAAGTTCGTCCCGGTGAGTGTCAAGTTCTGGTTGGTCGCGCTTTGGCCTCTCGACGCGGGACTGATTCCCGTAATCGTGGGAACAGAGATGAAGTTGACGGCGGCAGTTTGGCCGATAACGACCGAGTCAGTCGTGTCCGTCGCGGTGTAGGTGACGAGTTCGACCGTGCCATCAGTTGCGCTAAACGTTGCCACGCCGCTCGAGTTGGTGACGACCGACCCCGTGGTGTACGTCGATTGCGTGCCACCGTTCGGCGAGATTGAAATCGATTTGCCGGAAATGGGATTGTCGCTCGCGTCCATCAAAGTGACCGTGATGGTCGAGACCGAGAGACCATTGGCCTTCACGAGGCTCGGACTGGCTACGACGGTAGATGTGGACGACGACGCGGGTCCCGGCCCCGTTGGAGAGAACGCTCCGCTGGTAGCAGACTTGAGGCTGCCGGTGAGGACCGGCGCGGCCGTCAGGGTATAGCTATTGGGTGGATTGACGAGGCCCCCGAACGTGCAGCCTGCGACATCGATAACGCCAGCCACTGCCTGTAACCCCGTACACGACTGGAGGCCCACGAGAGACGCGGGCGACGCGGTCAGGGTAATCTGCGTCGACGAGTTCGTTACGACATTGCCGCCCGAGTCTTCAACCTTGATCACCGGTTGTGTCGTGAACGTGGATCCGGAGAGTCCTGCCGTCGGATTCGTCGTGAAGACCAGTTTCGATGCGGCGCCATAAATTGTGGGCGAGAACGCGGTGCTCGTGGCTGACGTCAGTCCAGATTCGGAGGCCGTCATGGTATAACTCGTGCCCACCAACCCCGAGAACGTGCAACTCGTTACCGTTACGACACCTTGATTGGGCGCCAAGCTCGAGCAGTACAGGAGGGCACCGCCCGAGGTGGTTAGCGTTATTTGAGCCGTTGCCGCGGTCACGATATTTCCGCTGGCGTCTTCGACGTTAATCACCGGCTCCGTCGTGAATGCTGTGCCGGATGCACCCGCGGCCGGCTGAACCGCGAATACCAATTGGGACGCTGCCCCCGTGATATTAAAACTCGTGCTCGTCACCGTGAAGGTCGTGCCGGTTGTCGTCGTCGCCGTTAATGTCAGCCCGTTGGCGTAGGCGCTCCCGGCGCAGCCCGTGAACGTAATTGCGACCTTGTTTACAATCGACGAAGTGCAGTTCGACAGCGTCTCGGGGACAGTTGCACCACCCAACGTCGTTCCACTACTTATGGATAGGGCCACTGTCGCGGTCGGATTCGTTATGACGTTACCGTAGGAGTCCTCGACCGTGATCGCGGGCTGACCCGAAAACGCAGTTGACGCTGAGGAACTGCCCACGCCAGTGGGCTCGGTGGAGAAGACCAACTGCGCGGCCGGGCCGACTCCCGAGACGGTGAATACGTTGCTCGTGGCGGGGAGCAGCGCAGCGGCGGTCGCGGTCAACGTATAGGGCACCGGGGTATACAACGAGTTCGCAACGTTGTAGTAGTCAGTGCCCGCGAACGTGCAGCCCGCCAGGGAAATCGACGTCACCCCTGCGGTCGTGGTTGCCGGCAACGTGACCACATTGGGGGTGGTCGACGAGTTGCCCGTGCAGTTGGACAACGTCCCGCCCGAAACCGTGACGGTGATGTTGCCGGTGAAGGTGGTGTCGCCCACCACGGTCACGACCGGCGTTGTGGTAAATACCGAGCCCGAGGTACCAGCGACCGGTTCGCCGCCCGCAAAGGTGAGCGAACCCGCTGCCGCGCTGACACTAAATGGTGACGAGGTCGTTATATCCGACACCGTCGTGCTGGAGGAGTCGCCGGTCCCCACGCTCGCGGTGATTGTGTAATCGACACCCTGCGCGCTGACGGTGCAGCCGGTGAACGTGATCACGCCCAGCACTTCATTACTTAGGCAGCCTTGCAACGTCGCGCCANNCCCGCCGTTCAGCGTGAGGGTGACGGGTGAGAGATCGGTGGTCACCGCGGCGCCCGTGGCACCTAAGACTTCAACAATTGGTTGGGTGGCGAGAGGAGTGCCTGCGGCAGTGCCAGCTTCGGATTGCAGAGTCGGTTGCGCCAGGAACGTCAATTGGGACGCGGCCTGTCCGGCATCACTTTCTTGCGACGTGGTGACGGGGTAGTCAACCACGAAACTATTGGTGAATGTGGCGCCCGTGAGCGTGTTCAATGCGGAGATCATTATCAGCTCCGGCTGGAAGGTATCGACCACACAGTTGTTGTCGAACGTGTTGCTCGTCGTATCCCAGTATTGGACGGAGGTGTACGTGATCTGAAATTGACTCGTATAGGGCGAGGGCACGGAAAGGGCGAGGAGGGGGTTGGCCTGGTATATCGCGGCCGTTCCCGACGCCGATTGCGTTGCAGGACAGTTAACGAATAAGGACGAATCTTGCTGGATGAGCGAAATAGCGTCTTGCGAAGTACTGGTCAGCACCGTGTCAAACGTGGCGAGTGTTCGGTGTGTCGAGGACGCTGAGAGCGACGTTCCGAAGGCAATGATAAGGGCGACCGACGCCATAGAGAGAATGATGAGCGCCAACAACACCTCGACGAGCGTGTCACCCGACTCAGAGCGATCCCTGCGGGGCTTCACGGTCGAAGAAACCCGTGCGTTATGCGTTACGCCGCGCGACGCGCTCATTGGAGCAACCCGTCATTCTCAGTTGGACAACGACGTAACTCCGGTCGCCGCGAAAACGTCGAGCGAACGAGGCGCCGCACGTCACATGGGGAGGTCACAACGTTCATTAGATAAACACCCCAAAAGCAACGGCTTCAAGACCAGTGCCCACCAACGTCACGGTCATGGACTGCGGCGCGATCGCCTCCACCATGGCTGTTCCAGACTTATAGGCACCCGTTTCGCTCTCAGCGGGATTCCCATTTAGGGCGGGCATGGAGCCGTTGCAACTCACTGTTGGTGTCTTATTGCCAACGAGACCCTGAGTTGGCTGGTCGTCCAAGCACGCATTGCCGACTGGGTCCGCGGCTGTGTCGATTGAGGTTCCGTTGGGAACGATGTGAAGATTTTTGACATTGGTCGCGGTCGCGTCCGACCAAACAATTGACTCGCCCACGTCCGTGGATTCAGCATCCGCACTCATGAATTTCCAGCCGGTCGCCGGAACTCCTTGAGGGCTGTCGATCGTGATATCGGTGAGCGTTATCGTCGACGTACCTGAGCCTGTTTGATAGAGCGCCGGGTCACCCGGGATGTTCGTGTAGTTCGCCGGTATCGCGGGATTACCGCCGCTCGCGGGAACTCCCTGGTTACCGAGAAAGCCGTTCGTCCACGTCGGCAGTGGCCACGGCTTCACCGCGGTTCCTGTGATATTGATGCAGAAATACAAGAAGTACCCATCAGGGAGTTTCACCGACATCTCCAGACAGTCCGAACCCGACGTCGCGGCGGTCATGGACGAGCCAATCAGCGTCGAGAAATCGACGAAGCACAGTGACCCCGCGTACTTACCGGAACCGGGAGTCGCGTATCCGCACGTCGTAGTACTGCTCGGAGAAATGGGTGTTCCCGACGAGTCCTGCGATGAGCTCGCCTCTGGGAAGGCGTCCAAGGTGAACGCGTACTTACTCCTCGGCTCCGTGGTACTAAAGACAACGTTCGTAACAGCCGAAGTGAGTACCCACTTCGACTTCGCGTCCGTGTTACAGGTCGTGTCCGCGGAGGAGCACGAGAGCGCCACAAAGGTACTTGGACTTTGCGATGAGGGTAGATCGTACGAAACTATTGACGACGACGCCGGGTTCGTGGTATTGCCGTTCGTGCAGTATTGACGAACAAGATTTACCGAGCCGTTGGTTGAACCATTGGCTTTCTCAACGTAGGAAATCACCGTTTGGTATATGCCCGACGTAGCCAAATTCCACTCAAGACCTAGTACCTGCACTCCGGTTCCGCATTGAGGGTTACTTACCTGGGCCGTCGTCACTTCCAACGCACTCTGCACGTCGGGCTGGAAGCTCGCTTCGAGGATCTGCGAGTCGCCAGTATCGGCCAGCCGTGCCGCAGTGCTCGTTTGAAGGGAGAGAATCGAAACCAATCCCAAGGCGAGGCCGCCCACGATGAGCGGGGACACGACCGTTACAATCAGCAGTTCGACGAGTGTAAAACCGTTCTCAGAATGGCCGCGACGTCGTTCGATCATCCGGGCAATGGGCGTGGCGCTACCGCGTGACGGTCTGGGGTGAACCCCTCGACGCCGCGATTTTCTCATCCAACCTTTACCTGGTTGTAGATGCCGTACATCGCCGAGATCAGCGCCACCGCCACGAAACCGACGACGACACCCATGAAGATGATGATCGCCGGTTCGAACAGGGCCGTCGCCCGGTCCAACTTCGTTTCGAGTTCTCGGTTGTAGTACTCGGCGGCGACGTCCAGTTGCTGGTCGAGGGTGCCCGTCTCCTCACCAACACGGAACATCTGACGCGCGGCGCCCGGGAAGAGCCCGCTACGCGCAATCGGTCCCGCAAGACCCTGTCCTTCCATCATTGCTTCGCGCACCGCCTCGAGCGCGTCGTGGTAGACGGCGTTATTGGCCGAATCAGCCGTAACGGCCATCGATCGCGGCAGGTCGACGCCAGCCTTCAACATCGAGGAGAGAATCCGACACGTGCGCTCGAGGATTGCCGTCTGAGTGAGGTCGCCCACCACCGGCAGCTTCAGCATCCAGGCGTCCATCATGGCGTGGCCCTTGGGTGAGCGACGCATTGATATGAAGCCGACCACGAGCACGATGACGACGGCTAACTCCGCGTACCACCAGTGCAGGACGAATCCCGACGAGTCGATCATCATGACCGTGACCAGGGGCAACTTCGCATTGAGTGACTTGAAGAACACCGTGAACCGCGGCAGCACGAACACGACCAACACCAGCACGGTGACGACCGACATGCAGGCCACCACCGCGGGGTAGATCAGTGCGGCGGTGATCTTGCTGCGCGCCTTGGTGTCACGCTCGATGTAGTCGGCAAGTTGGTTGAGGACTTGGTCCAAGTTGCCCGTCAGCTCTGCTGACTCCAAGATGCCCACGTAGAAGTTCGGAAACGCCTCAGGATGCTGCGCGGCCGCGGTGGCGAAGGTGTCGCCCGCGCGCAGGCTGTCAACGACCTCGCGGAGGATGTTTCGCAACAGTTTGTTTTGGGTCTCTTCGACGATGACTTCGAGGGCCTCCATGATGGGAATCCCGGCCTTCATGAACACCGCCAACTGGCGCGTGAAGTTCATCACGTCTGGTCGAGGAACCTTTTTCTTGGTGATCTCGAACTTGAGGACGCTGGTTTTGGTGGCGACCTCAAGAGGCTGAAAACCCCGTTCCAGCAGGGCGACGTGGGCGGCACCACTCGAGGCGGCCATCTCTGTGCCGCTGACCTTCTTGCCGTTGGCGTCAATGGCCGTGTACTTGTACGCCTGGAGGGAGTGGTCGTTCTTGTTCTTCTTGCCTTTGAGAACGACTTCCTTTTCCTTCTTAACCTTGGGAACGACCTCTTTGTCCTTGTCCTTCTTCAATGTGAGTGGGCTCATAGTGCGTACACGCTCCTAATCACTTCGGCGACGGTGGTGATGTCCTGGACCACGAGGCTGATGGCCTCCTGGCGTAGGGTTCGCATCCCTTGTTTCCTGGCCATGTTGTGTAACTCCTCTTGGGTTGCCCAGCCGACGATGAGACGCTTGATTTCAGGGGTCATCACGAGCAGTTCGTAGACGCCGATGCGGTCCTTGTAGCCCGTGTCACTGCAGAAGTTGCACCCGGAGCCGTAGTAGAAGGTCGTTTTGGCCGGCCCGCCACTCTCCTCGTAGAACTCCCGTTCGTCGTCGGTCATCGTGTAGGTCGTCTTGCAGGAGGGACAGATCCGACGAAGGAGGCGTTGGCCGACGATGCCGAGCACCGAAGAGGCCACCAGGAAGGACTCAATGCCCATGTCCAAGAATCGGTGCAGGGCCGAGACCGAGTCGGTGGCGTGCATCGAGGAGATGACGAAGTGACCGGTCAGCGCCGACTGGACGGCGACGCGAGTCGTCTCCACGTCTCGGATCTCACCCACCAGGATGACGTCGGGGTCCTGACGGAGGATCGACTTGAGACCGGTGGCGAAGTTGAGGCCGGCCTGCTCGTTGGTCTGAATCTGGTTGATGCTCGGAAAGACGTACTCGACCGGGTCCTCGATGGTCATCACGTTGAGCGTGGGGTTGGAGACCTCCGAGAGCGTGGCGTAGAGCGTGGTGGTCTTGCCACTGCCGGTGGGTCCCGCACACAGCACCATCCCAAAGGGCGATCGCACGAGTTTGGAGTACGTCTTGTGCGTATCCTTCGGCATGCCGAGGTCACCCAACTTGAAGACCGATCGCGTCTTGTCGAGAATTCGCATGACGCAGTTCTCGCCCATGATCGTCGACACGGTGGCGACGCGAACGTCGACCTCTTGACCGTCGATGGTGATGGTGAGCTGGCCGTCTTGGGGACGTCGTCGCTCAACGATGTTCATGTTCGCCATGATCTTGATGCGACTGACGAGTCCCGGACCAATCGCGATGGGAAGTTGCAAGATCTCCTTGAGCGCGCCGTCGATGCGGAAGCGCACGCGCACGAACTCCTCGGAAGGTTCAATGTGGACGTCCGACGCGCGGTCGCGCATCGCTTGGGTGAGGATGCGGTCAACGACCTGGACGACCGGTGCGCTGTCGCCGATGACTTCTGCCTCTTGTGGCGTCGTGCCCGCCGCCTTCTTCCTCGCGCTCTCGACCGACTCGAACGCTTGGACTAACTTTCCGACGCTGCCGATGGCGCGATAGTTCGTGTCCAGCGCCCAGACGATGTCACTCGT
>PKZN01000144.1 GCA_003133075.1 Acidimicrobiaceae bacterium | reverse complement strand
TATCCCTGGACGCACCTGGCGCCCGTGAAGATCGGCGGGTTCCACTGGCTCCAGACACTGGTGTTGATCAATCCCTTGGTGTACGTGAATGAGGGGATGCGCGCCGCCTTCACCAACGCACCCCACATGCACCTCTACGTGGTCTATCCCGTGATGATCGGTTTCTGCGTGGTGTTCTTGTGGCTGGGGCTTCGAAACTTCCGCCGGCGAGTGCTGTCCTAGCGCTCGCCGCTCGCTGGGCCATCCGGTCGAATCAGGTGAAACGAGTATCGTGACCTCTTAATGGTGCTCTCGGATCGGTCCATCAAAGAGGCGCTCGCCATAGGCCGATTGATCATCGAACCCCTGGGCGAGGACTGCATTCAGCCCTCGTCAGTGGACGTCCACGTCGATCAGTACTTCCGGGTCTTTCGCAACCACTCTCAGCGCGTCATCGACGTGCGCGAGGCCCAAGAGGACCTGACCGAGCTCATCGACGTCGGACCCGAGCAGCCGATGATCCTGCACCCCGGTGAGTTCATGCTGGGATCCACGACCGAGCGCATCGCGATCCCCGACGACATCGTGGGGCGACTCGACGGCAAGAGTTCGCTCGGTCGACTCGGCCTCGTGATTCACTCAACCGCCGGCTTCATCGACGCCGGGTGGGACGGGCACATCACCCTGGAGCTCTCGAACGTGGCGAATCTGCCCATCACGCTCTATCCGGGCATGAAGATCGGACAGATCAGCTTCTTCGAGATGACGACGTCGGCCGACCGTCCCTACGGTTCGTCGGGGCTCGGATCCAAGTACCGCGGTCAGCGCGGGCCCACACCGAGCAAGTACTCCGAGAACTTCAAGAAGTCATGACCGTCGCGCACAAAGGAGCAGCGTGTTAGCCCGCATCATCATTGGACTGGCCATCACCATCGTCGGTTTCGGCCTGGCGGGCCGACGGTTCCACTGGCTCTCGAAACTGATTCGCAGCGGTCAGCCCGCACCTCGTCGATGGAACGGTTTCCGAAAGGTCACCGACGCCGAGGTCACCGAAGTCGCCGGGCAGCGCAAGTTGCTCAAGTGGACGGTGCCGGGACTCGCGCACTTCTTCACGATGTGGGGCTTCACGGTACTGCTGACGACGATCCTTGAGGCCTACGGCGCGCTCTTCGACCGCAACTTCCACATCCCCTGGATTGGGACGGACAACTGGCTCGCCTTCACCGAGGACTTCTTCGCAACCGCAGTGCTGGTCTCGCTCGTTGTCTTCTCGATTATCCGACTGAAGAACGCCCCGTCAAAGAAGGATCGTCAGAGTCGCTTCTACGGCAGCCACACCGAGGCCGCGTGGTTCGTACTCGCGATGATCGCGCTGGTGATTATCACGCTGCTGCTCTATCGCGCGGCGCAGATCAATACGGGACATTTCCCCTTCACCCACATCAAGACCGGCTGGTACGGCTTTGGCGGTTCGGAGGTGACCTTCTACGCGCACCACGCCTCCTCGTGGGCGTTCGCGTCGAAGGAGGTGGCGAGTTGGCTGGCGCCACTCGGTTACGGCGTCAACAGCGTGCTCGAGGCGGTGTTCTTGTTGCTCAACATCGCGGTGATCTCGGGCTTCATTGTCTTCGTCGCGTACTCCAAGCACCTGCACATCTTCTTGGCGCCCATCAACGTCGGCGTGTCGCGCCGCCCCCGGGCGTTGGGCGGCCTCGATAAGACCCCCAACATGGACATGGACCAGGTCAGCGAGGACACCGTCTTTGGCGCCGGCCACATTGAGGACTTCACCTGGAAGCAGATGCTGGACCTGGCGACGTGCACCGAGTGTGGACGCTGCCAGAGCGTGTGCCCGGCGTGGACGACCGGCAAGCCGCTCAGTCCCAAGCTCCTCATCATGGGCCTGCGTGACAACATGTTCGCCTCGGCGAACCGACTGATCTCGGGCGAGAGCGACGGCGACGTCGCGACCCTGGTGCCAACCACCATCGACCCCGACGTGCTGTGGTCCTGCACCACGTGCGGCAGTTGCGTGGAGCAGTGCCCCGTCGACATCGAACACATCGACGCGATCATCGACATGCGTCGCTACGAGGTGTTGATGGAGTCACGCTTCCCCTCAGAGGCGAGTTTGCTGCTGCGTAACTTAGAGAACCAGGGAGACCCGTGGGGCTTGGGATCGTCCAAGCGCACGGAGTGGCTCGGCGCGCTCGACTTCGAGGTGCCGGTCTTCGAGGGCACTATCCCCGAGGACGTCGAATACCTCTACTGGGTGGGCTGTGCCGGCGCGCTCGATGAACGCGGACGAAAGCAGATCGAGTCGGTCGCGCGCATGCTGCACCGCGCCGGGGTCACCTTCGGGATACTCGGTCCCCGAGAGTCCTGCACCGGGGACCCGGCGAGACGCATGGGCAACGAGTACCTCTTCCAAGAGATGGCCAAGGCCAACATCGCAACGTTGGACGGGGCCGGCGTCAAGAAGATCGTCGCGAGTTGTCCCCACTGCTTTAACACGATGAAGAATGAGTACCCCGCGCTCGGTGGCAACTACGAGGTCATCCATCACGCAGAGCTGCTGAGCCACCTCGTGGCTACCGGCAAACTCGTGCCCGGGGTTTCCTATACCGGTACCGTCACCTACCACGACCCGTGCTACTTGGGGCGGCACAATCGCGTCTTCGACGAGCCCCGCGACGTGCTCGACGCGATTCCGGGTCTCACCAAGGTCGAGATGGGACGCTGTCGCGAGCGAGGGTTCTGTTGCGGCGCGGGCGGCGCACGGATGTGGATGGAAGAGACGATCGGTAAGCGCGTCAACATGGACCGGACCGAAGAGGCGCTCGGCACGGGCGCCGACGTCATCTCGACGGCCTGTCCGTTCTGCATGATCATGCTCGATGACGCAGTAAAGGCCAGTGGCCGTGGTGACGACGTCGCGGTACTCGACATCGCTCAAGTTGTGGAACGGTCCCTACGCTAAGTAGATGACTACATATACAACGCTGTCGGGGCACGCCAGGTTGTGGGGCGCACCCGCGCTCGCCGGACTCGTCACGGTACTCACCGTGATGCTCCCGCTGAGCGGCGGCGCCGCGACGCCGACCCCTCGGTCGCTGGTCGAGAGAGCGCTCGCGAACGCCAAGGCGTCGCACTGGGTGCACGAGACCGTGGATATCTATCACGGCGGTGTGGTCATCGAGAGTTCGCACGACGTGATCGGTGAGGCCGGCGGCGAACAGGAGTCGATTCTCTCCAACGGGGGAACGTCGGAACTCCTCGCCCTCGACTCGGCGGACACGCTCTACGTGCTCGCCGACGCCGCCGCGTTGACCACGACCTATTCGATGTCGAGCGCCGACGCGACCACGTATTCGAATCAGTGGCTCGANNATCGCGGGCACGGTGCCGGCGATCAATGGCGCGCCACGCTTTAAGGGCACCCTCGACGTGACGGCGAAGGGGAAGGTGCTTCCGCTGCGCTTCCACGAGATTCACGGCTCCACCGTCATCGTCGTCACGTGGAGTAAATGGGGCCACGGGCAGAGCCTGGCGCCCCCCACGGGAGCGGTCGCGTACCCGACTTCGTGAGGACCCCCTGGTGGGGCGTTGTTCACACGCCCGAAACACACCGCTAACGATTATGAAATTCTTACTTGCCACACTGATTTCAACATCCGAGGTCAGCGCCGCCCTCTCTTAGTTGAAAGGGAGTGGTCGTGCAATTTGCCGCGAACTATATTCCGTATCCCCATTGGCTAGTCCCGGCGGACAACACGTGGCAGTTGGTTGCCGCGACGCTCGTCGGACTGATGAGCCTGCCCGGACTCGCCGTTCTCTATGGTGGTTTGGTTCGTAAGAAGTGGATCGTGAACACCATGTTCATGTGCTTCGCGGGCTTTTCCATCACGTTGATCGTGTGGATGCTCTGGGGCTACAACATGGCCTTCGGTCCACTGTCGCACTTCGGTTCGACGGGTTCGTTCTGGAGCGGCTTCGTTGGTCACTTTGAGCCGCTGGGTACCGCGGGTTCAGAACAGGGACAGGCGGTCTCGGGCGCGAACACGCTGATTCCGTTCCACTTCCCGACCGCGACGCTGACCTACTTCCAGTTCGTCTTCGCCGCGATCACGCCACTGCTCTTCCTGGGTGGTCTCGTCGGTCGACTTAAGTTCAAGGCCTGGCTGCTCATCGTGCCGCTGTGGATCACCATGGTCTACTGCATCAACGCGGCGCTGCTCTGGGGCGGCGGCTTCTTCGCCCAAAAGGGTGCGGTCGACTACTCGGGTGGCTACGTCATCCACCTCTCCGCCGGTGTCGCGTCCTTCGTGGGCGCCTGGATGCTCGGACCTCGCCGCTGGCAGGATAAGGAGAACGCCTTCCCCAGCAACTTAATGATGGTGGCGGTCGGCGCAGGAATCCTCTGGCTCGGCTGGAACGGGTTCAACGGTGGTGACCCCTTCTACGCGGGGGCCGACGCCGCGTCAGCGGTGCTCAACACCAACGTCGCCACGGCGGCGGCACTGCTGACCTGGATGTTCTGGGACATGTTCCTCTCCAAGTCGAAGAAACCGACGTTCTTAGGAGCGATCAACGGAATGATCTGCGGCCTCGTCGCGATCACGCCCAGCGCCGGTTGGGTGAACGGTATGGGCGCGATCTACGTCGGCGTCATCGCCTCCTCGGTCGTGTGGTTCGCTTGGACGTATCTCTCGAGGTGCCGTCCCTTCTCCAAGGTCGACGACGCGTTGGGGGTTATCTACACCCACGGCTTCGCCGGACTCACCGGTGGTCTGTTGGTGGGCATCNNGCGGGCAACAGCCACGTCGACGGCTGGTTCTACGGCCACTCCTTCCACCAGCTGTGGGAACAGTTCCTGGCGGCGGTGTGGATTATCTGCTGGACGGCCGTTGGAACGTTCATCGTCTTCACGGTGGTTAAGTTCGTACTCGGAGGACTACGAGAGTCCGAGGAGACACTGCGTGAGGGCGACCTCGCGATCCACGAGGAAGAAGCATTCCCCGAGCCCACCTTCGGTGAGCCGGTTGGTTCGCCCAGTCACACCCACGCAGACAACGTCTAAGGAGAGAAGAGCATGAAGTTAGTTACCGCAGTCGTCAAGCCCTTCAAGCTGGACGAAGTCAAAGAAGCCGTGAAGCAAGCGGGCATCACCGGTCTGACCGTGAGTCAGGTAAGGGGCTTCGGCCACACCGGGGGGCACGTGGAGGTCTTCCGCGGCAAGGAGTACCTGTTCGACTTCGTCGACAAGCTCCAGATCGAGATCATCTGCACCGACGAACAGGTCGAGGCATTGATCGAGGCAATTGTGAATGCCGCGCGCACCGACACCGTCGGTGACGGCATGGCCTGGGTGACCGACGTCGAGCACGTCGT
>PKZN01000112.1 GCA_003133075.1 Acidimicrobiaceae bacterium | reverse complement strand
CTGGTGGCCACGAAAAGTCCCCACTGGTGGCCAGGAGAAGTCCCCGCCCTTCATTGAGCATCCAACCGCAGTGCCCCCTGACCGGTGACGGTGGTGGTTCCACACAACCACATCACCGACCAGGAGACACCTCAATGAAATCAGTTAGGGAACGCATGGACATACTTTCCGCCTACCGAGAGGTCGGCACCTACCACGCCGCCGCCGAGATCTGCTCGACTACCCCCAAGACCGTCAAGCGCGTCGTCGAGGCCGCCGAGCGCTCGGAGCCCCGGCCGCCGCCCGCGCACAACTACGACGAGGTCGCCGACCTCGTCGCCCAACGCGTGGGAAAGACCAAGGGCCGCATCAGCGCCAAGCGACTGCTGCCCGCGGCGCGGGCCGCCGGCTACGCCGGCTCGGATCGCAACTTTCGTCGACTCGTCGCCGAGGAGAAGCGCAACTGGCGCATCGACCACCACCGCGGTCGACGGCCCGGCGTGTGGGAACCGGGCGACGTGTTAGCGATCGACTGGGGCGCCATCGGCACCCTGCACGTCTTTTGCGCGGTATTGGCGTGGAGTCGCGTGCGATTCATCTATTTCGCTGACAACGAACGCGCTGAGACGACGTTAGAGGCCCTGGCGGCGTGCTTCGAATACCTAGGTGGGGTGCCGAAAACGGTCTTGGCGGACCGGATGGGGTGTTTGAAGGGTGGCGTCGTCGCGAACGTCGTCGTCCCCTCACCCGCCTACGTGAGGACAGCGACGCACTACGGCTTCGCCCCGGACTTCTGCGAAGCGGCCGACCCGGCCTCTAAGGGACTGGTCGAGAACCTCGTTGGTTACGCCAAGCGCGACCTCATGATCCCCGAGGAGCTCACCTCGCGCGACCTGCGTCGGGCCAATGAACTGGCCCGCGACTGGATGGAAGAAGTGAACGCCAAGGAGCACTCTGAGATCTGCTGCGTGCCATCTGAGCGACTTGAGATCGAAGTCGAACTGTTGGGTGCGCTACCGCAACTGCGCGCCGCCACCGGCACCGTNNCGCCCACATCGGAGCGGTCGTCGAAGTGCGCGTTCGTGACGGCCACCTCACCATCAGCCGCCTCGGGGAGGTCGTCGCCGAGCACTCACTCGTTGCCCCTGGTGAGACGTCAATCCTCGATGACCACTACGGCGGCCCGAGAGCGAAGCCTCGCCGCGCCGTCCGGGCGCGCACGCAGAGCGAAGTGGCCTTCTGCGCACTCGGACCGGTCGCGGAGACCTTCATCAAGAAAGCCGCCGCCGCGGGCATGACGTCACTGAAGGGTGACCTCGAGACCTTGTTGCGACTCGAGCGCGCCCACGGGAGAGACGCGTTACTGGGAGCCCTCGAGCGAGCGGTTGACTTCCACCGTTACCGCGCGCGTGACGTCGAGTCGATCCTCGTGGCGGGCAGCGGTGTCGCACGGAGTGTTCGAGCGGGCGAGGCGCTGGTGGTCGACTTGCCCTCAGCGACGAGTCGTTCACTCTTCGACTACAAGATCGAGGCGACCTCGTGAGCACCACCGCCGCTCCCTTGGCCAGTGACCTCGACGCGGCGCTTCGACGTCTACGCCTCTCGGCGATCCGTCACCTCGCACCAGAGTTGTTGGTGACGTCAAAGACGCAGCGCTGGAACCCCGAGGAGTTCTTGCGCACGCTGCTCGAAGCCGAGATCGCCTCGCGTGATGCCTCTAACGCACGAGCTCGACTCAAACTGGCCGACTTTCCGATCACCAAGACCTTGGAGGAGTTCGACGTCACCCAGAGCTCGATCCCTCGAGCGACGTTCAACTACTTGACGAGTCTCGAGTGGATCAGGGCCAAGGAGAACCTCTGTCTGGTCGGACCGGCCGGCACCGGCAAGAGTCACCTCTTGGTCGCACTCGGTCACGAGGCCGTCGAACACGGTCACAAGGTGCGCTACTTCTCCGCACCCGCGCTCATCGAGACCCTCTACCGGGGCCTGGCGGACAACTCGGTTGGCAAGGTGATCGACCAGGTGCTGCGCGCGGACTTAATCCTCATCGACGAGATCGGCTTCGCGCCAATGGACGACACCGGCGCGCAGCTCTTCTTTCGACTCATCGCCGCCGCCTACGAGCACCGGGCGCTCGGCGTCGCGTCGCACTGGCCCTTCGAGGAGTGGGGACGGTTTCTTCCCGAGCACAACACGGCCGTCAGCCTGCTGGATCGTCTGGTTCACCACGGCGTCGTCGTGGTCACGAGCGGCGAGTCATTCAGGATGAAAGAGGCCAGGGCGAGAGGAGGTCAGTTCTCGTCACAAAAGAAGAAGTGAACGCGTGAAGGGCAGGGACTTTTGATGGCCACCAGCGGGGACTAGAAATTGGCCATTGACACAGAGTTCGTGGAGTCTCGTGAACGAGTCGCTCTTTTAAGAAGGTGGCCCAATAGATATAGAGATTCATGTCGGTGCTCTTTCAGCGTTTCCAGCAACTGCTGAGCCTGTTCACGCGTCAACGTTCGACCCTCTGGCCTCTCCATCCTCGGTGGTCTAGACAGTCGAGCGACGTTGGAGGTCACGTCGCCCCAACGGACACCTTGGTCGAGGCATTGAGAGATGAGAGCTCGAACTCGGTGCACGGTGGAAGGAGAGAGCCCAGCGTCCAGCTTGAAAGTGAGCAAACGATCTACATCAGCGACCGTGATGTCAGTCAATTTTCGTCGACCGAGCACCGGGAGCACGTGATACTTAACGATGGAGTAATAGTTGTCGTACGTGGATCGGGCCACTTCCCTTGACAGCACGGTTTCGAACCATCGCGTCATGAGTTCGGAGAGCGTAGGCGTCTTGATTCTTGATACTTTGCCGGCATCAACTTCGCGTCGTAACTGTGCGAGCTTCCGCGTCACCTCGGCGCGAGACTTCGCAGTCACGGTCTTTCGGATCATCCGGCCGCGCATGTCGTACACGAGAAGGGCCACACCACACCACAGTCCGTCGGCCGACCGTTGGTAAATCGATACCTCGTGATT
>PKZN01000161.1 GCA_003133075.1 Acidimicrobiaceae bacterium | reverse complement strand
AAGACGCCCCTGGTCGGCGGTCAATGGCGTTCGTCCTCGAGTGCCAAGTCGGGTTACGACCTGCTCATCGTCACCAACTCCGGACACACCAACATTCCTCTGGAAAGCACACCACAGGTGATCACAGCTTCTTGACGAACACTTCGCCCAGCCCCCAAAACCTATTTGAAGCCAACAACATCGTGAAGCGGATTGGCACGGTCGTCATCGCGGATGGCGTCGATATCCACGTTCCGGCGGGGTCAATCGTGGGAATGATTGGCCCCAACGGAGCGGGCAAGACCACGATGCTTGGCATCTTCTCGGGCAACGTCAAAGCGAACAGTGGCACGGTGGTCTTTAAGGGCCGAGACGTCACGTCGGTCGCCATGGCGAAACGGGCCCGACTCGGCATTGGACGAACGTTTCAGATTCCCCGGCCCTTTGACAAACTCACCGTGTTCGAACACACGCTCTTGGCCGTCCAGCAATCTCAGAGCGTGTCGATGAGCGAGGCTCACGAACGTGCGATTTTCGCACTCGAACGATGCGGTCTCCTCAAACTGGTCAATGAGATCGGCGGCGACTTGAGGCTGTTGGACCGAAAACGACTCGAGATGGCTCGGGCGGTGGCGCTCGATCCCGCGCTGGTGTTGCTCGATGAAGTCGCGGGAGGTCTTAACAATGCGGAAGTGGGTCAACTCATTGAGATCGTCTTGTCGTTGCGCGACAGTGGTATCTCGTTCTTGTGGGTGGAGCACGTCATTCGAGCCCTCAATGCGACCGCCGACCGCATCGTGTGTCTGAGCGGCGGACATTTGATCGCCGAAGGGAGCCCCGCTGAAGTGCTTGCGCACCCGGCGGTGATCGAAAGTTATTTCGGCAGTCCGGCCTTCATGAGTACCGCCTCATGACGATGCTTCGTTTGGAGGGCGTGACGGCCAACTACGGCCACCTGCGAGCGCTGGAAGAGATGAGCCTCAGCCTCGACGAGGGCGACATCCTGGCAGTCCTCGGGGCGAATGGCGCGGGAAAATCGACTCTCCTCTCGCTCATCTCCGGCGAGTTGAAGCCGTCCAACGGCCGGATCTTTTTCAACGACGTCGATATAACCCATCTCGATCCCTTCCAACGCGTCAGAAAGGGCATCGCCCTTGTCCCCGAGGGCCGGCACCTGTTCGCGTCGCTCACGGTGGAAGAGAATCTGCTCGTGGGCGGTTCAACGCGCCGGCAAGGTTCCTGGTCGCTGGACGCGGTCTACGACCTGTTCCCCTTTATCAAAGAACGTCGCCGTAGTCGTGGTGGACAGCTATCGGGTGGGGAGCAACAGGCGGTCGCCATTGGTCGGGCCCTCATGTCGAATCCTGCACTGTTGCTCCTCGACGAGGTGAGCTTGGGACTCGCTCCTGTCATCGTGCGCGATCTCTACGGCGGTCTTCGAGCGGTAGCGAACGAAGGTACGACGCTGCTGTTGGTCGAGCAGGACCTCACCGAAGCCCTGGGCGTCGCGAGCCAGGTGTTATGTCTTCTCGATGGTCGAGTCGTCTTGACGGGATCACCCGACTCGCTCAGCCAAAGTCAGATGATCACCGCCTACTTCGGCGACGGTGAATCCGCCCACAAGTCGGAGAGATCCTGATGGTGTGGACGAACGCCGTGGTGCAGGGCCTCCTGCTGGGCGGGCTGTACGCGCTCTTCTCGGTCGGTCTTTCGCTGATGTTTGGCGTCATGCGCTTCGTGAACCTGGCCCACGGTGACTTTTCCGTCCTCGCGGCCTACGCCGCGTACGTGCTCGTCGAACACGCCGGCGGCACGCCGCTGTGGACGTTCGCCGCGGTCGTCCCCATGGCGGCGGTGGTTGGATTCTTCTTGCAACACTTCATTCTCGATCGCGCGCTCGGCGCGGGCGAACTCTCACCACTCCTGGTGACTTTCGGCCTCAGCATCTTCATTGAGAGCGCGCTGCAACAGGGCTTCGGCGCCAACAACGACAGCCTGTTCCTCGGTCCACTCTCGTATCAAAGCTGGAAGATCACCAATACCCTCTACCTCGGCCGACTCGAGGTCATCGTCTTCGTGGTGGCGGTCGCCTTGATCTCGGGCCTACAGCTCTTCCTCAGCCGTACACAACCCGGACGACTGCTGAGAGCGACGGCGGACAACCCGCGAGCGGCCGCCTTGAGTGGCGTGAATCCCCGTCGCGTCCGAGCGCTCGCTACCGCCATCGCCCTCGCCACCGTCGCGGTCGGAGGTCTCTTCCTCGCCATGCGGACGTCCTTTACTCCGACGTCGGGGTCCAACGACCTCATCTTCGCCTTTGAAGCGGTGATTATCGGGGGACTGGGCAGTTTGTGGGGGACGCTGCTGGGCGGACTGATCCTCGGCGTGGCCCAAACCGTGGGCAGTCAGATCAATCCCGCTGACGGCATATTGGCTGGGCACCTCGTGTTTCTTGCGGTCTTGGCGTATCGGCCGCAGGGGATTCTTGCGGCGCGAAATGCGGCCTTATGAGCACGCTCGAGGCCCCGGTGATGACGAACCGGACGGTGAAGCGATATTCGCGCAACTCCCTCGGCGCTCTGGGGATCGGAGCCGTCGTTGCGGCGGTGCTCGTCGTGCTCCCCGCGTTCGTCGGCGAGTCATCGATCAATCAACTCACGCAGTTCTTTTCCTTCCTCATCCTGGCGATCGGCTGGAACGTGCTCGCCGGTTACGGGGGCATGGTCAGCATCGGTCAACAGGCGTACTTGGGCATTGCTTCCTACGCGGTCCTCTACCTTTCCCTCCACGGCGTACTTTCTTGGTGGGCGGCGCCCATCGCCATTGCGTTCTGTGGCGTGCTCAGCATTCCGATCTCCTATCTCGCGTTTCGTCTCCGCGGCAGCTTCTTCGCCATTGGCACGTGGGTCATCGCCGAGGTCTGTCTGCTAGTGGTGGCGCAGATCGAGAGTCTGGGGGGTGGCGCGGGGGCGTCACTGAACGACCTCAACCGCTTCAGCCCAAACACCGCAGGTGACGTCACGTACTGGGTTGGTCTCGCGATCGTGCTGATCTCGCTGGCCTCCGTGGCGCTGTTACTGCGTAGTCGTGTTGGTTTGGCGCTCATGTCCATCCGGGACGACGAACTCGCCGCGGAAGCGACCGGCGTGAACGTGATGCGGACGAAACGAATCGCCTACGTGCTCTCAGCGACGATTTGCGCGGGCGCGGGCGTGTTGCTCATCCTCTCGAACTTAGAAGTGCAACCGAACTCATCGTTTAGCGTGCAGTATTCGGCGTTCATGATCTTCATGGTCCTCGTGGGGGGCATGGGGACCTTCGAAGGTCCCATCGTCGGCGCCATCGTCTTTTTCGCCCTGCAGCAATGGTTGGCGGCGAATGGCGCGTGGTATCTGATCATCCTCGGGGCCGTGGCCGTGGCGGTCACACTCTGGCTGCCGCGCGGCGTGTGGGGCACGGTCGATCCGCGCAACCGACGCTCGCTCGTGCCCCTTCGCCATCGGGTCAGCGTCTCGGCAACCGTAGAGTCAGGGGAGTAGCCAGATCGTGCCCCCGAACTACGTTTTCGCCATGACGTGTCCTCGAGGTGAGGTGTCAACGACGACGCCTCGCACCATCACGCTGGGTACCTCTATTCGCAGTGTCGTATATCGGAAAAAGGAGAAAAAGTATGGCTGAATATCAGACCGTGTACGGAAGTCTCGCCAACTTCACGAAGGGTGGCGTTGAAGTCATCAACGACGATCCGAAGAACTACGTCTTCTCAAACATGTTTGACGTGGCGAACCGGTCGAAGCCGTGGGAGAAGGTGGCGATCGGGAAGAATCTCGAGTACGTCGTGGAGTGCATCAGAGCCGAGGGCGTGTCCGAATGGCGCGTGACGCCCCACGACGAGTTCGCGCTCGTCGTCGACGGCGAAGTCGTCATCGATCTCATTGATCCATCTGCGTCCCTCGTCGACCCGAGTGCCTCGGGTTCACGGGCGCTCCCCGGTGAGCCCGAGGGGAAGAAGATGGGTCGCGTCACCGCCGGTCACGGCCACATGACCTTGTTACCGGCTGGTCGTTGCTATCGAATGAGCGCCAGTTCGCCATCTGTTGTACTGCTGCAAACCATTCTCGGGCCCGACACCATAGAGCGCTGGGCCGAAATCTGTCAGAAGTACTAAGGAAAAGGAGATCATCATGACTGAAGTGAGCGAAGTAACTGTCCTTACCGGTGAGGCTAATGAGCACGGGTACAAGCCGTTCTCTATTGGCGAATTTAACTTTTCACGTGACGAGCACTTCGTGCACGTCACGTGGCCCTCGGGAACCCACGTGACCGCCGCCGAGCCGTTTTTGAAAGCCCTCATGCGAGACGTCGCCTGGAACTTCTTCTACGGCACGGTCAACTTTGACGCGGTGCTGGGCACGACGAACCACTACGGCAACGTCGACCTGTTCGCGGGTCGATTCAATGAGGCGTACCGCAAAGCGGAACTCGATCACATGGAGAACTTCCCCCACGACGAGATCAAGGCGACGTTTACCGCGATGTTGAGCGACTGGACGAATGCGAGCTTCGACCCCTTCGCGGCTCCCATGGAGACTGGTTCGGCCTACGGGGCCAAACTGGGCAACAACGACGCCGCGGTCACGAGAACCCGTGTCACCGCCAATCGAATGGTGGGCATTCCCGGCGACGAGCCAATTCGGACCGACGACTCGGGCTATCCCGTCAATCGCGCCTTCCACGACGTTGACCAGAGTGCGCCACTCGTCGAGGTGGAGCCCGGGTACGAGAACGAGGTCTCGGCGTATAACTTCTTCGCCTACCTCTCGCGCAGCGACGTGACGTGGAACCCGTCGGTCGTGTCGGTGTGCAAAGACAGCCTCTACTGCCCGACCACCGAGGAGTTCATCCTTCCGATCATCCACGGCAACGACCGAGTCGAATGGTTCATCCAACTGAGCGACGAGATCATCTGGGAGGTCGAGGACTTAAAGACCGGTACCCCGCGAGCCAAGGTGGTGATGAAGGCGGGGGACTGCGCCTCGATGCCCGCCGACATTCGACACCGTGGTTACTCGCCCAAGCGATCAATGCTGCTCGTATGGGAGAACAACTCTCCCGCGATTCCGGACATGATCGCGCGTGGTGAAGCATCGGTCGTCCCGGTCAAGTTCTGAGCTCGACGTGTTAGCCCGCGGGTTGTACATTGACGGCGCATTCGTAGACGCCGCGGATGGTGCGACCCTTGACGTCCTCAATCCCCACGATGGTTCGTTGCTGGCGGTGGTCGCGGAAGGTCGTGAACGAGACATCGACCTCGCGGTCGCCGCCGCACAGCGCGCCTTTCCGGCGTGGTCGGGACAGACGGCGAGCGAGCGGGGACGAATACTCCTGCGCGTGGCCGACATCATCGAAGCCCACGGCGACGAACTCGCGCTGCTCGAGTCAACGGACACCGGTCATCCGCTGCGCGATACCAAGATGCTGGACGTGCCACGGACNNGTTGAGAAGGGCTTCCTCAACCTCGTCACCCATGAACCAATCGGTGTCGTCGGGCAGATCGTGCCGTGGAACTTCCCACTGATGTTCTGTGGATGGAAATTAGGTCCCGCCCTCGCCGCCGGCAACACGGTGGTCATGAAACCCTCGGAACTCGTACCGCTGTCGACGCTACGGCTCTGTGAACTCATGGATGAGGCGGGAGTCCCCGCCGGTGTGGTCAACGTCGTACCGGGCTTCGGCGCCGTCGCGGGCGCGCACCTCGCCTCACACGAGGGAGTGGGCAAGATCAGCTTCACCGGATCGACCGCCACGGGACGAGCCATTGTCGCGATGTCCGCGGGGAATCTCAAGCGGGTCCAACTCGAACTCGGGGGTAAAGGCGCGAACATCGTCTTCGAGGACGCGAATCTTGACGCTGCGGTCAACGGTGCCGCTTTCGCGATCTTTCACAACCAGGGTCAGGCGTGTATCGCGGGCTCGCGAATCATCCTGCACGAGCACATCGCCGAGGAGTTTCTCGAGCGCTTTGTGACACTGGCCGCATCGATCAGGGTCGGCAATCCTCTGGAGGCCACCACCGAAATGGGCCCGCTGACTTCCGCGTTACATCGCCAGCGGGTCCTCGACTACGTCGACGTCGCCATTGAACAAGGGGGAGAGGTCCTCCTCGGTGGCGTTGCGCCGGACGGCGACGATCTCAAGAACGGGTACTACGTGCGCCCGACGGTGGTGCGCGCCCGCCCCGAGGACCGCGTCAGTCAAGAAGAGGTCTTCGGACCCTTCGCGACGGTGACGACGTTCACGGCGGACGACGAGGCCTTGAGGATCGCGAACTCGACGCAATACGGCTTGGGCAACGGTCTGTGGACCAAGGATCTCTCGCGGGCTCATCGAGTCGCGAGCGCCCTTCGTAGCGGCATGGTCTGGGTCAACAGCTACAAGCGCGTCAGTCCCGGTTCGCCGTTCGGTGGCGTGGGTCAGTCCGGCTACGGCCGGGAGATGGGCTTTGAGGCAATGCACGAATACACCCAGGTCAAATCGACGTGGATCAACGTCGACGCGAACCTGCCGGCCTGGTATCCGAGGAACTTGTGAACGCTCGGGAACTGACGCTCTGTGAGGCGGTCGCGGAGTTCGTCCACGACGGTGACACAGTGGCGCTCGAGGGATTCACTCACCTCATTCCCTTCGCCGCGGGACACGAGATCATCCGCCAGGAACGCCGGGACCTGACGCTGGTGCGGATGACGCCCGACATCATCTACGACCAATTGATCGGGATGGGTTGCGTGAAGAAGCTGATCTTCTCCTGGGCCGGTAACCCCGGCGCTGGTTCGCTGCACCGGTTCCGCGACGCGGTGGAGAACAGCTATCCCCATCCCTTAGAGATCGAAGAACACTCTCACGCCGGCATGGCGGCGCGCTACCAGGCGACGGCCTCGGGTCTGCCCTTCGGGGTGCTGCGCGGCTACGCCGGGACGGACCTCTCACGTCTCAGCCCCACGATTCGCTGGATCACCTGTCCATTCACGGGCGAAGAACTCGCCGCGGTCCCGTCGCTCTCGATCGACGTGAGCGTCATCTGTGCTCAGCAAGCCGACCGACGCGGCAACGTCATGATGTGGGGCATCACCGGCGTGCAAAAAGAAGCGGTGCTGTCGGCGACGCGCTCCGTCGTCCTCGTCGAGGAAGTCGTAGAAGAGTTCACCCCCCACGTCAACGGCGTCGTCCTGCCGTCGTGGACCATTGACGCGGTCGTCGTCGTGCCGGGCGGATCGTTTCCCTCGTACTCAGAGGACTACTCGGAGAGGGCGAATGACTTCTACGCCCAGTGGGAAGGCATCAGTCGAGACCGAGCGACGTTCGACGCGTGGATGACGACCCACGTGCTCGAGACGAAGAACCACGAGGAGTTCATGGCCTCGCTCACGGTGAGCCTGGCGTCGAGACATGACTGAGGTCTCCCAACTCCCGACACCGCTCGACTGGACGAGTGACGAGATCATGACGGTGGTGGCGGCCCGCGAACTGACCGGTGAGATGGTGTGTTTCGTTGGTATCGGACTTCCGAGCCGAGCCGCGATCTTGGCTCGATCGACCCACGCGCCCGACGTCACCCTCGTTTACGAATCAGGATGTATTGGTGCCAAGCCCGACCGACTGCCGCCGTCCATCGGCGACGGCGTCTTGAGTCGGACCGCGGACGCGGTCGTTTCGGTACCCGAGATCTTCTCCTACTGGCTGCAGTCGGGACGTATCGACGTCGGATTCCTCGGAGCGGCGCAGGTTGACAAGCGGGGAAACATCAACACCACGGTCGTCGGTGACTACGACCGACCGAGCGTTCGCCTACCCGGGGCGGGTGGCGCGCCGGAGATCACGACGTCGTGTGGCCAGGTGATCATCACGTTGCGCCACAGCGCCCGGGCGTTCGTTGAGAAATTGGATTTCGTGACGTCCGTCGGACATTTCGAAGACGAAGCGTTGGAGCGCCAGCGCGAGAAGCACGGGCACGGTCCCCAAGTCATCGTGACTGACCTGTGCGTGATGCGATACCAGAGAGAGTCGCGGGAGTTTGAGTTGACCTCACTGCACCCGGGGGTACAAATTGAAGACGTCCTGGCGCAGACGGGTTGGCCGGTGATCGTCAGTGACGATCTCCAAGAGACGGCGCCTCCGTCGAATGAGGAACTCGTCGCCCTTCGTGGATTCACCGAGGGCGATCAGGCGTCACGATGAACTCGTTCACCTACGACTCCCTCTCGAACAGAGTTGTCTTCGGGGTGGGCGCCCGGCGCAGCGTCCTCGAAGAGGTCCAACGATTGAAGGCCGCGAGGGTGCTGCTCATCGCGGACGCGCACGACCACCAACGATCCGGCGAGATCGCCGAGTACCTCGGGGACTCCTGCGTGGCGATCTTCACCGACGTCGTGCAACATGTCCCGTTGCTCCAGGCGACGCGAGTTCGAGAACTGGCGAGCGAAGTGGGCGCCGACGTGACGGTGACCTTTGGTGGCGGCTCGGCCACGGGATTCGGCAAGGTCGTCGCACTGAGCCATCACCTGCCACAGATCTGCATTCCCACGACGTACGCCGGTTCGGAGCAGACACCGATTTGGGGGATGACCAGCGGCAACGACAAACAAACGGGGCGCGACGTGGCCGCCCTGCCCGAGGTCGTCCTCTACGACCCGGAATTGACGCTGGCGCTTCCCGTGGCGATCGCGGGTCCAAGCGGCATGAACGCACTGGCGCATTCGATTGAAGGTCTCTACAGCCCGGGGGCGAATCCCGTCTCCTCGGTCGTGGCCTTCGAGTCCATTCGCGTGCTGGTGAAGCACCTGCCGCAACTCATCGAGCGACCCGGTGACATCGCTGAGCGCTCGAGTCTGCTCTACGGCGCCTACCTCGCGGGCACCGTGTTGGCCGTCACCGGGACGTCGCTCCACCACAAAATATGTCACGTCCTTGGTGGCCTCTACGGGCTCGACCACGGTCAGATGAACGCCGTGATGCTGCCCTACGCCCTTCAGTTCAACGCGCCGGCGATTCCAGAGATCTACGAACGATTGAGCGAGTTGCTGGGCGGTGACGCGTCGCAAGTGGTCTACGACCTCGTCACGAAGCTCGGCGCCCCTCAGGATCTGACGAGCATCGGATTTCCCGACGGCGGCGTTGANNGGTGCGGCCCGACGATCTCGCAGCGACCGTGCTCTCGAGTCTCGTCACCAGAACGGCGTCGTTCGATCCGGCGAGCATCGACGACGTCGTGTTCGGTAATTCAAACGGTGCGGGCGAAGAGAACCGCAACGTTGCGCGGATGGCCCTGTTGCTTGCGGGCTACCCCGTGACGGTGCCCGGCACCACCGTGAACCGTCTCTGCGGTTCGGGTTTAGAGGCCGTGAGCCAGGGGAGCCGTGAAATCGAAGTTGGCGACGCGCACGTCGTGGTCGCCGGGGGAGTGGAGTCGATGACCCGGGCTCCCTACGTCCTCCAAAAGGCCGAGCGACCGTTTCCCCGCGAACATACCCAGATGTTTTCGACCACGCTCGGGTGGCGCATGGAGAATCCAAAGATGCCCGCACAATGGAGGGTTGCGTTGGGCGAGGGCGCAGAAATCCTCGTCGATGAGTTTCACCTCTCTCGCGACGCGCAAGACGAGTTCGCCCTGTCGAGCCACCACCGGGCCCAGCGAGCGTGGGAGGAGGGCTATTTCGAAGAGGAAGTCGTCCTCGTTCCTGACACGACGCTCACCATCGACGAGTCGATCCGCCTCGACTCCACGATTGACCGATTTTCGGGGCTGTCTCCGGTGTTTCGACCCAACGGATCGGTGACTGCGGGAAACTCGTCACCGATGAATGATGGAGCCGCCGCTCTGCTGTTGATGAGCGAACGAGCCGTCTCGACGAGCGGTGCGGAGCCACTGGCTCGAATAGCCAGCCGGGGCGTCAGCGGCATCGAACCTCACCGCTACGGACTCGGTCCAATCGAGGCGGCCGAGACGGCTCTCCAACGGGCGGGGATTTCCTGGCGCGACCTCACCGTCGTAGAGCTGAACGAGGCGTTCGCGGCGCAAGCCCTCGCGTGTTTGATGTCCTGGCCCGAGTTAGACCCGTCGATCGTCAATCCTCGAGGCGGTGCGATCGCCATCGGTCACCCCATCGGCGCGTCGGGAGCACGAATCCTCACGACATTGGCCCACGAACTGCACCGAGTGGGCGGCGGGTGGGGACTCGCGACGATGTGCATCGGCGTCGGACAGGGCATCGCGGTCGTCCTCGACGCGAGATAGAGCTAGTAATGGAAAGTGAGCAGCGTGAACGATCAGGAGTCTTACAAGATCCTCGTGGATCAGGTACTCGACAGTTTTGACGAGTCCCAAAACGCGCGGTTGGTCGAGGTACTCAGGTCGGCCGTCAAGCATCTTCACGCGTTCGTCGAAGAAACGGGTCTCACCCGCGACGAGTGGATGGCGGGAATTCAGTTCCTGACCGATACCGGGAAGAAGTGCGTCGACTCGAGACAGGAGTTCATACTTTTGTCGGACACGCTCGGGGTGTCGATGCTCGTCGAGATAGTGAACCAGGGGGCCACGGACAAAGCAACTGACGCGACCGTCCTGGGGCCCTTCTACGTTGCGGACTCCCCACCTATGGAGATGGGTGCATTCATCGGACGTGATGAAGATGCCGTCACGCCACTCACCTTGGAGGGAACCGTTCGAGGTGCGGAGGGAGGAGTTCTCGAGGACGCGGTCATTGAAGTGTGGCAAGTTGCGCCGAACGGTCTCTACGACGTCCAGGACGTGAAGGGGGTGTTCCCCAACTACCGAGCGATGTTTCGCACCGGCGCCGATGGGAGGTTCTCACTGCGCACCTCTCGACCGGTTGACTACCAGATTCCAGTTGACGGGCCGGTCGGCACCATGTTGAACGCGACGGGGCGTCACTCGTGGCGAGCAGCGCACACGCACTTTCGTGTGTCGCGCGACGGCTACAAGACCCTGGTCACTCACGTGTTCGACGCCGCGTCCCATCACCTCACGTCCGACGCCGTATTCGGCGTGCGCGATTCACTCATTGTGGATATGGGTGGTCCGGCAGCCACGTTTGATATCACCCTCGATGCAGTCTGACGGCCGCGTGATTCGCGCTCACCAACGCGCGCAGCGTTGAAAGGAGGACCGACGTGACGAACGATCCTGGTCATTCGGAGCGGGCCGAGACGCCGATGCCCAAAGAACGAATTCCCTTGCCGGATCCGAACTCGATGACCGACGAGCAACGACAAACGGCCGAGTCGCTGATTCGCGGCCCGAGGAAGGGGGTCGTTGGACCATTCATTCCTCTCATGCAATCGCCACGTCTGCTCAATCTCATTGAGCCCTTGGGTACCGAACTTCGATTTCACGGTCGATTGGACGAGCGCATCCGAGAGTTGGTCATCTGCGCCGTCGCGCGCCACACGTCGAATCAATTTGAGTGGACCGTCCACGCTGCCCTCGCCGTCGCAGCGGGGGTGTCGCGCGACACCATTTCGGCGGTGTTAGAGGGGCGAATTCCTGCGGGGATTCCCGAGGACGAGTTGCTCGCCCTCGAATTTGCTCAGCGCCTCATGTGCACGCACGCGATACCTGACTCGCTCTACGCCGAAGCACAGANNCCCTACGTGTCGGCGACGTGAGAGTGGGCGGCCAGCGGTTCCTTACGATGTTCTCGTGAGTCCCGTCGCTGCAGCAGCAGTGGCAGCGAGCCGGTGCGTCACGATTCGATCGCAGTAGCACCGTGATCTCCTTCCCAGCCTTCCACGAGGACACGCCGCGACGGAGAGCGTTCGACTTCTTTGAGTGAGACTCAATACTTCACCGTGCGGTTGGCCGGAACTACGTCGTCGTAATTGTGACGGAATTGTGAAGAGTGAGTGATGACGGTGCGAGGATTGTGGCTGAGAGCATCGGCACTGCCTCGTTCTTCCAAGTCATTGGGCGCTTCCCTGATGAGCAGTCAGTTAGGACATCAATGACTGATTCCCCTACATGGTCTGACGGGTCACGTGTTGGTGCCGCTCAATCCGGTTCGCACACCACTCAGTCGGCCCCCTTCGCGAGCGTCACGTCATCGAGTGCACCACGGGTACTCGCACCTTGGGTGTATTTGGGCATCAACGTTCCTTTGATCATTGCGATTTTTTCAGTACCTCACTACCACGTCTACCTCTGGGGATCGATGGGCGTCGGCGCGGCGGTGGCGATCGTGGTTGGCGTCATCCGGAACCGACCCACTCGACCGGCGGCGTGGATCGTCGTGGCTTTGGGAGTGGCAACGTTCGCCTCGGGCGATATCTCCTACGACGTCCTAACGGACTTCCTGCACGAGCGCAACCCCTATCCGTCCGTCGCGGACGTGTTCTATCTCGCGACGTACCTGCTGTTGGCCGCGGGCTTGATAATGATGGTCCGATCACGTCGACGCCGCGACAGCGATACGGGCGCGGCGCTGGACGCGCTCATCATCACGACGGGCCTCGGCGCGCTGTCGTGGATCTACTTAATCCAGCCCTACGCGTACGCGACTGACTTGGGGATGCTGTCGAAGTTGACGTCGATCGCGTATCCCTTGGGCGACATCTTGTTGTTGGGCGTGCTCCTGCGATTGGTCTTCGGTGGCGGGACGCGGAATCCTTCGGTGCGGCTCCTGGTAGCGGGTGCCGTGGGCCTGTTTGGTGCCGACTGTATATACGGCTGGATCCAACTACACGGTTCGTGGAGGGTGGGCGGACCCACCGACCTGGGCTGGGTCTTGTTTTACGTGTGTTGGGGGGCGGCCGCGCTACACCCCGGCATGCGCGATTTGACCATTGAGCGGCCGTGGCGAGCCCGCCACCTGAGTCTCTCGACGATGGCGGTGCTCTGCGTGTCGGCGCTCATCGCCCCACTCGCCCTCGTCGTTCGCCAAGCAGCGGGTTTCCGCGACGACGGGATCATTCTTTCAACCGTGTCGGCGGTGGGTTTCATTCTCGTCATTCTTCGCTTGATCGGCCTGGTACGGGCCCAAGGCGTTGACGCGCGTCGCGAACAGGCCCTGCGGGAGTTCTCTGAGTACCTCGTCACGGCGAGCGATCGTTCAGCGGTGTGGAACGCGGGCGTCGACGCGATCGTTAACATTCACGCCTCTGGTGTCATTGGCTGCGTCGTGACGGCGTCGGAGTCGAATCGAGCCGAGATCGTGGCGGCCACGTGGCCCGAGTTCGTGGGTGCGAAGGTCAAAGTGTCCCAGCCTGACCAGCGGAGTGATCTGCGCACGCTCGCCCTGGTCGGTGGGCTCACCATCGGGGGCACGCCCGCCTCGACGATCTGGACACAGTTGCGATCGCCCGAAGGGCGCCGCACCCAAGAGCGGATCTTGCTCGCCCACGATCGGCCGTTGCCCATTGACCTCAGGGCGATTCTCGATGGAGTCGCCAGTCAACTCTTCTTAGCGCTCGAACGAGTCGAGTCGGCTCGCAAGGTCGACACGGCGAGAAATGAACGACGATTCCAGGCCATGGTGCAGTACTCCACGGACATGATCACGTTGCTGGGCCCCGATCTTCGCGTCTTCTACCAGAGTCCCGCGGTGAAGGAGATCTTGGGCCGAGAGCCCGAGGAGATCCTCGGGCTCCCGCTCGAGGATCTCGTCCACCCCGACGAGGTGGAAACCGCCGAAGCGCAGATCGCGAAGGTGCTCGGTGGGGGACTCGGCAGCACCTCTACGTACGAGTTTCGCATCGCCCATCACGATGGCCAATGGCGAACGCTCAACGTCGTCATCACCAACCTCTTAGACGAGAGCGACGTCGGGGCCATTGTGCTTAACAGTCGAGACATGACGACCCGCCATGCTCTCGAACAGGAACTCAACCACCAAGCGTTCCACGACACGCTGACCGGCCTCGCGAACCGGTCGTTGTTCTTCGACCGACTTTCTCACGCGATGGACCAAGACGGCCGTGAGAAGAACCCCGTTGCGGTGTTGTTCTTGGATCTCGACGATTTCAAGGCGGTGAACGACAGTTTCGGGCACCCCGCGGGCGACGACTTACTGGTCGAAGTGGCTCGTCGCATCCGTTCTGCCACTCGACCGAGCGACACCGTGGCACGTTTTGGCGGTGACGAATTCGCGGTCCTGGTCGAGTCAGGTGCAATGCCGCAAGCCGCACAAGCGGTTGCTGAAGGAATCATTGAAGCGCTGAATCCAAGTTTTCGCCTCGAGGCCAACGATTTTGTGGTGCGGGCGAGCATCGGTATCGCCATCGCTCGTCGACCGCAAGAGACTCCCGATGACCTCTTGCGCGACGCGGACCTCGCGATGTACGTCGCGAAGAGAAATGGCAAGGGTCATTTTGAGATGTACCGACCCAAAATGCACGAAGACGCACTGCGCCTGGTGGAGACCGAAGTTGGGATCCGTGAGGGACTCGAGGCGGGTGAGTTCGAAGTGTTCTATCAGCCGATCGTCAACGCCCATACCGGTCAGCTCACTGCCGCCGAGGCGCTCGTGCGGTGGCATCACCCGTCGCGGGGCATCCTCACTCCGCTCGAGTTCATCGGTGTCGCCGAAGACACCGGACTGATTATTCCCCTCGGCGCGTACGTCTTGAACGCCGCGACTCGCCAGGTGCAGGCGTGGAAAATCAGCGGTGTCGTCGACGAGGCGTTCTACGTCAGCGTCAATCTCTCCACCTTTCAACTTCGTGAGTCGGACCTCGTCGACAGTGTCGCTAGGGCCCTGGACGACTCGGGACTTCCCCCCCAGGCGCTCGTACTCGAGGTGACCGAAAGTGGTCTCATCGAGAGCCTGACCGTCACCGTGCCTCGATTACTGGCGCTCAGGACTCTCGGCGTACGACTCGCCATTGACGACTTCGGCACTGGCTATTCGTCGCTGAGCTACCTCTCGGACCTTCCCGTCAACTTCGTCAAGATCGACAAGTCCTTCGTCGATCGAATCATGTCGGGTTCCGAAGGTTCCGCCGTCGTGCGCGGCATCATTGATCTCAGCCGTGCGATGGGCTTCACCTGTATCGCCGAAGGAGTCGAGCGAGAAGAGCAGCGCCGCGTACTCGACGACCTGGGCTGCGCGTACCTCCAGGGTTACCTCTTTGGACGACCGGCGAACGGCGTCGACGCGGCCCGCGGATTCAAGAACCTGCGGCCCGGTCGGTCGTCCATCCTCCTGGGCCGCCCNNGTAGCTGCTCAGGACCGCGGTGGCTTCTGCTAACTGTGGCAGGAGCGAGTCAGCCAGGCGTCGATGACGCATCACCGCACGTTGATCAAGGGTCAATGACCAAGAGCGGCCGTTGGCAGCGCTACGTCGCGACGCTGACCGCTATCTCCCTCCTGGTGGTCGTTCTTTTGGCCGTCACCACTATCGTGCTCGCCACGAACCAAGTGACGCGTGACGTCAACACACAGGTGCGTTCGACGGCCTCGGTGAGTGCCGTCGTGGTTGGACAGAAGGTCTCGGATCTAGTGGCCCTCGTCAAAAGCGACGCCACCCGCTCGTCGCTCGCCGACGACGTCACTGCCGGCCCCGGTGGGGACGCCCTGGTCGAGACGAATCTCGCCACCCTCGCGCACGCGTATCCCGGGGTGTCCGCGTCGTTCGTCGTGACGGTGGCGGGAACGTCGAGTTTTGTCTATCCGCTCGAACCCGCAATCATCGGCACGAGCTTCGCCTACCGAGACTGGTACAAGGGGCTCGTCGCCTCCGGTCGGCCCTACATATCGAGCGCGATCGTGACGCACGAGGTCGGTAATCCCCTGGCCGTCACGATCACCGACTACATCAAAGGACCCTCGGGTCAAAACGTCGCAATCCTTGGTGTTGAGTACGGACTCAGCGCCATCACGACATTTGCCCGCCACGTCGGTCGAGCACAGGGGATCACGCTCACGGTGACCGACGGCTCAGGAACATCGCTAACGGCGGGAGGTGCGCACGGGCTTATCTCGCTCGAGCGCGATCCTCGCGTGCACGCGGCGCTCGATGGTCGCACGGGTCTGATCACGTTCGCTCCCGCGGTGGCGGGCGGTGGACGGGGTCCCGCCCAGGTTTCGGCGTACGCACCGATTACCGGGCCCCACTGGGCGGTGGTGGCGTCCGTTCGCCACAGTGTGGCCTTCGCGGGTTTGAACCGACTTCGAAAGACCGTGTTCCTGAGTGCGCTGATTTTGATTTTGTTACTGCTCGCGGTCGGTGTGACGATCGCCTTCAGTGGCCGACGCCGCAGAGAGGCGGAGTTCCAGGTCCAGCGACGCGAGCGGGAGATGGTCCGCGTCCTCGAATCGATTGATGAGGCCTTCGTCTCGATCACCGTGGGGGGCGAGATCACCGGCTGGAACCATCGGGCGGAGGCCTTGTGTGGTTGGTCGGCGTCCGCGGTACTGGGGAAGAGTTTGGCCGAGTGCGTCATCGCCCCTGAACATCGAGATGCGTTCACGTCCGATCTCGCGCAGTATCGAAGTGGTGCCCATTCCGCCCTCGTGGGCAAGAGGCGCGAAATGACCGTCCTTCATCGTGATGGTCACCACATTCCAGTCGAGGTGGGCCTGTGGGCGTTGGACGACCAGACGGGGTTCAGCGCATTCATGCACGACATCTCACCGCGCCGCGACGCCCAGGCGGCGTTAAGCGCCGCGAGAGACGAAGCGGCGGCGACGGCGTCGCTGCTGGCCTCGATCGTCAACTCGTCCGTCGACGCCATCTTTGGCGGGGAGCTCGACGGGACGATTACGAGTTGGAATAGGGGCGCCGAACGCATGTACGGGCATCGTGCCGAAGAGGTAATCGGCGAGAACGTCGAGATGCTCTTTCCCGCGGAGCATCTCGACGAACTTGACACAGCGCTCGACGGCGTGAAGTCCGGCCAGGTAGTTGAGCAGCACGATACCCAGCTCATCCGAAAAGACGGTTCCGCGCTCGACGTCTCCGTCACGATCGCGCCGATCTACGACTCGACGGGCGTCATCACGGGCGCCTCGGTGATCGGCCGTGACATCACGCAGCGACTGGCGCTGGAGCGTGAGCGTCTCGCCTTAGAAGCGCGACTAAATCAGTCCGAACGACTTGAGAGCATGGGTCGCCTCGCGGGCGGCATCGCCCACGACTTCAACAACTTGCTCGGGGTCATCTTGAACTACGCCACCTTCGTCAGCGAAGAACTCAATGACGAGGCGGCGGCGCTCGCCGACTTGGAGCACATCCGTACCGCGGCGCAGCGCGCCAGCGCACTCACCCGTCAACTCCTGGCTTTCGCGCGCAAGGAGGTGATGCAACCGAAGGTCCTCGATCTGAACGACGTGGTGAGCGGTGTCGAAGAACTGTTGCGTCGAACAATCAGCGAGCAAGTGGAACTGAGCATCACGCTCGCGACGGATCTCTGGCGCATCGAAGTCGACCCGGGTCGGATCGAACAGGTGCTGGTGAACCTTGTGATCAACGCTCGCGACGCGAT
>PKZN01000006.1 GCA_003133075.1 Acidimicrobiaceae bacterium | reverse complement strand
TCGGGGCTCCGCGTCGGCACCGCGGCCGAGACGACCGCGGGCATGGGCGAGGCGGAGTTCGAGACGATCGCCACGTTGATGTCGCGCGCGTTGCGTAAGCGCGACGACGAACTGGCGCTGGTCGAGGTGCGCAACGACGTGGCCGCGCTCTGTGCGACGTTCAACCCGTATGAGAACTTCACGAAGTAACTGATGGGCGATATTGTCGCGTACCTCGTGGTCGCGTTGGTGGGTGCGCTCGTCACCCTCGTCGCGAACCGACCAGCGCGCGCCATCTCGCTACGAGTGGGTTACACCGCGTTGCCCGACGATCGCAAAGTGCACACCCGCGTCACGCCCTACGGCGGCGGGGGAGCGATGTTGATCGGGTTCTGCGTCGCGCTGCTCTTCGCCTTCCTCATTCCGACGCTGCGAAACGTCATCACGTCGTCCCACGAGATGATCGGCGTGCTCTTAGCTACTGGCGTCATCTTCGTCGTCGGGCTGGTGGACGACTTTCGCGACATGAGTGCCCCCGCGAAGGTCGCGGGACAGTTTCTCGCCGCGTCGATCCTCTACTTCAGCGGGGCGACGATGTACCAGCTGAAGTTGCCCTTTGCCGGCTTTGTCGTGCTGGGTCCCTCAATCCTGCCGCTCATCACGGCCATCTGGGTCTTCGCGCTGTGTAACGCGGTCAACCTGATTGACGGGCTGGACGGACTCGCCGCGGGCATCGTCGCGATCGCCTCGGGCACGCTGTGCGTCTACGGGCTACGCCTCGAGACCCTCGGTCTGCTCCCGGCGACGAATGTCGGACCACTGATCGCGGCCTTGACGTGCGGCATCTGCGTCGGGTTTCTTCGCGACAACTTTCATCCGGCCAAGCTCTTCATGGGCGACGCCGGGGCGTTGATGCTCGGCGTCTTGATGAGCGCCTCGACGATGGTGATCGGCGGGCGAACCCCACCGGCGAGTGGTGTGACGTTCTTCTTCTTCGCGCCGCTGTTGATTCCCGTGTTCATCCTCGGGGTGCCGTTAGCTGACGCGGTGTGGGCGTTCGCCCGACGGACCGCGTCGGGGCAGGGCTTCCATACGCCCGACAAGAATCACATTCACCATCGCCTGATGCGTCTCGGTCACGGACACAGTCGCACCGTCATCATCCTGTGGTCCTGGACGGCGTTGCTCTGCGGCTTCGTGTTGCTACCGCTTTTTGACACCCGCGCCAACGTGTTCATCCCCTTAGGGGTCATGGTGCTCGTGATCGCCCTGTTCACCTGGTTCAGCCCGCTGCGCGGCCGCCTTCGGAGACGGCGCGGGGCGAGCGAAGTGGACGACGAACGCGTCGCGCGGTGACGACGCCACCCGGTGGCGACGACAAAGGTCCGGATCAGGGAAAATCGACGCTCAGGGACCTGCCGGGACTCGCGGCTTTCGCCGCCATGGGCACCACCATCGCGGGATGTCTCGCGGTGGGCGTCGTGCTCGGACTCTTCCTCGACCACCTCTGGGACCTCGCGCCTGCGGGGTTGCTACTCGGGATAGTCTTAGGAACGGTCGCGGCCGTGGTGAGTGTTGTCCAACTCGTTCGTCGTTACCTCTAAAATTGACCGCCCGTGTTAGAAAACCTCCCCACCAACACCCTCCCACGTCTCCTGCGCCGAACCACCCTTTCGGCTATCGCGGTGGGAGTTGTGGGCTTCGTGGTCGCCATCTTCATCGCCCCACCCCTGGCGGCCCTCGGCGTGGCCCTCGGCGTCGGGCTCGCGATCGTGAACTTGCGCTTTCTCGACCGCCAAGCGGCGAGCGTGGAACTGCGTGGCGAGCAGAGCACCAAGGCCGTACGCCGCCAATTGGGCGGGAAGACCACTGGTCGACTGATCCTCATGACCATCGTGGTGCTGGGCTTCGTCTGGCTTAACGCACCCTTTGGAATCGGTATTGTGTCAGGGCTTGTTCTTTACCAAATCGTCTTCGTTGTGAACGTGTTGCGCGTCGTGGCGAATCAAGGAGGCTTGTAGTGCCGACCCTGTTTGCATCGGGGAATATCAGTGTGGGCGTGCACCCCGAGGCGCACGTCTTCGGCCTGACCATCGACACCGACATCGTGNNCCAGCGGCGTACCGAGCAAGCCCCAACTGCTCTGGGAGCTCCTCGTCGAACAAGTCCGCGACCTCGCCGACTCCGCGATCGGCCCCAAGGGTCGGCGCTTCGTTCCGATCGGCGTCACCCTCTTCCTCTTCGTCCTGATCTGTAACTGGATTGGCTTCATCCCCTCTGCCCTGCACCCGGGCGTCTCGGCCGAGATCCTGCCGGCGCCCACCAGCGACGTGAACCTGCCCTTGGCGATGGCGCTGTTCGTGATCGTCTGGGTGCACGTCGAGTCCTTTCGTGCGCGGGGCTTTCGGGGCTACTTCCGCCACTACAAAGAGCCCTACGTCGCCCTCACCCCGATCAACGTGATCGAAGAGATCACCAAGCCCATCACCTTGACCTTTCGTCTCTTCGGGAACCTCTTCTCGGGTGGTCTGATGGTCGCGGTGATGGTCTCCCTGCTGCCGATCTTCATCTCGCCGCTCGGTGAGTTGATCTGGAAGCCCTTCGACCTCTTCATCGGCCTCATCCAGGCTTATATCTTCATGCTGTTGACGATCCTCTACTTCGCCTTTGCCACGAGCAACGAAGGTCACGAGGAACACGCCCCGGCACTCGAATCCGCGCACTAACCAACCAGGAGGAAATGAATTATGGCAACAAGCACAGATGACATCGCCAGTGCGGTACGCATCGCGGGTGCGCTCGTCGGTGGCGGTCTCGCCCTCGGCGGCGGCGCCATCGGCGCGGCCATCGGTGACGGTTTGGCCGGTAGCCAGACCATCGCGGCGATCGCCCGTCAACCCGAGATTGAGAACAAGGCACGTCAGTACTTCTTCTTGACGGTGGGCCTGGTGGAGGCGATGTACTTCATCAACCTGCTGTTCATGGTCGTCTTCGTGTACGTCTTCGAGAAGCACTAGTTCTGACGCGCCGGCCCGGGTGGGCCGGCGCGAACGCTGTTCCTTAAGAAAGAAGGTCTCACGAGATGACTGCGACGTCAATCTTCCTGCTGCCCAACGGTACGTTCTTCGTCGAACTGCTAGTGGTGGCGGTCATTTTGTTCCTCATGACGAAGTACATCCTGCCGCCCCTCAATAAGGCGCTCGAGGCCCGTCAGGACAAGATTCGCACCGCGCTCGAAGCGGCCGACGCCGCCAACGAAGAAGCCGCCGAAGCGGACAACGAGCGCGCCAAGGTTCTGGCCGAGGCCCGCGACCAGGCGCGCCTCATCGTCGCTGGCGCCCAAGAGACCTCCGACCAGTTAAAGGCGGAAGCCGCCGGTCGCGCGCAGCTCGAGTACGACCGCATCGTCGCCACCGCCCAGAGCGAAGTCACGGCCGCACGCCAGCACGCCATCGATGACGCGTCAGCGAGGATCGGGGAGATCGTCTTCGAACTGGTGACCAAAATTGTCGCGCGCGAAGTCGACCAGAGCACGCACGACGACCTGGTGCGAGAAGCGGTCACGGCGCTGCACGCGGAAGCCGCCAAAGGGGCGACCCGCTAATCATGCTGCCCAAGCTCGAAGGATTCGCCGCCGCCCTCCTAGGCCGACTCGACGCGCCAGCGCTCACCACCGTGGTCAGTGACCTCGCGGCGCTGCAGTCGACGATTCTCGCTCGCGGCGATCTCTCGGCGGTGCTCACCGATACCTCCATCGCCGGCGTTGCCCGCGGACAGGTCCTGGGCGACCTCCTGCGCGACAAGGTGAGCGCCGCGACGCTGCGCCTCTGTGTCTACGCGGCCGCCTCGACGCCCGCCCAAGAAGTACCCCACGCGATTGACGAACTGCACTACGTGGCGCGGACCCTCAAGGAGACCGGCGCGTTCACCCACCCCAACCTGGGACTCTTAGAAGCCCGTCGACGCGTCGGCGGGTACGCGGACGCGCTGCTCGAGGAGATCAACACCCAGAACTTCTCCTCCGTCGAGGACGACCTCTTCCGGTGGGCGCGCACCATTGAGGCGAACGACGCTCTTCGCCACCTCTTGCTCGACCGCGACGCGCCGCTTCCAGCGCGCCTCGGGCTGACGACCCAACTCCTCGAGGGCAAGGTCGATCCGGTCTCCTTAGAGCTCGCGCGATTCACCATCACCGGTGGCCGCGCGCGCGACGTGGTGGGCACGCTGGACTTCCTCGTTGACTACGTCGCTCGAGCGCGCGACTGGCGCGTGGCGCGCGTGCACGCCGCGCGCACGCTCGACGACGCGAGTCAGGCCGAACTCGTCCGGTCCCTCTCCGCCCTGACCGGCAAGGACGTGGAACTCCAGATCGCCGACCAACCCGACTTGTTGGGCGGCGTTCTCGTCGAGATCGGCGATCTTCGACTCGACGCCACGACCCGTGGACGGCTGGGTGCACTACGCGAGGCGGTCGCCTCTCGTCAACTGCTCGAGTCCACTTTGAATCGAATTGACTAAGAAAAGGACAGTGTCATGACCGAACTCACCATTAGCGCCAGCGAGATTACTGAGGCGCTGCGCAAACACGTNNACACGTGAACGACTTCGACCCCAGCGTGGCGGCCGAGCAGGTCGGTCGCGTCGTCGAAGTGGGTGACGGTATCGCGCGCGTCTCCGGACTGCCCTCGGCGAAGGTGAACGAACTCCTCGAGTTCGAAGACGGCACCGTCGGCCTCGCCATGAACCTGGACGAAGAGACCATCGGCGCCGTCGTCCTCGGCTCGGTCGACCGGATCGAAGAAGAGCAGGTTGTTCGCGCGACCGGGCGAATTCTTTCGATGCCGGTGGGCGACGGACTGCTCGGACGAGTGGTGAACGCGCTCGGCGATCCGATTGACGGCAAGGGTCCACTGGTCAACCCGAAGGTCCGTCGCATGGAGGTCCAAGCTCCCGGCATCACGGGCCGTCAGCCGGTGAGTGAGCCGTTACAGACCGGCATCAAGGCGATCGACGCGATGACGCCGATCGGACGAGGTCAGCGCGAACTCATCATCGGCGACCGCAAGACCGGCAAGACGACGGTCGCCATCGACACGATTTTGAACCAGAAGGGCCAGGGCGTGAAGTGCATCTACGTCGCCGTGGGCCAGAAGAACTCCTCGGTCGCCCAGACCGTCAAGACCCTGGAGGACTTCGGGGCCTTTGAGTACACCGTGGTGGTGGTGGCCGGTGCCGGCGACCCCGCACCCTTTAAGTTCCTCGCTCCCTACGCGGGCTGCGCCATCGGACAGGAGTGGATGGAGAACGGCGAGCACGCGCTGGTCGTCTACGACGACCTCTCCAAGCAGGCCGAGGCCTACCGACAGATCTCCTTGTTGCTCCGTCGCCCACCCGGCCGCGAGGCCTACCCCGGTGACGTCTTCTACCTCCACAGCCGTCTCTTAGAGCGCGCCGCGAAGTTGAGCGACGAGCTCGGTGGCGGATCATTGACCGCGCTNNATCACCGACGGGCAGATCTTCTTACAGAGCGACCTCTTCTACTCCGGCGTGCGCCCGGCCATCGACGTGGGTAACTCGGTCTCGCGCGTCGGCGGCGCCGCGCAGATCAAGGCGATGCGCGCGGTGGCGGGTACCTTGAAGATCGACCTCGCGCAGTTCCGTGACTTGGAGGCCTTCGCGACCTTCGGCTCGGAGCTCGACAAGTCCTCCCAGCAGCAACTCGACCGGGGCTATCGCCTCACCGAACTGTTGAAGCAGGGCCTCAACGCCCCGGTCCCCGTCGAAGAACAAGTCGTCGCGATCTACGCCGGGACCAAGGGTTGGCTCGACACGGTGCCCGTTGAGGATGTGACGCGCTTCGAAGCCGAACTCATGACCGACTTTCGCGCCAAGCACGCCGACCTCTTAAAGGAGATCCGCGACACGCTGGCCTTAGCGGACACCGAGAAGCTCGACGCCGCCTTGAAGTCGTTCCTCGACAGCTTCGCGCCCAGCCACTAAGTCACGACGAGAGAGAGAAAGGAGGAATCGTGGCCGGAGGCCAAGAACGCGTACTACGCCGGCGGATCCGCTCGGTGCAGTCGACGCGCAAGATCACCAAGGCCATGGAGCTCATCGCGGCCTCCCAGATTCCTCGCTCCCTCGCGCGCATCATCGCCAACCGGCCCTACCGCCAAGGCATGCAACGCGTCCTCTTAGAGGCGGCGCTCGGTGACCCGACGGGGGCGAAGAAGCTCCTCACGCTGCCCGAAAAAGTCGACACCGCGCTGGTGCTGGTCATCACCGGTGACCGCGGGCTCTCGGGACCGTACAACAATGCATCCTTGCGCGCGGGCGAGCGACTGGTCGCCCAACTGCGTCGCGAGGGCACGACGGTACGCCTGTTCTGCGCCGGGAAGAAGGCCGCCGCCTACTACCGGTTCCGCGGACTCGAGGTCGAAGAGAGTTTCGTCGGCGTCGTGGACCGTCCGACGTTCTCCCAGGCCCAAGACATCGCCCGACGACTCGCGGGACCCTTCATGGCCGGTGAGACCCAGCAGGTCTTCATCGTCTCGACGCGCTACCTCTCGGCGGGTTCCCAGAGCGTCGAGGTGGAACAACTCTTGCCCCTCGTGGTGCCCGAACTGCCCGAGGACCCGGCGGAAAAGGAGTTGAAGGGCTACACCGAGTTCGAGCCGGAAGTGGAAAAACTGCTCTTCTTCTTGATGCCGCGATTCTTGGAGAGCGAAGTCTTCTCCGCACTCATCGAAGGCGCGGCCGCCTTTCACACCTCGCAACAACGCGCCATGGCGGCGGCGACGGAGAACGCCGACGAACTCGGCCAGACCTTGACGCGCGTGATGAACCGGGCCCGCCAGGACTCGATCACCACCGAAATTATGGAAATCGTGGGCGGCGCCGAAGCGCTCCGCTCGGGAAAGTGAGAATCAAATGACCGCAGCACCTGAAACAACCAAACTCGAGACGGGGCGCGTCGTCGC
>PKZN01000038.1 GCA_003133075.1 Acidimicrobiaceae bacterium | reverse complement strand
TTCGCCACGCCCTACCTCCAACAGCCGCTCGCCCTGGGCGCGGACGTCGTGGTGCACTCGACCACTAAGTACGTGGGCGGCCATTCAGACGTGCTCGGGGGTTTCGTGGCGACGAACGACGACGAGCTCGCCGCGACACTGCGTTTTCACCAGTTCGCCATCGGCGCGGTGCCTGGACCGCTGGACTGTTACTTGTTGGTGCGCGGACTGAAGACCCTCGGTGTGCGCATGGACCGCCACTGCTCGAACGCCCGCGCCATCGCGGTGTTCCTCGAGGGTCACCCCGCGGTCGCACGGGTCTACTACCCGGGCCTCTCGAGCCACCCGGGCCACGGCGTCGCGGCCGAGCAGATGAGCGACTTCGGAGGCATGGTCAGTTTCACGCTCACGAGCGGCACCGACGTCGCGAAAAAGGTCTGTGAATCGACCAGCGTGTTCACGCTCGCCGAGTCACTCGGTGGTGTCGAAAGTCTCATCGAACTGCCCTCGGTGATGACGCACCTTTCGGTGGCGGGCTCGGCCCTGGCGCCACCGGACAATCTCATCCGACTGAGCGTCGGGATCGAGGACGTTGAGGACCTGATCGAGGACCTCGCCGCCGCCCTCGCCCGCTGACGTCGCGTCAACCCCTCGACACGTCGAGGTAGGTGAGCGAGAGATCCCAGAGGCGGCGGGCGTTCTCATCGTCCATAGCGAAGGGCGCGACGCCCGGCGCGAACGCCACGTAGTCGGTGACGATGGGCGATTCGTTACAGTCCTCGAAGTACCGCCCGCCGATCCCCTCGAGCAACGGCGAGCTCGCGAGCAGCACGGTGGTGGCGGCCCCTTGTTCGGGCGTCTTTCGGAGTTCAACGGGGGTCAACATGGTGCCCGTGTGTCGCTGGAGATTCGTGGGGATCGCACCGGGGTGCAACGCATTCGCGACGATGCCGTCTTGTGCCCACCGTCGGGTGATCTCGACGGCGTGCAGAATGTTCGCAGTCTTGGACTGTCCGTAGGCCGACCAGGGGTCGTAGGCCCGATTCTCAAAATCGATGTCGCCAAAGACGACCGGCGAGAAATGGTGGGCGTTTGAACTCACTGAGACCACCCGCGCGCCACCGGCGCTCGCGAGCGCGTGGTGCAGCCCTGCGGTCAGGGCAAAGTGCCCCAGGTGGTTCGTGGCGAACTGCAACTCGTGTCCGTCGAAGGAAAGGACCAATTCGGGTAGGGCCATGACCCCGGCGTTGTTGATCAAGACGTGCAGTGGGCCACGCCACTCGGTGCAAAATCGTCGGATCGAGGCCACTTCGGTGAGGTCCAGTTCCCTCACGGCGATCTCTGCGCTGTTCGTGTCGATGGCGAGCTCTCGAGCGACGCGCTCACCGGCGGTGACGTCGCGCACCGCCATCGTGACCACCGCACCCGCGCTCGCGAGTGCGCGCACTGTTTCGACACCGATGCCCGACGCGCCGCCGGTGACGACCATACGTCGACCGGACAGATCGAGTCCCGCGACGACGTCATTCGCGCGGGTCCGGGCGTCAAAGGGCGTCGTGATGAGATCCATGGTGCAGGAGTGTAGACAGAGCGCCGCTCACGTGCGACGGAATCGTGAACCGAGAATTCTCTAGGCTCGAGTTGATGCCCACTACGTCGATCCGGCGTGGCCCTCGGGAAGGAGATCATGCTCTCGGGACCACCGCAGGAGCCAGTCGACATCCCCGACGCGCTGATGCGTTTTCTCGACGTTGAACCCTACGAGTTCGTCTGGCAAAACGAAATCGGCGGGTTGACCCTGCGTCTCGGCGAAGGATCCTCGGCGGTCTACGTGAAGTGGATGCCCCCAACCAACGGCGCCGACCTGTCGGGGGAGGTCCCGCGCCTCACCTGGGCGGCGGCCCATACTCGAGTGCCCGAAGTGGTGGAGTACGGGTCGGACGAGGGTGGGTCGTGGATGGTCACTCGGGGCATCGACGCGCAGAATGCCGTCACACCGCGATGGCGAGGCGACCCGCTGACCGCGACCACGGCGCTCGGGCGCGGACTTCGGGCGCTGCACGACACCCTGCCGGTCGAATCGTGCCCGTTTGACTGGTCGCTCGGCCGTCGACGCGCCGAGGTGGAGCGGCGCTTCGCGCGTGGCTACTACGACTACCACGAGTTCGGCTGGGACCTCGCGGGCCTGAGCGTGGCGGCCGCGATGAAGGAGTTACGTTCGCCACCCGACGAGGACTTGGTGGTGTGCCACGGCGACGCGTGCGCGCCCAACACACTCCTCGACGACGAAGGGAACTGGACCGCGCACGTTGACCTCGGTCGTTTGGGCGTGGCGGATCGTTGGGCGGACCTGGCCGTCGCGGCGTGGAGTGCCGTGTGGAACTACGGACCCGAGTGGGAGGACAACGTGTACCGGGCCTACGGCTACGAGCCAGACCTTGTCAAAATCCGTTACTACCGACTCCTCTGGGAGTTGGGCTGATCGAGGCGGGACCTCTCACACGCACATGCTTCTTCGTCGTTCGTCACGCGGCGCTCAGCGCGATAGGACGCGGACCACCAGGCGCAGAGGTGCTCTGTAGGCTGGCGCGGTGTCCGCGGTGCCGACTGTCTCACGAGCCAATGACGGGGACCTCGCTGACGTGATCGCGTTGCGCTATCACTGGAGGACCGAGGAGGGCGACGAAGCCGGAATGTCCCCCGAGGAGTTCGAAGAAAACGCGCGTGAGTGGTTTGACGCTCACCAACGCTCCCACGTGGGCTACGTGGCGCGAGCGGAACGTCGCGCGATTGGCTGCGCGTGGCTGTGCGTCATCGATCGCATCCCGGGTCCGGGGACGTTCGTGCGACGTGGCGGAATCCTCCAAAGCGTCTACGTGGAGCCGGCCTCGCGTAACGCGGGCGTCGGGAGCGATCTCGTGAGCGTGGTCCTCGAGGACGCTCGAGCGATGGGTCTCGACTACGTGATGGTGCATCCCTCAACTCAATCATTCGA
>PKZN01000068.1 GCA_003133075.1 Acidimicrobiaceae bacterium | reverse complement strand
TTGCTGATCGAGCAGTACAACGAGCTCGTCCCGGCCGAGACCCCCGGTCAACACGTCAACGGGTCCCTGACGATTGGTGAGAACATCGGCGACCTCGGGGGACTGGGTATCGCGTGGAAGGCGTACCTGCTCTCCCTCGACGGGAAACCCTCTCCGGTCATCGACGGGTTGAGCGGCGCGCAGCGCTTCTTCCTCTCGTGGGCGCAGGTCTGGCAGTACCACGCGCGTCCCGAGGAAGTTGCGCGACATCTCGCTATCGATCCGCACTCGCCACCCGAGTTTCGCTGCAATCAGATCGCGCGGAACATCGCCGAGTTCTACGAGGCCTTCGACGTCAAGGAAGGTGATGCCCTCTGGCTCGATCCCGAGCGTCGCGTCACCATCTGGTAGCCACGCGAGGCTCGTGACGGAGAAGAAGGCCGGCGCTACCATCGACGGATGACGAGTGAGACCGACCTGTTCATTGGATTCCTCGACGCCCAGCGCGACCACGTGGTGGAGATTCTTCAAGGCCTCGACGAAGAACAACTGCGCCGTGCGACCCTGCCTTCGGGCTGGACACCCCTCGGGATGGTCAAGCACTTGGCCTTGGGCGTCGAGCACTACTGGGTGCGCTGCATCGTGGCCGGCGAGTCGCTCGATTTATTCGCCGAGCGAGGCCTGGACGATCAGGGCGATTGGCACGTCGGTCCGGGCGAAAGCGCCGAGTACATCTTCGAGCTGTACCGAGGGGAGACTGCGCGGTCGAACGAGATCATCGCGGCGACGCCACTCGACGCCCCGCCCGCCCAGCGCGACCCGGGGTGGGGGGAATGGCCAGTCAACAACCTGCGATTCATCCTGCTCCACCTGATCGAAGAGACCGCCTGCCACGCCGGTCACCTCGACGCGGCCCGCGAACTCATCGACAGCCGCCAGTTCCTGGTGCTCTAACGCACGGGTCGCAGACGCCGGTTTGGGCGACTCGTGGCGTCCGGTAGGGTCGATCCGGGAGAACTTGCCCCCAGGACCCGAAGTTTCGTAAGATGGAGAGTCCCCTCGGACCCCGTCGAGGCTGGTTCGTAGATCGCTGAAGGAAGAATTGTGAAGACGTACTCACCCAAGCCCGCCGAGTTGACTCGCGAGTGGCTGGTCATCGACGCCGAGGGCCTGATCCTCGGCCGCGTGGCGACGGTCGCCGCATCGATGCTGCGCGGCAAGCACCGCACGTTCTTCGCGCCCCACGTGGACACGGGCGACTACATCATCATCGTCAATGCCGACAAGGTGGTCGTCACCGCCAACAAGGCCGCCCAGAACTTCCACTACCACCACTCCGGTTATCCCGGCGGTCTGCGCAAGACCTCCTGGCAGACCTTGATGGACACCGACCCAGCGAAGCTCGTCGCTGACGCCGTGCGCGGCATGGTGCCCAAGAATCGCCTCGGACGCGCGCAGATGGACAAGCTCTTCGTCTACGCCGGACCCGAGCACCCCCACGCGGCCCAACAGCCCAAGAGTTTTGACACCTCGGCGATTCGCCGCGGTTAAGGAGCAACGTGACCACACCCCTGACCCAAACCACCGGACGACGCAAAGAAGCGGTCGCTCGGGTTCGCCTGCGCCCGGGCACCGGCACCATCACGATCAACTCGCGCGCCTTTGACAACTACTTCACCTCCGCGACGCACCGTCAGATGGTGATGGAGCCGCTACGCCTCATTGACGCGCAACAGACCTACGACATTGACGCCACCATCGAAGGCGGCGGCGTCGCGGGACAAGCGGGCGCTCTGCGCTTGGGTATCTCGCGTTCACTGTTGGAGATCGACGAGGGTGTGCGACCGGCTTTGAAGAAGGCCGGTCTCCTCACCCGTGACTCGCGCAAGAAGGAGACCAAGAAGTACGGTCTCAAAAAAGCGCGCAAGGCTCCTCAGTACTCCAAGCGGTAATGGTCATGCCCGTGCGTTTCGGCACGGACGGCATCAGAGGGCGCGCCAGCGACGAGATCACCGTCGATTTGGCGTACCGACTCGGCCGGGCCGTCGCGAGCGTCTTCTCCGTGCCCATCTTCGTGGGCTACGACACGCGCGAGAGTTCGCCCACGTTGGCGGCGGCGGTGCTCGCCGGACTGGCCGACGGCGGGGCGACCGGCATCAACCTCGGCTACTTCACGACGCCGGGCGTGGCCGTGATCGCTCAACAGCGCGGCGGCGCGGGCGTGGTCGTCTCCGCCTCCCACAACCCTTATTACGACAACGGCCTGAAGGTCCTCGGCGTCGGTGGTGCCAAGCTCGACCACGCCACGGAGGCGGCGGTTGAGAGTGCGCTCAACGTCGCCGAGAGTCCTTCGACCAACGAGTTCGACACGGTGGACATCGACGAATCGGCCGAGCACGACTACGCCACGCACTTGCGCGAACTCGCCCCCGGCGACCTCTCGAGTCTGTCGATCGTCATCGACTGTGCGAACGGGGCCTCTTCGCACGTCGCCCACGAACTCTTCGCCGCTACCGGCGCCACGTTGCGCGTGATTCACGACCAACCCAACGGTCGCAACATCAACGAGGGCTCCGGCTCGACGCACGTCGAGAGCCTCGTGGCCGCGGTGCTCGAGTTCAACGCCGACCTCGGTCTGGCCTTAGACGGTGACGCGGACCGCCTCATCGCGGTCGACAGCGAGGGCACGGTGCGCGACGGCGACGACTTGATGGTGCTCTTCGCGCTCGATCGCCACGAACGAGCGGTCCTCGGGGGCGGCGTCGTGGTGACCTCGATGAGCAACCTCGGCCTCCATCGCGCGCTCGGCGCCGCCCAGATCGAGATCGAAGAGACTGACGTGGGGGACCGCAACGTGTTGTTGGCCTTAGAGGACAAGGGCTGGATCCTCGGTGGGGAGCAGTCCGGGCACGTCATCTTCCGCGACCTGGCGCCCACTGGCGACGGACTGTTGACCGGTCTGTTGTTGGGCGAGCTGGTGGTGCGTCGGGGTCCGCTGGCGGAACTCGCGGGCGGGGCGTGGCGCCGTGTGCCCCAGGAACTCTTCGGCGTCTCACTCGAGCACTTCAGTGACGAGATCGTCCAAGGGCTCTTCAACGAACTCCTCGAGGTCTACGGGGTGGACCGCGCCGACGTGCGGCTGCTGGTTCGACCCTCGGGTACCGAACCCCTCGTTCGCATCATGATCGAGGCGTTAAACGCCGAATTCGTCGAGGTCTTCGCCGAACGACTGAAGTCGCTCTACGGCCCGTAGGACTCGAAGAGCCCAAAAACTGCGCGAGTAGTCTGGGTGCATGTGCGGCATCATCGGGGTCGTTGGATCCTCCGACACGCTGGGCACCCTGCTGGAGGGTCTCGCTCGGCTGGAGTACCGCGGCTACGACTCGGCCGGGATCGCCCTGGTGCGCTCGGGTGAGACCTGGCGAGCGCGAATCGCCGAGGGCACCGAGTCNNAACGCCCACCCGCACCTCGACTGCTCGGGCAACATCGCCATCATCCACAACGGCATCATCGAGAACCACACGGAGCTCCAAGAAGAGCTCGAAGCGCGCGGCCACCTCTTCAGTTCGGTCACCGACTCTGAGGTGCTGGCCCACCTCATCGAAGAGTCGCGCGCGCAGGGCTTGGAACTCATGGAGGCGGTTCGCGCGAGCTTGGCGGTGGTGCGCGGGGCGTTCGCGGTGGCGGCCATGGACGCGACCGAAGCCGACGTCATCGTCGCGGCGAGGCGCATCTCGCCCCTCATCGTCGGGACCGCGCCGGGCGTGACCTACCTGGCGAGTGACATCCCCGCCATCTTGGACCGGGCGACGGCGTTCTACGCGGTCAATGACGATGAGATCGTCCGCCTCGGTCCCGAAGGCTTTCGCGCCATCGATCTCGAGGGCACGCCCGTTCGTCTCCACCAACTCTCCATCGACTGGGACCTCGAGACCGCGGAGAAGGGCGGCCACGACGATTTCATGACCAAGGAGATCGAGGAGCAGCCCGAGGCGATCCGCGCCACGTTGCTCGATCGACGTCGACGCGACGGCACGATCACCTTTGACGAACTGCGCATCTCCGATGAGGAGCTACGCGACGTGAAGCGGGTGGTCATCGTCGCGGCCGGGACGTCGCACCACGCCGGGCTGGTGGCCAAGTACGCGATCGAGCGTTGGGCGCGCGTCAGCGTCGACGTGGACATCTCGAGTGAGTATCGCTACCGCGACCCCATCGTCGAGGTGGGCACCTTGGTGATCGGTGTCTCGCAGAGTGGTGAGACGATCGACACGATCCAGGCGATTCGCGAGGCGAAGCGCCGCGGCGCGCGCGTGGTGGGCGTGTCGAACATCGTGGGCTCCTCGCTCGCGCGCGAGTCAGACGCCGTGATCTACACGCGGGCCGGTCTCGAAGTCTCGGTCGCCTCCACGAAGGCCTTCGTCGCCCAGGTCGCGGCACTGGAGTTACTCGCGCTGCGGCTCGCGCAACTACGCGAGACGCTCCCGGCGAGCGACATTGACGCGCTCTTTAAAGGGCTCAACGCCGTGGCGGACCAGGTGGCTGCGGCGCTCGAGCGACGCGGCAACGTCGAAGACGTCGCCAAACAACTCGTCGGGGCGCACGACTTCTTCTTCATCGGGCGACACGTCGGCTTCCCGACTTCGTTGGAGGGTGCGCTGAAGTTGAAGGAACTCACCTACCTGCACGCCGAGGGCTATCCCGCGGGCGAACTCAAGCACGGTCCCTTGGCGTTGATCGAACCCGGTGTGGTCGTCGTCGCGGTGACGACCGACATCCTCCTGCACGACAAGATGCTCTCGAACTTGGCCGAAGTGAAAGCGCGCGGCGCGACGGTCGTCGCGGTGGCGACCGACGACGACGAGGCCATTGACGCGCTCGCAGACTACGTGCTTCGCGTGCCGGTGACCGAGCCGCTCTTCACACCGATGGTCGACGTGGTGCCGCTGCAACTCTTCGCGTACGCCATGGCGCGCGGACTCGGTCGCAACGTCGATCGACCGCGCAACCTCGCTAAGACCGTGACGGTGGAGTAGTGCCGACCGAGGGCGTCGGTCTGGACCTCGTCGACGTCAAGCGCTTCGCCGGCGCGCTCGAACGTCATCCCCGGCTTGCCCTGCGGCTCTTCACCGACGGTGAACGCCGCGACGCGCACGCGCGGCCCGAGCGTCTGGCCGCGCGTTTCGCCGCGAAGGAAGCGGTGCTCAAGACCTTTGGCGTCGGCCTGGGCGCCGCACCGTGGCGATCGATCGAGGTGACCCTCGACGACGCGGGCGCGCCCAGCGTGCTCCTACACGCCCCGGCCGACGAACTGGCGCGAGCTCGGGGCGTCACGACGCTGCACCTCTCGATGACGCACACGTCGGACCTAGCGGCCGCGATCGTGATTGGTTCCTCGCGCGGAGACGAGCCGCGTGCCCGTTGAGGGCATCCACCGCCCCGCGTGGGCGGAGGTGTCTCGTGCGGCCATCGTGGCCAACGCGAGCGCCATCAAAGCGGTGATTGGTGCCACGTCGCTGTGCGCGGTGGTCAAGGCCGACGGGTACGGGCACGGGGCCACGTTGGCGGCCGCGGCCGCCCTCGACGGTGGTGCCGACACCCTCGGGGTGGCCACGATTGATGAGGGCGTCGAACTACGAAAGGCCGGTTTTGAGGCGCCGATTCTCGTCTTGGCCGAAGTGGCGCCCACGTCGATTCCACTGGCCCTCACGCACGGCCTGACCGTGACCGTCGGCTCCATGGCGGGTGCGACGGCGCTGGTGGCGTGCGCGAAGGACCTTGGAGGTCGTCACCTCGTGCACGTCAAGGTCGACACCGGCATGCACCGCATGGGTGTTGCGCCCGACGACCTCGACGCGGTCATCGACACGGTCGCCTCCTCGCAGCACCTCGACGTGGAAGGTCTCTTCACCCACCTCTCGGTGGCCGACGGGGCGAGCGAGGAGGACCGCGCCTTCACGACCCACCAGATCCGAACGTTCGATGAGCTGGTCGGATCCTTGAGGGAGCGAGGTGCCGCACCACGGGTGGTGCACTGCGCGAACTCTGCGGGAACCCTCGGTTACCCCGAATCGCACTATTCAATGGTGCGCGTCGGCCTCTCGCTCTACGGGTATCTGCCCGATCCGTGGTGTGGCGAGACGTTGAGCTCCCGGGGGCTCGCGCTGGAGCCGGCGATGACGATCCGGGCGCGCGTCGTCGCGCGGCGACGACTCGCCGCGGGGGAACGCCCGAGCTACGGTCGCGCGCGAGCCCTCGAGCGCGACGCCACCGTCGTGACCGTGCCCCTCGGGTACGCCGACGGGTTTCCCCGAGCGCTCTTCGAGGGCGGGGCGCAGGTCCTCATCGGCGGGCGACGGCGATCACTGGCGGGCGTCGTGACGATGGACCAACTGATCGTCGACGTCGGGGATGACGACGTGGCGCTCGGCGACGAGGTGGTCCTGCTCGGTCGTCAAGGCGATGAGGTCATCACCGCTGACGAGTGGGCCGAGCGTGATGGCACCATTTCTTGGGAGATCCTCACGCGGATTGGACCTCGCGTGCCGCGGGTTGCGGTGCGCTGAACGATGGCGGAGTTCGAGGGCCTATCGACCTGCGTGCGCTGCGGGCTGAGTGAGACCCGCCAGCGGGTCGTCATCGGCTCGGGGCCCCTGCACGCGGGGCTCATGATCGTGGGCGAGGCGCCGGGCCGCACCGAGGACGAGGGTGGCGCGCCGTTCATCGGGCGAAGCGGCAAGCTCTTTTTCACGCTGCTCGACGAGGAGCTCGGGCTCACCCGGGACGCCTGTTACGTCACCAACGTCGTCAAGTGCCGACCGCCGGCCAATCGCACACCCACACCGAGCGAGATCGCGACGTGTCGACCGTGGCTCGTCGAACAACTCGACGTCGTGGCGCCCAAGTTCATCTTGACCCTCGGTAACACGGCGGGCCGCGCACTCTTCGCCTACCAGTCCGGGATCGGTCAGGTGCACGGCCACGTGTTCCGCTCGGGCGCTATCCGCGGCATTCCCACCTATCACCCGGCCGCGGCGCTTCGCGGGGGACCGAGCGTCGTCGCGGTGATGCGCGAGGACCTGCGCACCCTCGGTCGCGTGATGGCGACGCCGTGAGCTGGCGACGCTACTGCGCGCACGCGCCCGACACGAAGGTCGCGGGCGCGGCGTTCGCGCGGGTGCTTCGACCCGGCGACGTCGTGCTGCTGATTGGACAGTTGGGCGCGGGCAAGACCACCTTCACCCAAGGTGTCGCGCTCGGTCTCGGCGTTCGTGATCGCGTGACGAGTCCGACGTTCACCATGGTGCGCCAACACGAGTGCTCGAACGATCTCGGTATCACCACCCTGCACCACGCGGACGTCTATCGCGTCGAGAGCCTCGCCGAGGTGCGCGACCTGGACCTCGGCGAACTGGTGGAGGAGTCCGGGGTCGCGCTCGTTGAGTGGGGGGACCTCGCGGCCGCCATCTACGGACCCGACGTGTTGCGCGTGGCGTTCATCCTCGATGAGTCCGACGGGCGAACGCTGGTGGTCGACGGTGCGCGCAGTGAGGACCGACGTGACGAGCTCGACGCGTGGGCGAGCGCGTGAACATCCTCGCCATCGAAACCGCGACGCCCGCGTGCGCGATGGCGCTGCGCACGAGCGACGGCGCCGAGCGCGAGCTCGTGGTCGACGATGAGCGTCACCACACCGAAGCCCTGACCCCGGGCATCGAGCGACTCCTCCTCGAGGCGGGTCTGGCGGCGCGTGACCTCGAGCGCATAGTGGTCGATCGAGGCCCGGGGCTCTTCACCGGTCTGCGAGTCGGCGTGGCGACGGCGATCGGTCTCGCTCTCGGTGCGGGTGCGCAGCTCGTAACGGTGACCTCGCTCGAACTCCTCGCCGCGGGCGCCTTTTCCGCGGGCGTGCGCGGCACGCTCGTGTGCGCGGTGGACGCTCGACGGGGCGAGCTCTTCGTCCAGAGCTTCGAACTCACCGAGAGCGTGCGGGTCCTCAGCGACGCAGCGGTCACGGTGCCGAGTGCGCTCGTTGCGACGTGGGGGGCGAGTGGCGCGGCCGTGACCTTCAGTGGTGACGGAGCACTTCGCTACGAAGCGGCGCTCGGCGAGGTTCGATCGGCGTCTCGCTTCGACCAACGGGTTCCGCCACCGATCGAGGCCCTGCGCCTCGGGGCGACGCGTGAGCCCGAAACCGACGTCGCGCCGCTCTACCTGCGCGAGGCCGACGCGGTGGCGAACTTCTCGACTCGCGAGCGTCCCGGGTGAGCGCGGGCTGGACGATTCGAGCGGCCGAGCGGCGCGACGTGCCCGACCTGCTCGCCATTGAGGTCGCGCAGTTCCCCGAGCCCTGGACGCGGTCGATGCTGCTCGAGGAGATCACCAACCAAGAGACGCGCCGGTACCGCGTCGCCGTCGAGGACGCCACGATCATTGGGTACCTCGGCGTAATGTTCGTCATGGACGAACTACACGTCAACACCCTCGGCACGCTGCCCGGCCACGAGGGCCGTGGGGTGGCGACCTCCTTGCTCGAAGAGGCCTGGGCCGACGCCCGAGAACGCGGCGTCGCGCGAGCGACGCTCGAAGTGGCCGCGTCGAACACCCGAGCCCAGGAGCTGTACTTCCGATTCGGCTTCGCGCCGGTGGGGGTGCGCAAGAACTACTACGAACGCACCCGCGAGGACGCCCTCGTGCTCTGGGCCGATCTCGGCTGAGGCCCTCTGGTGGAGCCCTACGCTGGCACGGTGGCGATGGTCCTGGGCATTGAAACGAGCTGCGACGAGACGGCGGCCGCCGTTGTCGACGAGGACTTTCACATCCATTCTTCGGTCGTTGAATCCTCCATCGACCTCCACCGATCCTTCGGCGGGGTCGTGCCGGAACTGGCGGGGCGCGCGCACGTCGCCACCATTGGCCCGGTCGTTCGTCGCGCGCTCGAGGACGCGGACCTGGACGCGAGCGCGCCGGCCCTCAGCGGTATCGCGGTCACCAGCGGCCCCGGGCTGATCGGTTCGCTCCTGGTCGGGCTCTCGACGGCGAAGGCACTCGCGCTGGCGTGGGACCTGCCATTCGTCGGCGTGAACCACTTAGAGGGTCACCTCTTCGCGCCGTTACTCGAGTCGAGTGATCTCCGCTGGCCGATCATGACGCTGTTGGTTTCGGGCGGACACAGTCTGATCGTGCTGCAGCGCGGTCCCGGCGAGCACGAGGTTCTAGGCGAGACGATCGATGACGCGGCCGGTGAGGCGTACGACAAAGTCGCGCGCTGGCTGGGCCTCGGCTACCCGGGAGGACCCGAGATCGACCGCCTCGCGCAGGTGGGTTCGCCCGACGCGTTGAAGTTGCCGGTCTCGATGATCGGCGACGACTTCGACCTCTCCTTCTCCGGTCTCAAGACCGCCGTGGTGCGCGCCACCCAGCGACACGCCGACGTGGCGCTCGCCGACGTGGCGGCCTCNNGTCGCGGCGAACTCGAGGTTGCGCAGTGAATTCGCAGAACTGGCTCGTGAGTTCGGGCTCGACGTCCATCTACCCGCGATGGCGATGTGTACCGACAACGCCGCGATGATCGCCGCTGCGGGTGTCTATCGACTCAAGGTGAGCGGGCCCAGCGCACTCAGCCTTTCGGCCCGGCCGAACTGGCAACTGGCGGACGTCTCGTGAGTGAGCGGTGGGTGCCCCTCGACGTCACCGACACCGACTCCAACCCCTTCGTCCAGTTTCAGCGTTGGTTCGATGAGGCCAAGGACGTCATGACCGAGCGCGAAGCGGTGGCGCTGGCGACCGCGACGAGCGAGGGCGTGCCCAGTGTGCGCATGGTGTTACTTCGCCACCACGACGACACCTCCTTTGGGTGGTACACGAACTACGACTCGCGCAAAGGACGCGAGCTGGGTACGAACCCCAGGGCGTCACTGCTCTGGTACTGCGAGCCGCTCGGCCGACAGATCCGCATCGAGGGTGACGTCGAGAAGATGTCCTTCGCCGAGTCCAACGAGTACTTTTCGTCACGACCGCGCGGGAGTCAACTCGGCGCACGCGCGTCGAAGCAGAGCGACCTCCTCGACTCGCGAGCGACCCTCGAAGAGCGCGTGCGCGAGTACGGCCTGCTCTACCACGACCAGGACGTGCCGCGGCCGGCGAACTGGGGCGGGTACCGATTGTTGCCGAACCGATTCGAGTTCTGGCAGCACCGTGAGGACCGCCTCCACGACCGGATCGTCTATCGCGAGTTCGACGAAGCCTGGCGACGATCGCGGATCTCGCCCTAACTCACGGCGCGAGCACGACGGCTGGTCCGCAGTTCGAGCGGAGCGATGAGCAACACGGTGAACGTCGAGGAGACGCCGGCGAGTTGGAACACCGTTCGAGGTGAGATGGCCGTGAGTAGAACACCGCCGAGCACCATCGAGGTCATCTCCGCGCCGTAGAGGAAGGCCCCGGACGCGGCGAAGACCCGGCCGCGCAGGGCCTCCGGCGTTCGCACGGCAAACAGCGTGGAGAAGGCGACGTTGATGACCCCGACTAAGACGCCCGTGACCACCATGAGGGGGTAGACGTAGCCGACGTGATCGACGAGTCCGACGGCGCCGATGAGCACCCCGATTGAGGCGATGGCCAACAGAGCGACACGCACGAGTGTGAGCGGATCTTGACCGAGTCGTTTCGAGGCCAACGAGCCGACGATCGAGCCGAGGCCGAAACTCGCTCCGACGAGGCCGTAAAAGAGCGCACTGGAGTGCAAGGTGCGCGTGATGAAGAACACTTCGGAGACATTGACGGCGCCCAACGAGAGCATGAAAACGGTGACGGTCACCATCACGGGGCGAAGCAGGGTGTCGGTGAAGATCAGGCGCATGCCCGCGCCAAGGTCGCGCGCGGGCTTGTTCTCGTGCTCTTCGAGCCGCTGGGGTCGACGGTCGCTCCCTAAGAGCAGCGTGGCCACACCGGCGAGAAAGAAACTCACGGCGTCGAGATAGAGCGGCCAGCTCTGGCCCGTCGCGCCAACGAGTATGCCGCCGAGCGCCGGGCCGGCGGTGAGGGCGACACCCTGGACCGACTGGATTGTCGATTGGGCGACCGTGACGTTCTCCTCGCCGCTCAAGGTGGGCACCAGGGCGGAGTAGCCCGGCATCGAGAACGCGACGCCACACGTGAGCACTGCCATCAGCCCAACGGTGACCACGTCACCGTGGAGGTACCCGATTCCCACGCAAATTACGCCCTCCAGCCCGCAGAGCGCACTGAGGAAGGTCTTGGCCGCGAGACGGTCAACGACGTGCCCGGCGATGGGGGCGAGCACGACCAACGGGAGGGCCGCAGCAATGGCCAGGGCGGCGATCATCCAACCGTGGCCCCCGTGCGCCACGCGAAGATACAGCGTGACCAGGGCAATTGAGTCACCGAGGACCGAAACACCGCGCAAACCAGCCAGCAGACGCAGGTCACGTCGCTGCGCGGGAGTGAGGGCCACGGACGAAGGCTACGGCGGCGGGACCGCCCCGTTGGCACTCGAGGCGCCTGGCTGCTAAATTGGCAGTCGCAAGTATCGAGTGCTAATTGCTCAGGAGGCAAGAAGAATGAAGTTGCACCCACTAGAAGACCGCATCGTCGTCCGTCCCAACAGTGCCGAGGCCACGACGGCTTCCGGCCTCGTGATTCCCGACACCGCCAAGGAGAAGCCCCAGCAGGGTGAAGTGCTCGCAACCGGCCCCGGCCGACGCACGGACTCGACCGGCGAGATCATCCCCACGGGTGTTTCGGTCGGCGACACCGTTGTCTACTCGAAGTACGGCGGCACCGAGATCACCGTCGACGGCGAGGACCTGTTGATCCTCTCCGGCCGCGACGTGCTCGCCACTGTCGCCAAGTAGCCCGTGACGAGCGCGGCTCGTCATCCCATCGAGAAATGAAAGAAGACTCATGTCAAAGTTATTGAAGTTTGACGAGGACGCGCGACGCGGCCTCGAGGCCGGCGTGGACAAGTTGGCCGACGCGGTCAAAGTGACCCTCGGGCCCAAGGGACGCAACGTCGTCCTCGGTAAGAAGTTCGGCGCGCCCACCATCACGAACGACGGCGTGTCCATCGCGCGTGAGATCGAGCTCGAAGACCCCTTCGAGAACATGGGCGCGCAGTTGGTGAAAGAAGTCGCCACGAAGACCAACGACGTGGCCGGTGACGGCACCACGACCGCCACGGTCCTCGCGCAGGCCCTCATCAAAGAGGGACTGCGTAACGTCGCCGCGGGCGCCAGCCCCTCAGGTCTCAAGCGTGGCATCGAACTCGCCGTGAAGGCGGCGGTCGACTCGATTGCGACCCAGAGCCAGGAAGTCTCGGGCAAGACCCAGATCGCCCAGGTCGCGACGATCTCAGCCGCCGACGCCGCGATCGGTGAAGTCATCGCCGACGCCATCGACAAGGTCGGTAAGGACGGCACGGTCACGGTCGAAGAGTCGAACACCTTCGGCATCGAGCTCGAGCTCACTGAAGGTATGCAGTTCGACAAGGGGTACCTCTCGCCGTACTTCGTCACCGATGCCGAGCGCCAAGAGGCCGTGTTGGAAGACGCGTTCATTCTCTTCACGAGCGGCAAGATCTCCGCCGTGCACGATCTCGTGCCGGTGTTGGAAAAGGTCATGCAGGCCGGTCGACCGTTGTTGATCGTCGCGGAAGACGTCGAAGGCGAAGCCCTCGCCACACTGGTCGTGAACAAGATCCGTGGCACGTTCACCTCGGTCGCCGTCAAGGCGCCGGGATTCGGCGAGCGTCGCAAGGCCATGCTGCAAGATATGGCGATCCTGACGGGCGGCACGGTTATCTCCGAGGAGATCGGTCTCAAGCTCGACAGCGCGACCATCGACCTGCTCGGCAAGGCCCGACGCATCGTCGTCACCAAAGACGCCACCACGTTGGTCGACGGTGACGGTTCCAAGGAAGACGTCGCCGGTCGCGTCGCGCAACTCAAGCGCGAGATCGAAGACACCGACTCCGACTGGGACCGCGAGAAGCTCCAAGAGCGACTGGCGAAACTCGCCGGTGGCGTGGCCGTCGTAAAAGTCGGCGCCGCAACCGAGGTCGAACTCAAAGAGAAGAAGCACCGCATCGAAGACGCCCTGAGCGCCACGCGCGCCGCGATCGACGAGGGCATCGTCGCCGGTGGTGGCACTGCACTGGTGCGCGCTCGCGCGTCAGTCGATGAACTCATTGAGAAGTTGTCCGGTGACGAGGCGACGGGTGCGCGCATCGTCGCGAACTCGCTCGAGGCACCGCTTCGCCACATCGCATCCAATGCTGGCTACGAAGGTGCCGTCAAAGTGCGCGAAGTGGCTGACGCCAAGGGTTCCATTGGTCTGAACGCCGCGACGGGAGTCCTCGAGGACCTCGTCAAGGCGGGCGTGATTGACCCCGCGAAGGTGACGCGCTCGGCGCTGCAGAACGCGGCGTCGATTGCGGCGTTGCTCTTGACCACCGAAGCGATTGTCGCCGACAAGCCCGAGCCCGCCGGTCCGCCGATGGGCGACGGCGGCATGGGTGGCATGGGCGGGATGATGTAGTCACTGGTCCCACGACTTACGAACAGCCGGGCCTTGGGCCCGGCTGTTCGTATTTTCTGACCTCGTGGAAACGGTGTCACGAGGTCAACGACGGTGGGTGCAGTCGCGACATTGTGTGGAGCTCGTCGCGAAGGACGTAGCGCGTTCGACGAGTCGACACGGGTAGGGTTCAGGTCTGGTGCCATGACGTTCACGTTGGCTCGCCGTCTGCGCGACGAAGTTACGCCTGAGGAAAAATTATGAGGCGTGCCAATCGGCGCTCGGCGGCGTTGGAAGCTGCGCGGGCGCGAGCGGGCCGGCGGGCCATACCTGCAACTGCGCCGCCGAACGTGCGGTCAACGACGTTGCTACGGGGACGTCGATCGGAACGGGAGCGCTGAACGACGCGGCCGTCGCCCAGGGAAGTTCGCTCGATTGTGGCCCAGCGAAGCAGTTGGGTGAGTACCAATTCGCGGGGTGCGCGTCGCTGAAGAGGCCGAGCGCCTGGTACGTCAAGGCCACCAGTTGCGCGCAGTAGATGATGGCGTCGCCGGAGGAGATGTTGAGTTCGTGGCCGATGACGTAGTTGAGCGCCATCTCCATCACGGTGCCGAAGGGGCGTCCGTCGTAGGTTGAGACGATCGACTCCATCTGTGACTCGAGGTTCGCGGGGCGCGTCCAGTTCAGTTGCAGGTAGTAGGCGAAGTCGCCGTACTGATAACGAATTACTTGGGTCGCCGCCAGCGCGTCACCCAACTGTGCGCCACCGTGCAACGACTTTGCGGGGTCGGGCGACTTCACCCACGGATCGTTCACGATGCCCGAAGGCGCCTCTTGCCACATCAAGGGCGGTTGCGCGGGGTCGGGTCGGTAGATCATCGTGGCGTGCGAGTACATGCCACCGGTGAACAGTTCGATCCACTGACTTTCGGGACTCGTGCCGGAGAAGAGGATCAGATCGCCGGTCTGCATGCTGGGCACGAGATCAGCCCATGATTGTGATGGAATAACGGGCACCTGGTTCCCCCTAGCGAGCGCGCGTCGTCCACTCTTTGCGTCACCATCACGCTCAAAGTGCAGGAGTATATCCCTTCCGCTTAGTCTTTGTCGGGGGACTCGTCCTGGTGAGGAGGCGTCATGGTCACAACGACCGGACCTCACGCGCCCACCGATGCTGAGGTGGACGTCGTGCTGCTCTTCACCGACATCGAAGACTCGACCGCGAAGTGGGAAGCCTCAACCACCTCCATGTCGCAGGCGCTTCATCGCCACGACGACATCCTGGCTTCGGCGATCGAGCGCTACGGGGGTTCGTTGTTGAAGCACACCGGCGACGGAGTCATCGCGCACTTCAAGGACGCCCCCTCCGCCGTTGAGGCGGCGATTGAAGCCCAGCGACGATTCCGTCGCGAGGACTTCAGTTCCGTGGACGGCCTCGGCGTGCGAATGGGGATCCATGCGGGTCGGGCCCAAGAGCGCGATGGCGACCTCTTCGGCCCCGCTCTCAACCAGTGTGGTCGAGTGATGTCGGTCGCGCACGGCGGTCAGGTGGTCACGACGGCGACCATCGCCACGACCTTGACCGAAGACCACGCCGCCTGGTGCACCGAGAAAAACGCCAGTCTGGTGGATCTCGGCGTCCACCGATTCAAGGGCCTCGCGAATCCCGAACGGCTGTTTCAGGTGTCGCACCCGGACATCGAAGTGGTCTTCCCGAGTCCCAAGTCGTTGAATGCCCAGTTGGGGAATCTTCCGGCGGCCCTCTCCACGCTCGTCGGTCGTAGCGGTCTCGTCGAGCACGTGTCGGAACTTCTCCTCGAGCCCGGCGTCGTCAC
>PKZN01000155.1 GCA_003133075.1 Acidimicrobiaceae bacterium | reverse complement strand
GTTGCGGGCTCGTCGACTCCAACCGGGCCAGTCGAGCGACGTGGCGAAGACGGAGTGTGCGCCCTCTTCTAGATATACGCGCGACGTCGTCACGAACACCCCTTTGAGAGAAACTACCCCGGCGCGACGCAATCGAGACGGCCACCCGTAGCGCGCATAGGACGACCCCGTCGCTCGTGGACCCCAGGCGTCATAGTCCGAGGCGTTCGACGAGGTCCGTGGCGTTGGCCAGTGCCAACCGGCCCACGGTTCCGTAGCTCGGTCGATCCGATCGACCGAGTGACACCATGAGCACGCCAAAGAGCGTCGCCCAACCAATCGTGCGGGCGAGCATCGCCTCGTCGGCGGGTCCGTAGGCGGCGAAGAACTCATCGAGGGTCGAAAAAGGGAGGGACATCAACGCTCCCGCGAGGTCGCAGGCGGGGTCGCCCGCACAGAGGTCCCCGAAGTCGATGACGCCCGCGAGACGACCGTCGCGGTAGAGGGTGTTACCGGGGTGGAGGTCCCCATGCAGCCACTGGGGGGTTCCCGCCCAGGGTGACGCTGCGAGGCCGACGTCGAACGTGCGAGCCACGCTCTTCGCGTCGACGAGGTCAGCGTTCTCGAGGAGCCGGGCGTCGAAGACGGTCGCACGCTCGGCGAGGTCCACGCCGCGAAAGGGGTTGCGCGGTGCATCCTCGGGCGCCGCCCGATGGACGTGTCGAAGGAATCTCGCGAGCGCCGTCGCCGAGTGTGCGCGGATCGCGTCGCTGGTGTGGTCCCCGGGCGTTCCCTCCACCCACGTTGCAATCAGCCACGGCCACCCGAATCGCTCACTTGGGACCCCCGCGAGTAGCGGGAGTGGCGTTCGAAGTGATACGTCGCCGGCCAGTTCGGGGAGCCATCGCAGTTCGTTCTCGATGAGAGCGACCGCCACTGCCCGACGGGGTAGTCGCGCGACGAGGTCGTCACCGAGGCGCCATAGAGAGTTGTCGAAACCCTCATCGACGTTGACGCAGGGCCGCTCCGCTAACGCGGGGAATTGCGTCCGCACGAGGTCTCGCACGAGTTCGGCGTCGATGACCACTTCCGCCGCGGGCCAGCTCATGAACTGACTCTACAAAACCTCCCGCAACCGCCTCGGACGAATCGCCGTAGCGTACGGGTATGCACGTGCTCACTCAAGCCTTGAGTGGCACGTGGTCGCCCTTCGTGCTCGTCGCGGGGCTCTTGCTCATCGGGCACGTGGCGGCGAGCGAAGGTCTCTTTCAACTCGTCGGGGCCTGGTGCGCTCGCGCTCCCGGTGGGGCGGTCGCGCTCTTCATTTCGACGATGATCGTCGTGGCAGTCGTCACGGCCGTGTTGAACCTCGACACGTCGGTGGTCTTCATGACGCCCGTGGCCATTCAAGCGGCCCGGAGCAAGGGCACCGACGAGACCGCTTTCGTCTTTGGGACGATTTTCGTGTCGAACTCCGCGTCCTTGTTGTTGCTTGGATCGAATCTCACTAACTTGCTCGTGTTTTCAAATCGTGGAATCAGCGGCGCGACGTTCGTTCTCCACATGGTGGTGCCGTGGCTCGCGTCAACGACCGTGACCATTGCGGTGGTCCTCGCGTGGCGATGGCGAGCGCTGCGAGGCGCGCGACACCACCCGTCGAGTCTTCGTGCGAGATTCGAGGCTGGACCGGGCCTCTTCGGCGCCGCCTTCGCGGTGGTGGCGATGGTGGCACTGAGTCGACCCGCGCTGTGGGTGCTGGGCGCGGGGGTGCTCTGCGAGGTCGTCGGTCCCCTGGCCCGTCGTCGATCCACCGTGTTCGAGACACTCAAAGCGGCGAGCCCTGTGACGCTGCTGGTGCTCTTTGTCGTAGCGGTGGGCTTTAGCTCGATTGCCCGGGCCACGAGTGTGAGCGCCACCCTCTTGGTGCACGCCAACGTGCCCGCCACGGTGGCGATCGCCACTCTCTCGAGTCTGGTCATCAATAATCTCCCGTCCGCGTCACTCTTCGCGGCGCACGCGATTGCGCACCCCTTTGCGCTCCTGCTCGGCCTCGACGTAGGTCCCAATTGCGCGGTGACCGGTGCACTGTCGTCACTACTGTGGATTCGCATCGCGAGACGCCACGACATCAAACCATCGCTGCGCACGTACTCCGCGATCGGATCGATTGTCGCGGCGTTAGCGATGACGACCGCCGCCTGCACGCTCGTCCTTCATTAAGGATTCTCCAAGATTGACTCGGGCATTTGGACGGTACGGTTCACGGTGGTGCCCCAGAGTCCCCCCGCCTCGACAGCACCTCGCGACGACAGGGGTCGACTCGCACGCGTTGACGCCATGCGGCCGGTGGCTCAGGCGGCCGTCGTCTCCTCGCACGCGCTCATTTTCCTCGCGCCCATCCTGACGAGCCTCACGGCGGCGGGACTCTTGTTCGCCGTGCGGTTCTCGCGCGACTCGTTCTTCTTCATCTCCGCACTGGTCTTGACGCTCACCTACGTGGAGTGCGTGCGCTTCCCGTTCCTTCACTTTTGGCGACGAAGACTCCTCTTCACGGGCCTGCCGTATCTGTGCTGGACGCTCGTGTACTTTGTCTTCACGAACGCGACGCCCGTCGGCTCCTTTCCCTTCTATAGCGTCGACGTGCACTACCTGGCGAGCGGCTCGGGAGTGGTCGACCTCCTCACGCTGCTGAAGAACGGCTACTACCAGCTCTACTTCGTTGTCGTGCTCTTCGAGTTCTACGTGCTCTTCCCCGTGTTGTTGCTCTGGCTTCGCCGCGCGCGGCGCTGGCACGTGCCGGTGTTGGGAGCAGCCATCCTCTGGCAGTTCTTCTACGACGTCGCGATTCGGCGGCACCTATTTCCCTTCGGGTTGAGCGGCCGACTCGAGACTCGACTCATCGTGTCCTACCCGATCTACCTCTTAGGCGGGATGATCTTCGCGCTGCATCTGAGCGACGTGCACGAGTGGCTGATCCACCATGTTCGCCTCGTCATCGCGAGCACCGGGTTGGTGGCGCTGGTCGCGTTGAGTCTCGATCACGTGACCGGCAACTCGTTCGTCGCCCAGTACCTCGCCCCCCACCTCGACGTCTTCGCGCCCTTCGCCGTCCTCTATAACCTCGGCGCGACCGTCTGCCTCTATCTGCTGGGCGTCTACCTCTCGAGCCCCCAACGTGGAGCCCTCCTAGGGACCAGCGTCCGCTCAACGTCGCGTGCTTCCTACGGCATCTACCTCTCACAGATGATCTGGATCCCGATGCTGCTGCGACTCTCGACGAGGTTCCACCTGTCCGCGCACGTGCCGTGGGTCGCGCTAGCCGCCGGCGTGGCCGTGGTGACCTTTCTCGCGGGCTACGTCCTCACGCTGCTGTTGGCGCGTACGCCCCTGGCCCCGGCACTCATCGGCCAGAGCGCGACGCCGTGGCGACGTCGGCCGAACCCACTGCCCTAGCCCTCGTCACCGTCGGGCGAAAGGTCGACGGGGCCGTCGAGGTTCCAGACCTCGCAGTTACCGACGCGGTACCACGACTGACCTTCGAGCGGCGCACCGGAGTGAAAGAGTCGAAGGGCGTTGAGCATTCCGCCGTGGGACACGACGAGCAGACGCTCGCCGGGCCACTGCCGGTTCGCCCGTGTGACAAAGTTCCCTGCTCGCCCGACGACGTCGCGCAGCGACTCGCCACCGGGCGGTCGGGCGTCGCCGTCGAAGACGACGCCCGTGGCGTGGCCCGTCATCTCGCGGGTGAGAACGCTGCCGGGGCGGCCCTCGAACTCCCCGAAGCAGCGTTCTCGTAGCAGGGCCTCGAGTTCGGGCACGAGTCCGAGCGTGGAAGCGATGATCAAGGCGGTCTCATGGGCGCGACGCAGGTCGCTCGCCACGAGGCGATCGAACGTCAGAGCGCTGAGGACCATCGCGACGTCGCGAGCCTGCACTCTCCCTAGCGGCGTGAGTCGCGACGTGTCGTTTTGTCCCTGAATGATGCGCTCGGCGTTCCATTCGCTCTCGCCGTGGCGCACCAAAGTGAACGAAGGCGCACTTTTTGCTGGGGGCGTCACGCCCACCAGAGTACCGAGCGCGCGCCGCGGGCCTCGATGCTGCGACGATCACGAACGAGCGACGTGCGTGATGCGCGGGCTCGCTGACTCGATGGAATTCGTCGACCACGCGCAGCGTGAGATCGATTCACAGGAGATTCCAAGAGAGGTGTGGTGTCGTCGACGTCGCAACGTCAACAATTGCAACGAAACGACAGTGACGCTGACAGACCTCTCAGGAGTTTTCGTATCCTCCGCCAGTAATATTGGCTGATGCCGCTACTGCTGCCGCCGAGAGTGTCCAAGCCTCGGACGGTCGGTGTGACGATGATTATCGACAAGGGTTTGCCCCTCGGACACTTCGCCGACGTCATTGAAAGCCACGGCGAGCACATCGACTTCGTGAAGTTTGGTTGGGGCACGTCCGTCGTGACGAAGAACTTCGCCACCAAGCTCGACGTTGTTCGCGAGGCGGGCATCGATTTTTATCTCGGCGGCACCTTGTTCGAGAAGTACATCGTCCAAGACCGCTTCGACGAGTTCCGGGCGCTGTGCGCGGGTTACGGTTGCCGTTTTGTCGAGGTGTCCAACGGCACGATCGACATCACCAACGACGACAAGGCTGATTACGTCAAGCTGCTCTCCGACGACTTCTTGGTCATCTCCGAGGTCGGCTCGAAGGATCAGGCGACGTCGGACACGATGGCGCCGAATAAGTGGATTCAGTACATCCAGGCCGACCTGGACGCGGGTGCGGTCCTGGTGACCCTGGAGACCCGCGAGGGCGGAAAAGGCGGGATTTGCCGCTCCAACGGCGAACTTCGCTACGGCCTGATCGAGGAGATTCTCAGCGCGAAGATCGACCACACCCGACTCCTTTTTGAGGCGCCGTCGACGGAGTTGCAGACCTACTTCGTCCAGCGCGTCGGCTCCGACGCCAACTTGGGCAATATCTCGACCTCGGACATTATTCCCCTTGAGACGATTCGCTTGGGCCTGCGTAGCGAGACCTTGCTCGAGTTCGAGCCCGGCTCTCGCGACGACGACGACTGAGCCCTAATGCGCGAGAGTCGTGACGTTTTCCATCTGGCGATACCCGCCTACGACCTTGACGAAACGGTCGCGTTCTACGTCACCAAGTTAGGGTGCAAACTCGCGCGGCGTTACGAGGACCGCGTCACACTCGACTTTTTTGGGGACCAACTCGTCTGTCACCTGACGCCGTCGCCCACCGAATTGACACCGATGGCGGAGCTACCCATGTACCCTCGGCACTTCGGCGTGACGTTTCGAGAACAGGTCGACTTTGACTCCCTCTACCAGCTGTGCCGTCAGCGCGACGTGCCGCTTTACAGCGACGTGAGCCTTCGCTTCGAAGGCAAGGTCGAAGTGCACCAGACCTTCGTCGCCTGTGACCCCTCGTCGAACCTGATTGAGTTCAAGCACTACGTCGATCATCGAATGATGTACTAGCCGGTTCGTCGATGGAACCCGCCACGACATCGCACGAACCGAGTTCGCTCGGCGCACTGATTGAACGCCAAGCGATTGAACGCGGTTCAGCGCCGTATCTCCTCGAAGCGCGCGGGTCGCGCGTGCGCTCCTTTGTCGAACTTCGCGATGAGGTCGCGGCGTTTCGCGCAGAGCTCGACGGGTGGGGCCTGAGCCCCGGAGACCGCATCGGACTCTTGCTGGAGGATCCTCTAACCTTCGCGTCGTGGTTTCTCGCGGGACTGTCGAGCGGGGTGTGGGTCGCTCCGCTGGATCCGACCCTCAATCCCACCAACGTTCGGCTCTTCGAAGATCGTGCCCGGACGCTGGGACTGGCCGCAGTGGTGAGTGACCGCGAGGCGCCCGAGAACGCTTCGATTTCGTGGCGACAAGTCGAGCGAGTTGACGCGATACCCGCGGCGCTGCGCGCAATCGACGGGTCTCGTGTCGCCAACGGGGGCGTCATTCTCTCGTCCTCGGGCACCACGGGTGCGCCCAAGGTTGTGCCGCTCTCGACGCCGCAGCTGCTCGAGACTGCGGCGTTGATCGCCCGTCACAATCGTTTGGAGCCGGAGGATCGTGGCTTCAACCCGCTACCGCTGTGGCACGTGAACGCCGAGGTGGTGGCGGTGCTCGCGACGTTGGTCGCGGGATCATCGCTCGTGCTCGAAGATAGCTTCCATCGCACCGGCTTCTGGAAGCTCATCGATGATTTCGAGGTCACGTGGATTAACGCGGTGCCCGCGATCATTTCGCGGCTCACGGCGATCCAGGGCGATGAGGTGTCGCTCCCGAGGCTTCGATTCGTACGATCCGCGTCGGCGCCACTGTCGCCGNNATCTGCGCCAATCCAATCGAAGGACCTCGAAAGTCCGGCTCGGTCGGGGTCCCGGTCGGCGTGCACGTCCGCGTCGTCGCGCCCGAACACGGTAGTGGCGGCGACGCCGTGGTGGTGGGTTCGATTGAGATCAGGGGCACCACGGTCATTTCGGCGTACGAAAGCCAGAGTTACGCTGACCGATTCGACGCCGATGGGTGGCTCAGCACCGGCGACCTCGGGTACTTCGACGACGACGGTTATCTATTCATTGTTGGACGCAGTGACGACGTCATCAACCGTGGCGGGGAGAAGATCTACCCGCTCGAGATTGAGAACTTCCTCGCCGCGCTCGAAGAGGTGGCGATGGTAGTAGTGGTGGGCGAGGCCGACGACGTGTTCGGTCAGGTCCCCGTTGCCTACGTGCAACCTCGCGACACCGCGGTGTTGTTGACGCCAGACGCCGCCGCGGCACTAGTCTCGACGCTGCGCGCGCAACTCGGTAGCGCCTTTGTTAAAGCGCACCGACCAGCCAGCGTTCGACTCGTGCATCATCTGCCGGCGAACGGGACTGGCAAGGTTCGTAAAGGTGCCGTGCGGTCGGGCGAGGTTATCGTCGACTACGAAGAGGCCGTCTAGGCGGTTCGTCGTTCGCTCGGGGATTTGATATCGAGGAAGGTAATGACTACAGCCTCTGAGGCGGCACCTAACGGCACGCGCCAGCGACTCGACCACGTGGACGCGATGCGTCCGATCAAGCAGACGGCCGTCATCTCGACGCACGCCCTCATCTATTTCTCCCCGCTGTCGACGAGTCTGCTCGCGTCGGGTTTGCTCACCCTCACGCACTTCTCGCGTGACGCGTTCCTCTTCGTCTCGGCGTGCATGCTCGCCTACAGCTATCGGAACGCGAACGAAGTCAAACTCGGCGTCTACTGGAAGCGCCGCTTCATGGCGGTCGGACTGGTCTACTTGGTGTGGACGGTCATCTACTTCCCGGTGGCCGCCGCGAAACAGGCGCACAACTTTCCGTATTTCCGAATTCCAATGTCCTCGATCTTCTCCCTCACCGGCGTGCACAATCTGCTCTTCAACTTCGCTACGGGCTACTACCACCTGTATTTCTTGCTGGTCTTGCTCGAGTTCTACGTGGTCTTTCCTCTGCTCTTGGCCCTCGTGCGCCGTTTTCCGCGCTCGCACCTTTACGTACTCCTCGGCGCACTGGTGTGGCAAGTGTTCTTTCCCTACGCCGTGCGCCACGCATGGTTCGGATTCGTGGTCTCGACCAAACTCGAGACGCGCCTCGTCTTCTCCTACGCGCTGTACCTCTTGGGCGGGCTGATCGCGGCTCTCTACTTGGAGCGGTTTCACGAATGGGTCGTTGGTCACCAGCGAGCGATCTTGTGCTGGACGGTCGTCGTTGGAGCGGTGCCCATCGTCATGGACTACCTCTACCGACACGGCCACCATCTTCCAAAAATCATCGTGCCGGGCGCGGACCCCTTCGCCGGGGCGGTCCTGCCCTACGACGTGGGGGCGATCGTCGCGGTCTACCTGTTGGGGGTTTACCTGGTGAACCCCCAACGCAGCGCGAGGACTCGCGCCATCGTCGCGTCCGGCTCGGAGGCGGCCTACGGCATCTACGTCTCCCAGCTGCTCTGGATCTTCATTCTGCATCGCGTGGCGACACGCTTCGGGTGGCTCGGTCACGTGCCGTGGATCCTCATGATGCTCTTCGCGGTCACCTTTACCTACCTCATGGGATGGCTCTTCAGCGCGGTCTTCGCCCGCACCCCGCTCTCGCGCGGACTCGTTGGTCGAAGCCGCGCTTCCTGGAGCACCCTCATTCCCACTCGCCACCAGTTCGCCTCGTCACCGTCAGTGGACTTCGGCGACGGCCCGCTGAATCTCACCGACGAGTAGCCGTCATCGTCCCCATAACTTCTAGCGAGATGGTGGCGTTTGCCCGTTGGGTTCACCGCGAGGACTTGACTACGCTGGGGAACCGCGAGTCAAGGTGAGGCCTAGGGTGCCCAAGTCGAACGGTGACAGCGAGCGCCAACGTGTCCCCCAGCCCTTCATCAAGCGGCGAATCGCGTCGGGCCGAGGCGCGATGGAGCAACCCAACGTCACCGACGACGGTGACGCTCGCCTCACGCCGACGTTCTGGGTGGCCGTCGTTCTGACCGGCGTCGCCGCCGGTCTCTTCGGTGACCTGTTGATGTGGATCCTCTCGCTCGCCGAGCGCGTCGCCTTTGACTACCACTCGGGCAGTTACGAACTCGCCGTCGCCGCCACCTCGGGCGCTCGTCGAGTCTCGTCACTGGTGTTAGCGGGCGTGATCGGTGCGGTCTCGTGGTATTTGATTCGCCGTTACTTAAAGGGCGAGCACGCCGAGATCGACGACGCACTCTGGAGCGGTGACGGTGACCTCTCACCGCGGCGCAGTCTGCTCACGGCAGTCGTCTCTGAAGTCGTCATCGGGATGGGTGCCTCCCTCGGCCGCGAGGCGGCGCCCAAGTTGATGGGCGGGGCCTCGGGTTCGGTGCTCGCGGGGTGGTTCAACTTGACGTCCGCCCAAAAGCGCCTTCTGGTCGCCTGCGGCGGCGGGGCGGGACTCGCGGCCGTCTACAACGTGCCCCTCGGCGGCGCGCTCTTCACCGCGGAGGTGCTGTTTGGGAGTTTCGCGCTGCCCGTGGTCTTTCCGGCCCTCGCGACCTCACTGATCGCGACGGTGGTCGCATGGGTCTATCTGCCCAGTGGCGCGACGTACGCCAACATTCCGAACTACCGCTTCAGTGCGTCGCTGATGGTGTGGTCGTTGGTGGCGGGCGTGGTGATCGGACTGCTCGCGATCTTCTACGTCCGACTCATCGGCTGGGTCTCATTCCATCGTGCCGAGGGGGCGCACCTCCTCTGGGCGATGCCCGCGGCGTTCGCGGTGGTCGGCGTCGTGGGCCTGTGGTACCCCCAACTCTTCGGTAACGGCAAGGACATCGCGCATGAGGCCTTTCTCGGTGCGGGCTCCCTCGGTCTCCTCTTCGCCCTCTTCGCCCTGAAACCCCTGGTCACCGCCCTCACCCTCGGCAGCGGAGCGGCCGGCGGCGTCTTCACGCCGTTTTTAGCGACGGGCGCCGTGCTGGGCGGATTCTTGGGTGCGCTCTGGCTCCACCTGTGGCCGGGCGCGCCGCTCGGGGCGTTCGCGGTCGTGGGCGCGGCGGCCATGATCGGGGCGGTGATGCAGGCCCCTTTGGCCGGTCTGGTGCTCGTCTTGGAGTTGACTCACGGGGGATTTAACATCGCCGTGCCGATGATGGCGGCGACCGTGATCGCGACCTTCCTAGTGCGCCAAGTGGACGGCTATTCGATTTACTCCGCCCGCCTGCCCCAACGTGAGGGCGAATTGACCTAGTCGGACGGGTGATATCGACCCGGGGTTGAGATGGAACAATGGACCTATGCGAACAGGACAGATAATGCCGCGACGGAGCCAGCAATGAGCGACGATCTGGTGGTGCGGCGGGCCCGGGGTGAGGACTGGTCCGCGCTCAAGGCGATTCGCCTCGAGGCGCTCTCGGACACGCCCGCGGCGTACGGGTCGACGTTCGAAACGGCCAGTGGGTTCAGTGACAAACGCTGGCGGGCCATGGCCGAGCAGTTCGTCTACTTCTTGGTCGAGCGGCGAGGCACGGTGGTGGGCATGGCCTCTGGTGGGGGCAACGACGAGCACCCGGGCACCAAGTGGCTCTACGGCATGTACGTCACGCCCTCGGCGCGCGGCAGCGGCGCGGCGTTCCTCTTGGTCGACGCCGTCGCGACCTGGGCGAGAGAGGGTGGGGCCAGCGAACTGTTCTTGCACGTCACGACCAGCATCGAACGCGCGAACGCGTTCTACGTGAAGGCCGGCTTCGAGCCGACCGGCGAGCGTTTTCCCATGGAACGAGACCCCTCGCTCGAACTCATCACCATGGTGGGCACGATTGTCGACGCCTGAGTTTCGCGTGGCGCGCGTCGAGGCGCCCGTGCTCTATGAACTGCGCCGGCGAGTGCTGCGGGGCAACAGCCCCACGTCGAACGTGGAGGACCCTCGCGACTTCGACTCGACGTCGCTGCACTTTGGCGGCTTCTACGACGACGTGCTCGTCGTCAGTGCGTCCTTCTTTCGAGCCACGTCACCGATCAACCCTGAGCGTGAGAGCTACCAACTTCGTTACATGGCTACGGACTTCGACGCGCAAGGGCGCGGTTACGGCGCGCTCGTGATGAGCGCGGCGCGCGAGGCGCTGGCGGAGGCGGGTGCGACGGAGCTGTGGGCGAACGCGCGCGACAGTGCGCTGGGCTTTTATCGCTCGACCGGGTGGACGCTCGTAGAGGGCAGCGAACACCTGAGCCCCGAGACGCTCTTGCCCCACACCATCATCGTCCTGCGTCTCGATGTAGCCCACTCGGACGAGCACTGAGGAACACCTTGACTAGTTTTACTTGATGCGTAACTTCCTCATCGGTCTCGTCGTCGTCATCGTGATCGCCGTCGCGGCCTTCTCCATCGTGCACTTCCACAAGTCCGCGTCTCCCACCACGACGACGAGCACGACCACCACCACCACCACCACCGCGCCGCCACCAACGTCGCCCCTGACGGGCCTGCCCGATCCCTCGGGCACCGCGCTCACTCGACCCGCCCTGACGGTGAAGATCGAGAACACCCCAGAGGCCTTGCCGCAGTGGGGCATCGACCAAGCGGACGTCGTCTACGAGGAGATCGTCAACGGTGGCATCACCCGCCTCGCCGCCATCTTCAATTCACAGGCCCCCAGCAAAGTCGGGCCCGTGCGGTCGGTGCG
>PKZN01000125.1 GCA_003133075.1 Acidimicrobiaceae bacterium | reverse complement strand
CTCCGGATACGTAACGGAGGCGAGCGATGGCGCAGGAGCAAGCCCGAAGGCCCTACCAGGCGACGTACGCCGTCTTGGCCCTCGCCGTTGGCGGCTACGCCCTCCTGCAGTCCCTGGTCATTCCGGTCCTGCCCACCATTGAGGCGGGACTGCACACCTCACAGAACACCGTCACGTGGGTGTTGACCGCCTACTTACTGTCGGCAGCGATCTTCACCCCGATCATGGGTCGACTGGGCGACATGTACGGCAAAGAGCGCATGCTGGTGCTCACGCTGGTGGCTCTGACGCTCGGCTCGCTGCTGGCGGCGATCGCGAGTTCGATCACCTTGATGATCGTGGCCCGCGTCATTCAAGGTGTCGGTGGCGGTGTCGTTCCCCTGGCCTTCGGTCTGATCCGAGACGAGTTCCCCAAAGAAAAGGTGATGGGCGCCATCGGCGTCATCGCGGCGTTGGCCGCGGCGGGCGCGGGCCTCGGCATCGTGCTCGCGGGTCCGATCGTCAACGCGCTCGACTACCACTGGCTGTTCTGGATCCCCATGATCGTCATGGCGGCGGGCACGATCGCCGCGCACGTCGTCGTCCCCGAGTCGCGTGTTCGCACGCCCGGCACACTCAGTTGGGCCGGTATTTTCCTGCTCTCGGCCTGGCTCGTCGCCGGAATCCTCGCGATAAGCGAGGCGCCCACCTGGGGCTGGGGTTCGACGAGCGTTATCGGGCTCCTACTCGGCACCGTCATCCTCGCCGTGGTCTGGGTGGTGGTCGAAGCCCGCTCCGAGCACCCACTCATCGACATGCAGATGATGAGGATCCCCGCCGTGTGGACGACGAATCTGGTGGCGTTACTGCTCGGTGTGGGCATGTACGCGGTGTTCGCGTTCCTCCCCGAGTTCCTCCAGACCCCCAAGTCCGCGGGCTACGGCTTCGGGGTGAGCATCACCGTCTCGGGGTTGATCCTTCTCCCGGCGAGCGTCTTCATGTTCGCCTTCGGCATGCTCTCTGGTCCACTGTCGAAGCGCTTCGGGAGTAAATCAGTCCTCGTCACGGGGCTGCTCGTGGGCATCGTGACCTTCGCGCTCCTCACCTTCGCCCACGCCGCGGAGTGGGAGATTCTCGTCGCGATGGTCGTCGAGGGTGTCGGTTTCGGTCTGGCTTTCTCCTCGATGTCGGCCATCGTGGTGGTGGCGGTCCCACCCGAACAGACCGGCGTCGCGAGTGGCATGAACGCGAACATCCGCACCATCGGCGGCTCCATTGGCGCCGCGGTCATGAGCAGCATCGTGACTTCGGGGGTGCGCTCGGGGGCGATACCCCGCGAGTCCGGTTACACCCACGGCTTCGCGTTGTTGACCGTCGCCGCCATCGCCGCGGCGATCGCGGCCCTCTTCGTGCCGGGGCGACTACGACCGCCAGCCGTCGTCACCGAAGCCACGCTGCCCCACGCCGAGTTGGGTCTCGTCGCCGGCGGTACCCTCGTCGGCGACGAGTCGGAGTGAGGCGCCGATGAGCACCACCACGCGGCCGTTGCGCAAAGACGCCGCGCGACACCGAGAACAGCTCTTGGCCGCGGCCGTTCGCGTCTTTGACGAACAGGGACTCGACGCGAGTGTCACCGAGATCGCTCGGGTGGCCGGCGTGGGTATCGGCACGCTCTATCGACGCTTTCCCACAAAACAGGCACTGATCGACACGCTCGTACACGAGGTCCTCGGCGCCATCATCCAGATGGCCCGCGACGCCGCAAGGTCACCCGAGGGCACCGGGCTCGAGAGGTTCCTGGAGGCCACCGGCGCCTTTCAGGCGGAACACGCCGGCTGCCTGCCGCGACTGTGGAACACGGATCACGAGATGGTGAAACTCGCTCGCCACCTCATTGCGACCCTGCTGCTCGACGCGAAAGAGCACGGTCGCGTCCGCCACGACCTCACGAGTACGGACTTGACGTTGGCGATGTTCTCACTCAACGGCGTCCTCGAAGCGACCTTGCCCATTGCCCCCGACGCGTGGCGACGCCACCTCGACGTGCTGATCGCCGGCATGCGACCCGCCGACTCGGACCTCCCCCACCGAGCCTTGAGCCCCGCGCGCCTCGACAAGGTGCTCGCCGCTCGCTCAACGACGGTCCGCTAACTCGCTGGATTGCGAGCCACGGTCCCAACCCGTCTCGCGAGTTACCCGCTGGTCACCGTGGGGCCGTTCTCACTCCCACGGGGGTGACAGTGGGCCCTCACCGGTGGCGATCAGGCGCTGGAGGCTGGCGTTGACGAAGAAACCCCAGCCACCCGAACATCTCTCAAAACACTCGAACGCGGGAACCAGGCCACGGTGGGAAAAACGAACCTCGGTCCCACCATCACTCGCGCTGATGTCAAAGACGATGTCGGTACCGGTCCACTCGCTCGGGTCCGACGGTCCTTCGAGGCGCGAATCGACGACGTGCCACATAACTCGCTCGCCCGGGACGAGCTCCACAACTTTCTGCTTGGAGTAGTGGTACCCGGGATAGACGTAGGTGAACTCGTCGCCCACCTTCTTGGCGTCGCCCTCAACCTCGCCCGTCCACCATCCGCGGACGTTGTTGATCACCTCGAACACCTCCGTCGGGCTCGCTTTGACCGAGAAGGACGTCGTGAAGTTCTGGTTCTGCATCAGGTGCTCTCCTTGGTTGCGCGTGGCTTGGCTTCGGCGTGAGCCGCTTCGGCGAGGCGTTTGATGGCGTCGAGGCGACGGTCCCACTGCGCGGCGAGGTCGGCCATCGCCCGGGTGGCTTGGTGGAGACGCTCGGGTTGCACCTGGTAGAGCACCTCTCGACGCTGCTTGCGGCGCCTCACCAACCCCGCTCCTTCCAACACGACGAGATGCTTGGACACGGCCTGGCGGGAGAACGGTACGTGGTCGGCCAAGCTCCACGCGCTGGCTTCACCATTGCGAATGAGTAGATCGAGGACCCGTCGACGAGAGGGTTCGGCAACGGCCGACACCAGTTCTTCTTCCGTCAACGTCATCACCGTCACGATTGGCCCTCGAGCAAGGTGGCGAGGCGCGCCAGATGCGTGGACCATCCACCTCGATGATCCTCCGCGTAGCGCTGCTTCTCCGTGTCGGGCCAGTCGCGCAGTTCGTGGTCACGCTCGGTCACCCGCAGACGGGTGCGCTCGTCGCCCTCGGCGCTCAGCGTGAACTCCACGAACATCGAGTTACCTACGACCGGGTCCTCCTCGAGGGGATGGTTCCAGCGAAACGAAAAGCGCGTGGGCGCTTCGACGCTCACCACGACGACCGGGCCACCCTGGTCGCCGAAGTACATGAAACCCCGAGCGCCCGGCTCGACGGTCAGTTCCACTCGGTCGGCGAACCAGAGGGCCATCTGATCGGGCTCGGTGATGGTCCGCCAGACCACCTCCACCGGTGCTTCGATCAGGATTTCACGCTCAATCACTAGCTCGGCCATCAGTGTTCAGCCCTCCTTTACGTCAAACTGCAATGTGCAACCGACAGTAGCATGTCAGCGGACGACATGCAACTCTCTATTGCACATCTAAGAAGCGGCGCCAAGTAATTCCGCTTTAATCCTTGAGATTCTCTAAGGAGTGCTCCACGCCAGGCAACGAAACTCCACTGATTCACGTGAGTACGTTTCAATCAGGGAAGAATTGAAGTCCCGACACTTCCCTCTAACAGTGCAAACGAGTCATCAATCGTGCCAATGCTGGCTCGTTTGCCGGTCGCTTGTACGAATCGACACGCCGCTTCCACCTTTGGCCCCATTGAGCCAGGCGCGAAACTGAGGGCACGAAGTTGCTCAACGGTGACCTTGGCAAGCGGGCGTTGCGTTGCTGTCCCATAATCTACGTACACCGCCGGTACATCGGTTAAGAAGAGTAGGACATCGGCATGTACTTGACGAGCAATGAGGGCGCTGGCGAGGTCCTTATCAACGACAGCTTCGACACCCTTAAGACGGTTCTCTCGATCTCTCGTCACTGGTATTCCCCCACCACCACCACAAACGACTATCAATCCCTTCGCCAACAAATCAGTCACTGAGGACATCTCGACCACTTCAATAGGTTCGGGCGAGGGGACGACGCGGCGCCACGAATCGCCATCTTGCTTAAAGATCCAATGCCGTTCACTCAATTTGTCCACCTGAGCCTTGGAATACCCGCGACCGACGAACTTCGTGGGTTTTGACCATGCGGGATCGTGTGCGTCAACTACCGTCTGGGTCACGACCGTCACGACGCGACGGTCGAGCAGGTTACCTAGCGCTTGCGCAATCCAGTATCCAATCATTCCTTGCGTTTGGGCAACGAGAACATCGAGGGGGAACGGATGCTCTAGCGCAGGATCATTCGCGCTCTCAAGCGCCAGCATTCCTACCTGAGGCCCGTTGCCGTGTGTGATGATGACGTCGTTCCCGTCACAAACCTTGGCGAGTTGCCGAGCTGCGTCGGTGACGTGACCCAATTCAATTTCGGCAGCGGGCTTTTCGCCTCGTTGCAACAAGGCATTACCGCCTAGTGCGGCAACGATGAGGATTTCAAGCTCCGGCCAGCGTCGCCACCATGACCGCCTTAATTGTGTGAAGTCGGTTCTCGGCCTGATCAAAGACGATTGACGTGGCGGACTCGAAGACCTCTTCAGTGACTTCCAGCGCGCTTACGCCATACTTCTTGTTCAGTTCCTTACCAATTTCGGTGTCCGTATTATGAAGTGCTGGCAAGCAGTGGAGGAATCGCACATCAGGATTCTTTGATGCGTGCACGAGTTGCTCGTTGACTTGATAGGGCAGTAACAGTTTGATTCGTTCAGCCCAAGAATCAGTGGGTTCACCCATGGAGACCCAGACGTCGGTGTAAATAAAGTCCGTCTCCGCGACCGCGTCGTGAGGGTTCTCGGTAATAGATAGTTTCGCATCGGAATGCTGCGCCAATCGTTTTGCAATGAGTTGGACATCCTCGTTTGGTTGCAACGAGAGTGGCGCCGCGATACGGATATCCATACCCAAGAGTGCTCCAACACACAGCAGTGAATTGGCGGTGTTATTTCGAGCGTCGCCGACGTAGGTAAGAGCGATACGCTCGAGTGGCTTCGAGGAATGGTCGCGGATGGTGAGAATGTCGGCCAATAACTGCGTAGGATGCCACTCATCAGTGAGCCCATTCCACACGGGCACGCCCGAGAACTCGGCCAACAACTCGACGTCGTGATGAGCGAATCCACGAAATTCAATGCCGTCGAACATGCGACCAAGTACCCGCGCCGTGTCCTTTATGGTCTCCTGGCGACCCATATGAGTGTCACCGGGTCCCATGTAGGTCACATGGGCACCTTGGTCGTGTCCCCCTACTTCGAACGACGACCTTGTGCGCGTTGACGACTTCTCGAAAATGATTGCAATATTCTTTCCCTTTAGTCGTTTCTTTTCCGTGTCAGATTTCTTCTCCGTACGCAATATCTCCGCAAGATCAAGGAGTGCCATAAATTGATCTTTGGTGAGGTCAATGTCACGCAAAAGACTTCGACCCTTTAAGCCTCCAATGATTTTGGAATTCTTCATTGGACCGCTTCTCGCTCAATGGGACACGTCATGCAACGCGGGCCCCCTCGCCCTCGACCAAGTTCGCTGCCCTCGATGGTGACAACTTCAATTCCCGCGCGACGAAGCATCGTGTTGGTCGCCACGTTTCGGTCGTAGCCCACGATGACGCCCGGTGACACGGCAAGAAAGTTTGTCCCGTCGTCCCACTGTTCGCGCTGAGCTGCTCGTTCGTCCTCATTCGTCGTGAGCACCGTGACGCGGTCGACCTTTAGCACCTGAGCCAAGGTTTCCCAGAGATCTTCGTTCTGGCTCAGTGCCACGGTATCGGGCTTCGTTCCGGGCACGATGGTCCAGCTACGAAGATTGCGGTCGAAGTATGGATAGAGCACGAAAGTGGCTCGATCAATCATGGTCATCACCGTGTCAAGGTGCATAAACGCATGACTGTGTGGCAACTCTATGGCAATTACCCGTGTCGCCAGTCCAGTCTCAAAAAGTCGACGACTAAGAATTTCAACAGCAATCGGCGTCGTTCGCTCTCCCATGCCAATCATCACCGTGCCGTGACCGAGAATATGCACGTCGCCGCCTTCCATCGTTGCTTGATGATTGACTGTCTCAGAATCGAGGAGCACGTCGAATTTCTCATCCTTGAACAAAGGGTGGTAACGATAGATCGCCCTGGTATGAAGAGATTCACGCTTGCGCGCGGCCTTGGCCATTGGATTCACGGTCACACCCGCGTAAATCCAACAAGAGTTGTCTCGTTGGAACAGCGTGTTCGGTAGCGGGGGTAAGACGAAATCGTCTGCTCGCAATTGATCCCACGACAGACTTTTTGCGCGGAGTGGGGCCAAATCCGCCTTCAAGACTCCACCTATCAGAAACTCGGCCAACTTCGCTCCGTCAAAGTCATCGAGCAAGGAACGAACCGGAGTAACGAGCGAGGGGCCAATTTGATCGTTGGTACAAAGATCATCCAGTACGAAGGCTCGTCCTTCGGGAAGATTTAGGACGTCGGCGAAGAGGTCCGCGAACAGATGGACCTGCACACCCTTATCGCGGAGGGCCTGAGCAAATGCGTCGTGTTCCTCACGGGCTTTCTTGGCCCACAGGACGTCATCAAAGAGGAGACTTTGCACGTTTGACGGCGTAAGACGCGCTAGTTCGAGACCAGGACGATGAATAATTGCCTGCTTGAGTTGGCCAACTTCTGAATCAACACGGAGTGTCATGGCACTGCCCTGCACTTTCTATCGCCGCTTTCAGCGATGCATTTATGACTTCGTAGGAACAACAATCTCGTCGGGCAACTCAATTGGTTCAACGGCCTCACCAAGGCGCTGACGACGCGCATTCAAGAATGTGTAGAGAACCAGCCCGGCCAACAAAACAACGAGTGCCTGGTACACCACTTGGTAACCCGAGGCGAACGTTACCCACATAGAAAACAACACGCTCGCCCCCGCAATGCTGAGGTCTCGAGCGAGTCGCCAGCCTTCAACGCGACGGCGACGCGACACCAGATACGTCAATTGCGCAATTGCCGAAAAGAAGTAAGGAATGGCAACCGTGACAACGGTCAGGTCAACGAGATATATAAAGACTGTCAAGCCCGAACTAGTGGTGTAGCGCCACAACATGAGCAGAGAAGGTAACGCAGTCCCTACGAGGATGCCGAACCACGCGGTGCCTTTCTTGTCCGACCACGCAAAAGGTCGTGGGAAAAGATCGTCTTGGGCAATCGCGCGAGAGGTTTCGGTCACGATGAGGGTCCACGCAATGAGAGCTCCGAGGCCGGACACCACGGCAACGCCCGCGATGAAACGTCCCGCCCACGCACTGTGTGGAAACATTGCTTGAAAGGCGTTGACGAATGGTGAACCGGTGCCGACCAAGGTATGGTGCGCCACGAGACCCATGACCACGGCGGTCACTAAGACGTAAAGACCGGCGCTGGCGACAGTGCCAATCAATGAGGCTCGCATGACGTTGCGCCGAGGATCGACAACGCGTTTCGCGGTAATTGCCGCGGCCTCGACACCAATGAAAGAAAAGAGAGCGACCCCGGCGGCAATACCAATTCCCGAATAGAGACTTCCACCCGAAGCATTAAAGGGGCCGAAATTGGCCCTGGAGACGAAGAACCATCCAATCACGCCGACGAACAACAGTGGCAGGAACTTTATGACGACACTGATGTTTTGGAACCACACCATTTGACGAAGACCGGCCAAATTGATGAGGGCAGGAATCCACAGACCAAACATCGCAATGCCCCAGTTCTGCATCCCCGATGGGTGCGTGAAGTTAAACAAGGCATCTACGTAAAAGACCCACGATGACACGATTGCGGCGTTACCGGCCCACGACTGGATCCAGTAACACCACCCCACGAGGTAACCGGCGAAGTCGCCAAACTCGTGACGGGCATAGGCGTAGACGCCACCATCGCTGTTCGGAATACGCCGAGTGAGTTGGCCGAACAGCACCGCCAGCAGCATTGCGCCTACGGCAATCACGCCCAAAACGACAATGCCCATAGTGCCCGCTCCCGCCAGGACTGCGGGCATCGTGAACACCCCGGTGCCAACAATGCTGCCCACGACGAGAGCGCTCGACGACGTGAGGCCCATGGCGTGAGCCTTTTGTTGCTCTCTTCCGCTTCTCGGTGCGCTCGGCTCGGACTTCGCCGCTGCGGGTGAATTGGTGACGGTCATGACGACTCCTCAGATACTTCACGAGAAAAACCTCGCCACTCGAGAGTCCCAGATAAATTGTGGGGTTCATCTTTTCCATTAAGGAGGGACGTCCACTGCTTATTTGGGTGTTCATGATGAAGCCCGCAGGTCTCAACGTGCTCAGTCTCTGGGACGAAACGTCCTTGAAGATTGAGAGTGGGAAATCGTGAACCGGACGAGAGCAAGCGGAGCGAGCCGTTACGTTGCGCGTACCCGCGCGGCGCATCGGCGCCTCCAAAGTGGTAATCGCTCACATTTATCCTCGTAACCATTTCTGGTCACCAATGGTCCGGAGCGACAATTTGAACCTACCACCGATCTGGCGGAGTCACTCGCCGTGCCGATAGCGAGGAAACGTAGTGACTCGACGCGTCGCAAGAACGATGGACGCGAAATCACTGTTTGAGGATCGGCACGAACAGGTACCTTGGCATAAGCACTCGAGGTTTGGTGCGTAACGCATCGAAAGGTCGACCATGGCACGTGGCTCAACGACCAAACGCGCCGCCAAGTTGAAGCCTTCGGTCACGACCCACGCGAGATCTTCTGATTTGTCGACATTGCCGATGGATGAGTTGATGAACAAACTGACGACATCAAATGATGGACTCACTGGTGCAGAGGCGAGCAAACGGCTTGTTACGTACGGCGCCAATGAGATCATTGCCAAAAAGCAGAATCAATTCATCAAGTTTCTTACATATTTCTGGAGTCCAATACCTTGGATGATTGAAATCGCAGTCGTGTTGTCGGGCGTACTTCGCCATTGGCCAGATTTTTCTATTATCTTAATTTTGCTCTTTGCAAATGCGCTCATTGGTTTCTTTGAAGAGCACCAGGCGGGTAAGGCTATTGACGCCCTAAAGGCTTCACTCGCCATCAAGGCACGGGTGTTACGAGATGGTTCATGGATTAACCCCGTAGCAAAAGAATTAGTACCGGGCGACGTCATTCGACTTCGCCTCGGGGACATCGTGCCCGCAGACTCTCGGTTGCTTGAGGGCGACCCGATTGAAGTCGACGAATCGGCTCTTACCGGTGAATCGCTTCCCGCGACGAGGGGACCAGGCGATTCGGTCTACTCGGCGTCGGTTGTTCGTCAAGGAGAGATCGGAGCCCTCGTCTATGGAACCGGTGCGAACACGTACTTTGGCAAGACTGCGGACCTCGTCCAAGGGGCGACCACCAAGAGTCATTTTCAAAAGGCCGTGTTGCGTATTGGTACCTATCTGATTTATCTCGCTCTAGGTATGGTCTCGGTCATCATTATTGTTTCGGCCCTTCGCGGGGATTCGTTCCTAACGACCTTGCAATTCGCACTTGTTCTCACGGTGGCCGCGATACCCGTGGCCATGCCCACCGTGCTCTCTGTAACCATGGCGGTGGGCGCTCGATTGCTCGCTAAGAAGAAGGCCATCGTGAGTCGGCTGGTCGCCATCGAAGAGCTAGCGGGCGTGGATATTCTCTGCACTGACAAGACCGGTACCTTGACACAAAATAAGTTGACCCTGGGCGAACCCTTCACGATCGACGGCGTTGGCGTGGATGAATTGATTCTCGACGCCGCCCTCGCCTCGCGCGCTGACGACAACGACACCATTGACCTCGCAGTTCTCGGGGGCGTGAAGAATCCTCATCAACTTCAAGATTTTTCCATCGAACACTTCGTACCATTTGATCCAGTTTCCAAACGCACCGAAGCCACCGTCAAACACAAGGGTGGGACTTCCTTTCGAGTTACTAAGGGCGCCCCACAGGTCATCCTTGCCATGTCGTCCAACGCTCAGAGCGCGAAAGAAGACGTCGACCAGGCCGTGAGTGGTTTCGCGACTCGCGGATTTCGCGCCCTCGGCGTCGCTCGAGCGAACGTAAACGGTGATTGGAAGTTCATAGGGGTGTTGGCGCTTTTTGACCCTCCTCGCATTGACGCAAAGGCGACGATCGCCACCGCGCGCCAGATGGGCGTAAAGGTCAAAATGGTCACCGGCGACGCCCTCGCCATCGCTCAAGAAACAGCAAGAAACCTCGCAATGGGAACCGACATTCTCGACGCCGCGAGTTTGCGAGCTACAAAGAATTCGCAATCTAACCAGTCAACGAAAGACATCGAGTCGGCGGACGGCTACGCCCAGGTTTTCCCCGAAGATAAATCACACATCATTGACGTACTGCAGCATCGTGGTCACATCGTGGGCATGACGGGCGACGGTGTCAATGACGCTCCGGCCCTAAAGAAGGCTGATTGCGGTATTGCTGTTTCGGGTGCGACTGACGCCGCACGTGCGTCGGCGTCCATTGTGTTGACCACTCCCGGTCTCTCGGTGATTATTGACGCCATCAAGGAAAGTCGTAAAATCTTTCAGCGAATGAATAGCTACGCTATCTACCGAATTGCGGAGACACTGCGAGTTTTGCTCTTTGTAACCGCGGTAATACTGCTTTTCAATTTCTTTCCCGTGACCGCAATTCAAATAGTCATGCTGGCCCTCCTTAATGATGGGGCCATTCTTTCCATCGCGTACGACAAGGTGCGCTACCGTAATCAGCCCGAAGCCTGGAATATGCGCGTCGTTCTCGGCATGGCCACCGTCTTAGGAATCGTGGGGCCTGTTGCCGCATTTGGTGTTTTCTTTTTGGGAGATCGGGTATTTCATCTCGGAAGGCCCGAATTGCAAACCATGATGTACCTCACGCTTTCAGTCGCGGGACACCTCACCATCTTCCAAGCTCGTACTCGGGGAAGTTTCCGGTCCATACGTCCAGCGCGAATTCTCTGGGTAGCGGTATTGGGCACTCAAATTCTCGCAACCTGCATTGCCGTGTTTGGAATCTTTATGACACCCCTCGGCTTTGGCTACGCCGCTCTCGTTTGGGGTTACGCACTCGTGTGGTTCCTCTTCACCGACCGAGTGAAGATTTGGGCGTATCGAATACTCGATCCTTCAAGCCAATCATCGGTGAGGGATTCTCGAAGTGGTCGCACATTCGCAGATCTCGGTCTCATGGCGGCGAGTGTGGCACCATTTCACACCGGACTTGAAGTTGATTCGCAAGATTCTGTCTTTCATGATAGTTCCTCATGTCAATACGCCAAAGAAATTATGCACGAACACCACGTCGTGTGGGGAGCCGATGAGCGTCGGCGTTGCTCGTGGTGCGAGGACCACGCACACGTGGCACCGTTTCACACCGAAGTTCGAACTGGTCTCGAAGAGCCGGTCTTTCACGACAGCACTTCATGTCCCTACGGGCAAGAAATCACGGACAATCATCACGACCACGCGGGCGCCAACGGACTTCGGCGTTGCTCGTGGTGCGAACTTCACGTCGCCGCGTTGGTGAGCACGTAAACGGTATTGATTCGGGGCGAAAGGAAGCGTCAAACCCATCCTCTTCGCTAGCGCGGGCCACCGACAGAAGTTGATCGTAACTTGCGCGCTCTTGAGGTTCAGAACATATTCGAGGTTTCATTTTGGGGTGAATTCGACCGTCTAACGCCAGCCACGGCTCCGATGGGTCACCGCGAGCAGTTAGTACTCCTCGTTCGAGATTGACGACGTTCGCTGACGCAGGGTCAACAACGAGACGGGCGACTAGAAGGGTGCGCGCACGACGACGCCGGCGAGGCTCCGTCGGAGATGAAATCCGAGGCGTTCGTAGAGGGCGATCGCTCGAACGTTGTTGGCCGCGGCGTGCAACATCGGCACCTTGCCCTCGCCAAGGACCGCGTTGATCTGAGCGAGGACCAGGGCTCGTCCGAGTCCTCGGCCGACGAACTCCTCGTCGGTGCAGACCGCACTGACTTCAATGTGCTCGCTGGTCTTTGCCCGCTGTCCGGCCATGGCGACCAGGCGTCCGTCCAGGTGGATGCCGAGGTACGTGCCCAACTCCCAGGTGCGTCGGGCAAAGGGACCGGGCTTCGTTCGAGACGTCAGAGACATCATCTCCTCCACGTCGGCAGGCCCGAGTGGCGCTATCCGCGGGTCGTCGGACGCCAACACGGGCGCCTTCGGTCCAATCATCTGGACGGCGTTGATGGGCGCCACCACCTCCCAACCCTCGGGCACCGCGACCTCCCCGCGCAGGAGCACCACTTCGGTGCCGGGGCCGGTGAGGTCTCGCAGTGCGTCGAAGTGCTCCGCCGTCGGTTCGTCGGGCACCGCACAGAACGGCCCCACGTCGATCGGGAAACGTCGCGCCCGGTCATCACCTTCGGCGAGATAGTGCTGGGGACCACTGAGCGCGTGCCACATCATGTTGTCGAGAGGATCCACGGGCCTCTATTCAAGCAGCCAAGCGACGCGCGCCCCCCTGGGTCATCACCCGTTCGTCCCTCGGAACACCCCGATCTACGGCTACGTCTACGACGTGCGAACGGGTGCGTTGATCGAAGTGCCCGCAGCGACCAAGGCAGGCGCGGCGAGTTAGCCCGTCGAGTTGAGGAAGCGGCGGCCCCACGCGGGAGCCGAAGGTGTACGGCGGTGTGCTCCAATCGCCGTCGTCGCCTTATGCCGGCCCCGATCGCACGTCTCGTGGGGCCGCCGCAGAGAGCGGCGCCGGACTAGTTGTCCTGGTGGGACGAGAACGCGCCGTCCCCGTCTTCCGCGGCGACTCGGCGACAGGTCTGAATCAGCAGCGTCGCGAACGCGACGTTGGAGAGAATCTCCGTAAGAAACAGCAGATGCAGCGTCCCGACGACCGTCAAGAGGGCGAGGACGTCACCACTGAGCTGCAGCGCGAGCAGCGTGCGAGTGGCCGACGTTGCCGGCCACAACTGGTACATCCAGATCGAACCCACGCCCACCACCGCGATGAGCGCGGTGCCGAGGCTGAAGTGAATATCCGTCAGGGCCTCGTTGAGTGAGTAGAAGTAGGTACTCAACAGAATCGAAAAGACGACTGCGCTGTAGGCGAGGATCAACTGACGAAGTCGTCGCGTCCGCTGGTTGCCACCTTCGTAAATCGACGCCGCGCGTGCGCTGTAGAGCACCAGGAGCGCCAACGCGAGGGTGTAGGGAACGGCGGTCTTCAGGTGCAGTCCGTAGTTGCTCATCCCACCCTCGTCGCGAGCTAGTACGAAACCCGGATGGAGCGCGACGCTGACGGCGGTGAAAAAGAGGAACAGGACCTCTCCGCGCACGACGTAGGTGACGGCGCGAGAGAGTTCGGGCGTCGACCTGGCGACCGCGGAGGATGTGGCTCCTCGTGAACTCCGTCGAATTCCTTGGATCATTTGATCGCCCCGATACGTCAAAGTCGCCGTGGTATCCATATGGCGAACGCGGGCCCTTGGGGAACTCGCGCCCGTTCTTAAGGAGCAATATAAAGGTCGATCACGAAAGTGCGACTCGATCCTCTCGCCCTCCGGGTACGTTGCACCTATTGGAGAGGACGCTCCGAATGAAAGGACCACCATGAACCTCGACCTCCACGTGCCGCGATTCACCTGGCCCGGCGGCCCCGTCGCGATGGCTCCCACGTTGACGACGTTGGCCAAGACCGCCGAAGCAATCGGTGTCCGCACGCTCTCGGTGATGGACCACTGGTTCCAGATGGAGATGATGTGGCCCGCCGAGGAGCCCATGCTCGAGGGCTACACCACGCTCGGCTTCGTCGCGGCTCAGACCGAACGCCTGCGACTTCGTCTCCTCGTCGGAGGGGTCACCTACCGTCACCCCGGCCTGCTCGCCAAGACCGTCACCACCCTCGACGTGCTCTCGGAGGGACGGGCTGAGCTTGGCCTCGGGGCCGCGTGGTACGAGCGAGAACACCTCGGTTTAGGCGTTCCCTTTCCGCCGCTCGCCGAACGTTTCGAGCGGCTCGAGGAGACCCTGCAGATCTGTGAGCAGATGTGGAGCGAGAACAACGGTGCCTACGACGGGAAGTACTACCACCTCACCGAGACGTTGTGCTCACCTCGACCCGTCAGTCAGCCCCGACCTCGAATCCTCATTGGTGGCAGTGGCGAGCGAAAGACGCTGCGTCTGGTCGCTCAGTACGCCGACGCCTGCAACATCTTTGGTGACGCGAGGGTGATCGCCCACAAATTGGACGTGCTCCGTCGTCACTGTGACGAGCAGGGTCGTGACTACGCCGAGATCGAAGTGACGGCCCTGCTCAACGTGGATGAACAGATGACCACCGAGATGATTGTGGCGGCGGCGCAGTCGCTCGCCGACGTCGGCGTCGACACGGTGATCGCTAGTTCCTCCACCCCCGAGCCCGCGAGGTGGCTCGAGGAGGTGTGGGGACCNNTTCCTCTCGCATAGGACGCCAAGTTTGGGCCGGACGATCTAGAAGATTGTCGCCCGTTCGGGCTCGACGCCTTCATTTCTGTGAAGGAGAGCTCACGTTGCCGTATTCGCCCGTATCTCGTTTCGATTCATCGCCCTCGCCCCAGACCACTGGTCGGGGGAACTCACGTGCGTGACACAAAGATCTCCTACGGATTCCTGAGCAGCGCCCCGCCCACGCGGTGCGGGCTGGCCACCTTTACCGCCGCCCTCGGCGCGACGCTGGAGGACCTCGGCGCCGACGTCTCGCTCGTTCGAGTGCTCGATGCTCCCGGTGAAGCCTCGACGTCGAAGCTTCGCTCCATCGGCGAACTCGTAGCGACGGACCCCAGTTCGATCGCTCGGACCATTACTGCACTCAACCGCTGTGACGTCGCCATCATCCAGCACGAGTACGGGATCTACGGCGGACGTGACGGCGACGATATCGTCAAAGTGCTCGACGGACTCTTCGTGCCGAGCATCGCCATCTTGCACACCGTGCTGCAGCGACCGACGCCCCACCAGGTGGAGGTCCTCAACGCCGTGATCGCTGGCGTCGACGTCGCGGTCGTGATGACCGAAGCCGCTGCGACGACGCTGTCGCGTCTACACGAGGTCGGCACCACGGCGGTAGAAGTAATCCCTCACGGCGCCACCGTGAGTGTGGGCGTCATCACTCGCACTCCAAACGACCGACCGACGATTCTGACCTGGGGCCTCATCGGTCCGGGCAAGGGAATCGAGTGGGTCATCGACGCGATGGTCCACCTGGGCGACTTGGTGCCCGCACCGCAGTACGTCATCGCGGGCCAGACCCACCCGAAGGTGCTGGCGCTGGACGGTGACACGTACCGCAACTCACTGATGCGACGCGCGGCGACCAACCACGTGAACCACCTCGTCAAGTTCGACAACTCCTATCGAGACCTGGCGTCGTTGAACCGATTGATCAGCCGCGCCGACGTCGTCGTGCTGCCCTACGACTCGAAGGACCAGGCCACCTCGGGAGTCCTCGTCGACGCGATCGCCGCGGGACGTCCCGTCGTCGCAACGAACTTTCCTCACGCCGAAGAACTACTCGCGAGTGGTGCCGGTATCACCGTGCCGCACCGCGACTCGGTGGCACTCGCCATCGCGCTACGACGAGTGCTGAGCGAACCAACGCTGGCCGCAGCCATGGCGGATGAAGCCCGTGTCCTCGCGGGGGAGCTGAGCTGGCGAGCAGTCGCCGCCCAGTTCCAGGGCGTGGCGCGCCGACTCATTACCTACGCCGACGTGCCCGCGTGAGTCACGCTCCCCCGCCCGACTTCGCCCACCTACTCTCACTGAGCGGGCCACTCGGCACGTTCGAACACGCCGATCACGCTCGCGCGCGCATCGAACACGGTTACTGCACCGACGACGTCGCGCGGGTATTGCTGGTGACGGTGCGAGAGACGCAGCCCTCCCCAGAGGTGCGCGAGCTCGCGTCTTCATCGTTGGAGTTCCTCCGCGGCGCCCAGGGCCCCGACGGACGAGTCGTCAATCGCCGCGCGGCTCTGGGAACCTGGCTCGGGGTCGCGACGGACGAGGACTGCTGGGGTCGGACCGTCTGGTCGCTCGGCACCCTCGTGGCTCGATGGGGTGACGACGAACTGCTTGCCCTTGCGACGCCGATGCTGGAACGAAGTCTCACGGTCGTCTCTCCCTGGCCCCGGGCCATGGCCTTTGCGACGTTTGGTGCCGCCGAGGTCCTCGACCGCGATCCGTCCCACGAGGGTGCGATGACGTTGGTCACGGCCGCGGCTGAAATTCTGGACCGTCCCGAACGCAGTTCGAGCTGGCGCTGGAGCGAGGACCGACTGGCTTACGCCAATCCGGCACTCCCCGAAGCCATGATGACCGCCGGGGCCATCGTCGGCAACGATCGAATGGTCCAGAACGCGCTGCGTCAACTGGAGTGGTTGCTCGATCTGTCCTCTGGCGACGGACACCTCTCGGTGACCCCCGCCGAAGGACGAAGCGAGCATCGGGCCGCTCCCAAGTTCGACCAACAGCCCATCGAAGTAGCGGCCATGTCCGAGGCGTGTCTTCGCGCGCACGCCCTGACCGGTGACGAGGACTGGATCAAGGGCCACGACCTCTGCGTGGGCTGGTTTCTCGGTCAGAACGATCTCGGCGCACCGATGTTCAACGCCGAAACGGGTGGTGGCTACGACGGATTGACGGCCAAGGGACCGAACCTCAATCAGGGCGCGGAGTCGACGGTCGCGTTGTTGACGACCTTCCAGCAGGCCCGCCAGTTGGAGTTGGCTCGCTAGTGCGCGACGCGGGGATCGCCGTGCGATCGAGCTTTCGGATGCGACCCGACGCGACGCGAGTGATCACGAGACTCTTCATTCCCGGGAAGGAGCTCGTCGGCGGCAGCGAGTCGCGCACGTCAGAGACGATCGCGAGAGTGCTCGCCCTCGACGAAGCCGAGGTCGAGGTCGAGTTGAGCGACCTAACGGATCGTTTCGCCAAGCGGCACGAGGACATCACGGCCGACTTTGAACAGAACGCGCAGCGGGTATCGGACTACCTCAACGAGCCAATATCCATGAATCGCCGCCAACTCCTCGGTGCGGCGTTCACCCACGAGTACTCGCTCGAAGGCGCCTCGGTATGCAATCCATCGCTGGTGGCCCATCCCGATCAAGCGGGCGTGCCCGCGGGTGGACTTCGCGTCGTCATGAGTTACCGCTCCATCGGCGAGGGTCACCGCTCCTGCATCTGTTTTCGCACCGGCGAGATCGACGCGGGTGGCGAGTTGCGTTTCGACGAGCCCCTCCCCTTCCCCGTCGCTGGCAACACTGCCCAGGGGCCACTGCTGCGAGAGGTGTTCCGCGCGAAACTTCGTGACCGCCGTCTCGACGACGAGGCCGCCGGCCTCATCTTGATGAGCCTTCCCGAGAGTTTTTCCACCAACCAACTCGACGCCGCCATCGCGCGACTCGTGACCCACACCGACACCCGAGAGCACGTCACCGAAGCGGCGAACGTGCTTCGCGCGCTGAGTGAATGCTTCTACGTCGCGACCTTCGACGAGGGCGTCAACCTCTCACGACGCGTCCTGTGGCCGTCGACGCCCTGTGAGAGTTCGGGAATGGAAGACGCCCGATTCGTCGAGATCAGAGAAGACGACGTCGCTCGCTACGTCGCGACCTACACCGCCTTCGACGGGCGAAACGTGACCCAGCAACTACTAGAGACTGACGATTTCGTGACCTTCGACTCCTCACCACTCGCGGGCCGCGGTGGCGAAAACAAGGGACTCGCCGTCTTTCCCCGCCGAATCAATGGACGCTTCGTCGCACTCTCTCGCTACGACCGCGAGTCGAACGCCATCGCCTTCTCTTCTGACCTCCACCACTGGAACGAAGTGTCGACGCTCCAGATGCCGAGCGAATCGTGGGAGATGTTGCAGCTGGGCAACTGCGGATCGCCCATCGAGCTGCCCGAGGGCTGGCTCGTCATCACTCACGGCGTCGGCCCGATGCGCACCTACAGCATCAGCGCGCTGCTCTTAGACCTCGACGATCCCTCTAGGGTGCTCGCGCAGCTTTCGAAACCACTGCTGGTGCCCGACGTCGACGAGCAGGACGGCTACGTGCCCAACGTCGTGTACTCCTGCGGGTCGCTCGTTCACGCCGGGACGTTGTACCTTCCCTACGGCGTCTCTGATCAGTCCATCAGTTACTGCACGGTGCCGATCGACGCCCTCCTATCGGCGATGCGCTAAACCCTTCGGTAGGACTACCTGGCGGCCTCGACGCCAACTTGTTCCGGACTCTTCAGCCACACCGCACTGTCCCGCGCGGTCTCGAAGATCGTTGTGACCTCAGACGGCGTGTAGATCACCGGGCGTCGCTTGAGCCAGAAGCGGAGCAACTCGAGCTCGATGACGTGGACGCCGCGGGGGTCTTCCTTGACACAGAAGTTCTCCGCCAGTACGACGATCACCGGTTCGGCCTCGACGTCGAACCCGCATTCTCTCGTCAGCGTTCTCGATACTCTCGCTCCCTCGGCGCGTGAGCACGCGACGTAATCCTGTTTGAACCCATTCACCATGAACACGTCACCCGCGACCCACACGCTTTGACCTCCATGGTTCTTGGCATTCAACGTAAAGACCCCCGCGGGCGCGATGAGGAGATGGTCGACGTCGGTGCCCGATGCGTTGACGGGGATCGAATGAATCGAGAGCCACTCACTCCCTAAAAAGGCGAGTCGATGAGCTACTTTCTCCTCGCCCTCCAGTCCCTTTCTCAGCGCTCGTTCATCAAACACTTCCGGGCATCGTTGCGTCGCTCCACCTCGATCAAGAGGAGTCGGTCCAAGTTCGTCGATCAATTTCTTGATGGACTCACCGGGTCTGTTGTTCGCCAGGTCCGCACACATTCCACTGCCTCGTTTCAATCTCGATCCGAAGTNNGGACGACATGATTTCGTAACGACACTCCAGCGCTTCTGGAGTCGGCCACCGCGTCGGCGCGAGCGATCCCCGCCCGACGTAGCGCTCGTCGATCAGTGTTGCGCGCGCAGTTTGACCTTCTGCAACTTCCCACTGGCCGTGCGCGGCAGCGAGTCGGTGAAGGTGACGCTGGCTGGACACTTGAAGTGGGCTAACTGACCGCGTGACCACTCGATGAGCGTCGTCTCGTCCAACGTCGAGCCAGGGCGAAGCACCACCACGGCGTGTGGTGATTCGCCCCACTCCGCGGAGGGGACCCCGATGACGGCGACCTCGAGGATGTCGGGGTGCGCGGTCAAGGCGCTTTCGACCTCGGCAGGATAGATGTTCTCCCCACCCGAGATAATCATGTCCTTGATGCGGTCGTGCAGGTAGAGGTAACCGTCTTCGTCGAACGATCCCCCGTCACC
>PKZN01000138.1 GCA_003133075.1 Acidimicrobiaceae bacterium | reverse complement strand
TTCGCGCCCGAACGAGCGAAGGCTTCTAGATATCGACCCGGCTCGCTCATCATGAGGTGGCAGTCGAAGAATCGCGAGCTGTAGCGGCGAAGCGACGCCACCACCGGCGGACCGAGCGAGACGTTCGGCACGAAGTGACCGTCCATGACGTCAACGTGCAGCCAGTCGGTCTCGGCGTCGATGAGCGCGACGTCGTGGCCGAGGTTGCCGAAGTCGGCCGAAAGAATCGACGGCGCAAGACGAAACTCGCCCGCCGGGCCCGCGTCGATGACCGTCACGCGATCAGCCTAGGTCCGCGCATCGTCAGGACCATTGGATGCGCGTGCCCGCGCCGTAGCGTCCCCGCCACCACGCTGACGCCGCCATGGTCTGGGAACCTTCCGGTCGCACCGAGTCAAGCGCCACGGTCCCCTCCGCGGTGCCGAGCACCACCTCACCGTCGAGGGACGTCACGACACCGGCAGCTACCACGGCGACTGACGCACGCGCACCGAGCACCATCACCCGCAAGCCCTCGACGAAGCAGAAGGCCCCCCCGAGTCGCACCGTGCGCAAGGTCTCCTCCGCCGAGCGTGACGGCGAGAGATGCAGGGTCTCTTTGGTGATCTTCTCGGCGTAGGTCACCTCGCCGGTCTGGGCACGGGGGTGNNATCGCCACGTGTCGTTCGAGGTGCACGGGTCCCGTGTCGAGCGCCGCTTCTAAGGAGATGATCGAAACACCGGTGTCGAGGTCACCCGCGAGGATCGCGCGCTGCACGGGTGCCGCGCCGCGCCACCGAGGGAGGAGTGAAAAGTGCACGTTGAGCATCGGTACGACTGCAAGCAGCGACGCGGGAATGATCGCGCCGTACGCGACCACCACGCCACGCTCGGCACCGGAGGTCTCGACGTCCGCGAGGCGGTGCGTCACGCGAAGCCCGTGCGCGCGCGCCGCCGTCTTGACGGGGCTTGGTGAGAGCTCCGAGCCGCGACCCCGTCGTTTGTCCGGTCGCGTCACGACGAGCACGACGTCGTGACCGGCCGCGACTAAGGCGTCGAGGGACGGTACCGCCGCCTCGGGCGTCCCGAGGAACGTGAGGCGCATCTAGTCACCGAGCAGTTGTCGGAGTCCGTCGTGATCGTCGCGGTTGAAGGTGAGGCGTCGCTTGCGAAGGGTGCGCTTCGCCTCGCGGCGCTGCTCATCGGTCAAGCGCTCGACCAACAAGACTCCGTCTAAGTGGTCACACTCGTGTTGGAAGATTCGCCCCTCGTACTCACTCGTCTGTATGTCGAGTTCGTTACCCGCTAAGTCGTAGCCCTTCAGGTGCACCTCATTGGCGCGCACGATCTCCCAGCTGAGCCCGGGCACCGAGAGACAACCCTCTTCGTAGGTCCATTCGCCCGAGGTCTCGACGATGATCGGGTTGATGATGGCGCTGGGTCCTTCGCCCTTGTCGTAGACAAAGAGTCGCTTCTGGACCCCCACCTGGTTGGCGGCGAGGCCGACACCGGGGGCCTCGTGCATAGTGAGGATCATCGACTCGACTAACGCGGCGAGCTTCCCGTCGATCTCCTCGACCTCGGTGGTGGGGGTGTTGAGCACCGGGTCGCCGTAGGTGCGAATGGGCAACGTCGTCACGTAACCACGTTACCGTGGCCCAATTGTCCCTCGACGTTCAGTGCACCGCGACGCGGAACTTCTCGCTCGGTCGTGGCGTTTCGCGCAACGCACTGGTGAGCGTCGCGACGTCCCTCGCGCGCAACAAGAAACCCGTCGGTGTTTCGATGACGGTGAGCGACGCGTCCTTCAGCGCCGCGACGAAGTTCGCCGCCCCTTCGCCCGTGACTTCGGCACTCGCCGCGAAGGGTTCGAGTCCCAGCAGTCGCGCCGTCGCGATGTCTTCTTCAATGATCGATTCGAAACGAGCGGTTTCGATCGCTCGCAGGACCGCGTCGTCGCCGCGACGGGTCTGGAGGATCACGAGACCGCGAGCGTCGCGTCGCGAGCCCACGAGTCGACCGGCCTTACCCACGGCGGTGATGGCGGCGCGGCGCGCGGCGTCGCGCGGGGCGAGCAGGTACTGATCGAAGTCGACGAAGATCACCACGCCCGCGCGACGCACGCGCTGCCACGTCGCTTCGGTGCCCACGACGACGCGCTCGAGGCCAACGGCCTCATCGCTCGCGGCCGTGAGTTCACTCACGCCACTGCCCAGTTGGGCACTCACGTCACGCGCCACCGTGGTGACGCCGGCGCGCACACGCTTTAAGTTCGTCGAACCGCAGTGTCGACAGAAGAACGCCCTCGACTCGTGGGCGTCAGCGCAGGTGAGATGACCCTCCACTTCGAACTCGGCTTGATGGCAGATCGCACAGCGCGCCAGCTCACCGCACGACTGGCACGCGAAGAGCCGTCCGTTCCCAAGTCGCTGGTGGATCACCACCACCGCCACGGCGTCATCCCCCTCGAGCGCGCGGTGCGCCGCGTCGAGGGCGCGGCGACTCAACACGCCCTCGTGCGGGTCACTCTGTCGGCGATCGATGACCTCGACGCGAGGCCATCCTCCGGCGAGGTCGTCGATCGTCGCGAAGGCGCCGCCATCGAGCAGGGAGGGCGAGGGGATCATCGAGGTCAACCACAGCGGCGCACCGTCGCGGGCGCAGCGTTCACGCAACGCCGCCACCGCTTCCCAGGTCGGCGACGCGCCCGATCGGTACGACTCATCGTCGGCGTCGACGACGACGGCCCCGGCGACCCGCGGTACCGGCGCGAGGGCCGTCCCTCGCGCGCCGATCACCACCGGCCATCCCGCGCGGGCCCGCTCCCACTGCTCCGCGGTCGCCACCGCGAGGCCACGCTGTTCGAGTCGACCGGCCAGTCGCGTGGCCCAGCGCTCGTTGGGCACGAGCACGAGGAGCGACCCCTCGAGTTCGCGCGTGGTCTCGTAGGCACCGAGCACCAACGCCAGGGGATCGTTCGTGGGGGCGAGCTGCCAGACCCCGGGTGCCGCCGTCCACGCCGCCGCACGTACGTCGCCCGCGAGGGGCGCCGCGGCGGGCGCGTGTGGCAGCGCGCTCACCACGCGCGACGGCGACGCGGCGAGGAGGAAGCGGCTCCACGACCCGTACCACCGCTCCGCGGCCCAGCGCAGGAACGCCAGTGACGACGGCGGCGGACCGTAGCCCAGCCACTTCTTCACGGGCTTGAGATCCGGTGAGGGCGTGGCCTCTTCAATCACCCACCCGCGCACCGAACGGTGATTGAAGTCCACCCGGACCCGGTCGCCCACCCCGACGTGCGCGGTCGTCTCTTCGAGCGAGTAATCGAACGGCCGATCGACCGCGGCGACCTCGGTGATGATACGAACCGCGCGGGCGGTCACTAGGTCAGCGACAGTTCCCGGCGAAGGTCGTCGAGGCGCGGCGTCTGCTCCCAGGCGAAGCCCTGGTCGGTACGGCCGAAGTGGCCGTAGGCCGCCGTGCGCTGGTAGATCGGGCGACGCAGATCGAGGTCGCGAATGATCGCCGCCGGGCGTAGGTCNNCCCGAGGCGACGACGTGTTTGGCGACCCAGCGCGCGGCGTAGGCGGCGGAGCGATCGACCTTGGAGGGGTCTTTGCCCGAGAAGGCACCACCGCCGTGGCGAGCCATGCCGCCGTAGGTGTCGACGATGATCTTGCGACCCGTCAGCCCGGTGTCGGCGTGCGGTCCACCGAGGACGAACTTGCCCGACGGGTTGACGAACACGCGCATCGAGGAGGTGTCGAGGTCGCTCGGCAACATGGGCCGAATCACGTGCTCGAGGACGTCGCGTTGGATCGTCTCGTGGTCGTAACCGTCCTCGTGCTGGGTGGAGACGAGCACTGTCTCGACCGCGACCGGGCGGCCCTCTTCGTAGGCGATGGTCACTTGGGTCTTGCCGTCAGGTCGCAGGTAGGGCACCTGGCCCGAACGACGCACCTGGGAGAGTCGCATGGAGAGGCGGTGCGCCAACCAGATCGGCAGCGGCATGAAGTCCTCGTTGTCGTTACACGCGTAGCCGAACATCATGCCCTGGTCCCCCGCGCCCAAGGCGTTCAACTCGTCCTCGCCGCCGAGGCCGCTGCGGTGCTCGAGCGCGACGTCGACACCACCGGCGATGTCGGGGCTCTGACGATCGAGCGAGACCAGCACGGCGCAGTTCTTGCCGTCGTAACCCTTCGCGCCGTCGTCGTAGCCAATCTCGAGGATCGTGCGTCGTGCCACGGCCGCGATATCGACGACCGCACTGGTGGTGATCTCACCGGCGACCACGCACAGGCCGGTCGTCAGCAACGTCTCACAGGCCACGCGCGCCATCGGGTCTTGCGCGAGGATCGCGTCGAGGACCCCGTCAGAGACCTGGTCAGCCATCTTGTCGGGGTGACCTTCGGTCACCGATTCGGAGGTAAAGAGGGTGCGATCGCTCATGAAGTGCCGTCGTCGAACATTGCAGCCACCCTAGCCAAGATCTCTACCGCGACCGCTTCTTTCGAGCGCAACGAGACTCGCTGGGCGACTTCGTCGCGGTCGAGGAGGACGACTTCATTGGTTTCGTGCGCGAAACCCGCGCCCGGTGCGGCGACGTCGTTGACCACCAGCAGGTCAACGCGTTTCTCACGCATCTTCGCCGTCGCGTTGGCCATGACGTTGGTCGTCTCGGCGGCGAAGCCGACGATCAACTGGCCGTTGTGACGGTGCGCGACCAGCTCCGCCAGCACGTCGGGGGCGGGCGCGAAGCGCAACTCGGGTACGCCTTCACGTTTCTTGAGTTTCTCGCTCGACGCCGTCACCGTGAAGTCCGCGACGGCGGCGGCCATGATCACCACGTCACTGTCCACCGCACGTTTCATCATCGCCTCGTGCATCTCCGCGGCGCTCTCGACCGCGACGACGTCGATGGCGCGCACCGTATCGAGGCTGAGGGGTAGTTCGACCGTCGAGACCAACGTCACGGTCGCGCCCTGGCGCGCCGCGACCTCCGCCAGCGCGTAACCCTGTCGGCCCGAGGACCGGTTCGAGAGCACCCGCACGGGGTCGATCGCCTCGCGGGTGCCCCCCGCGCTGATGAGCACGCGACGGCCGCTGAAGGGTCCGCGGTACCCGTCGACGATCGCCTCGATCAAGGCGGCGATGCGCGCGGGCTCGGGCATTCGACCCACGCCCTCGTCGCCGCCCGCGAGTACGCCACGTTCGGGCTCCATGACGAGAACCCCGCGTCGTCGCAGCGTCGCGAGATTCTCTTGCACCGAGGGCTGTTCCCACATCTCGGTGTGCATCGCCGGACACAACAACACCGGCGCGCGCGTCGCCATCAAGGTCGCGGTCAAGAGGTCGTCGGCGAGTCCCGCGGCGTAGCGCGCGATCAGGTGCGCGGTCGCGGGCGCCACCACGACCACCGAGGCGCGCTGGCCCAAGGAGGTGTGGGGAATCGGCGTCGTCGGGTCGCCGTAGAGGGAGGTTCGCGCTGGTTCACTGGCCAGTGCGGAAAACGTGACCGCGCCGACGAAGCGCGTGGCGTCGGGGGTGAGGATCGGCGCGACGTGGTAGCCCTTCTCGCGCAGGAGGCGAAGAAGTTCGACCGATTTGTAGGCGGCGATGCCGCCGGCAACGCCTAAGACGATGCAGGGAGTTGACGAACTAGGCGTCGCGGAGGGCATCGGTGAAGGCGTCCAGGTCGCTGTTGGCGTCCTGGCGTGCCTGTTCCGCGGCCTCGGCCTGCAGCCGCTCGTTCTCCAACTCATCAACGGTGGGACGGTGGAAGAGGAGCTTGCCCTCGTAGAGTTCCTCCATCGCGAGCGACAATGACTTATTCGAGAGGGACGTCACCTGCGGCGGGATCAGCGCGCCGTGGCCCGAACCGAGGCCGTTGTAGTACTCGTTGATCTCGCGAGCGCGAATCGCCGTGACGGCCACGAGGGTGAATTTCGAGTCGCCGACCTTCCCTAAGAGGTTCTCGATGGGCGGGTCGACCAGCGTGGGGCGTTCGGCCATAGTAATTAGTCCTTTGAGGAGGGTTCGCGCCGGTGCCGACGGAGTTCTCCCAGTATAGAGAGAATTTCCTCACTCGCTCGCTCCACCTCGTCGTTCACGACCACAAACGACGCCAGTTCGCGGCCCTTTTCGAGCTCCGCGGGGGCACTCTCCAGGCGATCGGTGACGTGCACGTCATCGTCGCCTCGGGTGCGCAGTCGCTCCTCGAGGCGTTCCATGGACGGTGGCAGGATCAAAAAGACGACCGCGCTGGGGTTCCGCTGCAGCACCTGCTCGGCCCCTTGGACCTCGATCTCGAGCAGCACGTCACAGCCCTCGGGCGCAACGTCCTTCGGGGTGCCGTAGAGGTGACCGTGGAACTCGGCCCATTCGAGAAATGCGTCCTCATCGATCGCCCGCTCGAAGGTGGCGCGGTCGACGAAGTGGTACTCATCGCCCTGCTCGCTCGCTCGCCGTTCGCGCGTCGTCCAACTCCGACTCAACCAGAGGTGCCCGTCCGCCTCAACGAGTCGACGCGCCAGGGTCCCCTTGCCCACACCGCCCGGTCCGATAAAAACGACGACCAGCGGATCAGCGAACAAGAGCTCGAAACAGTTCGGCGCGTTGTTTGGGGCCGAGCCCGCGAATGCGGCGCGTCTTGGCGATCGAGGCGCTCTTCATGATGCGCTCCGCCTTTACCTCGCCGATGGCGGGCAGCGCGCTGATGAGGTCGTAGGCGCGCATCTGCGCCACGCACTCCTCGTGCGCGGCGAGGGTGAAGAGTTCCTCTAAGGACAACTCGCCGGACTTCACCAGTCGCTTCACCTCGGCGCGTCGACGGCGATTCGCCACCGCCAAACGTGACGCCTCCACCCGCTGTTCCTGTGACAGTGAGGGCGGTGTCGGGGTCACGAGGTCAGACTACTCCCCAACGAACGCAGCGTCTAGGGAGTGCTAGAGGGCGGCCAATAAGTCGTCGCGCCACCGCCGAGTGGCGTCGTGGAGGCCCCGTCGCTCGGGGCCCGCGCGCAAGATGTCGCGCGACACGCTCACTAACACCGTGCCCTCTTCGCATCGTTCAAAGAGTCGAGCGACGTCCAGGGCTCCCGCGCCCTGGGCGCCCACTCCCGGCACGAGGTAGGGGCCGGCGAGCGTCGAGAGATCGAACTCGGGAGCGTCGCGCGTGGCGCCGAGGACAACGCCGATGGAACCAAGTCCGGTGTCGCGGTGGTTGAGTTCGGCCACGGTACGTAACACGAGGTCCTCGACGCGACCTCCGTCGGACGTGCGCGCACGCTGCAGTTCACGACCGTCTTCGTTCGACGTCGCGGCCAGGACGAACACACCACGCCCGCTCATCCACGCCGCCTCGAAGAGCGGGGCGAGCGCGTCGACGCCGAGGTAGGGACTCGCGGTCACCGCGTCGACCGCGAGCGGTGACGCGTCGCGCAACCAGGCCTGGGCGTAGCCCTCGTTGGTAATGGAGAAATCGCCGCGCTTCGCGTCCGCCACGACCAAGAGATCCGCGTCGTGGGCCTCTTGGATGAGGCGCTCGAGTACGCGGAACCCGGCCGAGCCGAATCGCTCGAAGAACGCCACTTGTGGTTTGATCACCGCGACCACGCCACTCACCGCTTCTAAGACCGCGAGCGCGAAGAACTCCAGCCCTTCGGCGTTGTCACTGCGGCCCCACGCGTCGATCAGTGCGCTGGACGGATCGACGCCCACGCACAGCGGTCCTCGCTCGCGAAGTCGTTCTTGCAGTCGACGTCCGAAACTCTCAGCCATGGGCTACTCCGATCAGCTCATCAATACCTGTGACGTCGTGCGCGAGCATCCAGGCGTCGAGCTCGCGCGCTATGCGCCACGGCGCCCGGGGATCGGCGAACGTCGCGGTACCGACCTCGACGGCGTTCGCCCCGGCCATCAGCATCGCGACGGCGTCCTCGCCACTGCTCACCCCGCCCACCCCCACGATTGCGGCGTCCGCGAACGCGGCACGACACTCGTAGACCGCTCGCAGGGCGACCGGCAAGATGCCCGGCCCGCTCACGCCCCCGCCCTTGTTGCCGAGCGTCGCTCGTCGCGCCTCCACGTCGATCACGAGGCCCAAGACGGTGTTGACGAGCACCAGCGCCGACGCACCCGCGCGCAGCGCCGCGTCGGCGACCTCTTCGAGCAACGGGGTATTGGGGCTCAACTTCGCCCACACCGGCACGCCGGCCTGGCGGGCCGCCGCGACGACGTCGTAGGTTGCGGCCGGCGAGTGCGCAAAGATCTCGCGCCGGCCTTCTAAGTTCGGGCAACTCGCATTCACCTCCAGCGCCACCACGTCGGCGCCTTCCAGGAGCGTCGCCGCCTCGGCGAACTCCGCAACCGTTCTTCCCCATATCGACGCCACGACATTGGCGCCGGTCGCGCGAAGGCGTGGCAGATCGTGTTCACGCCACGCCGCCACGCCGGGGCCCGCCAATCCGACCGAGTTGAGCATGTGTTCACCCGACGCGGCGACGCGAGGCGGCGGGTTCCCCTCCCACGCGAAAGCGGCCAGGGACTTCGTGACGACCGCGCCGAGCTCGTGGAGGTCACCGTAGTCAGAGAGTTCGTCGGCGTACCCGGCGGTGCCCGACGCGGTCATCACCGCCGAGCGCAGCGCCACGTCCCCGACGCGTGTCGCGAGCGACCTCACGCGTGGAGCTCTTGCAACGAGCGCACCCGCCAGCCGTGCGCCCGGGTGTCGGCAATGCCCTTCGCCGCGGCGAAGCCCGCGCTGAGCGTCGTGACGCAGGCCACCCCGTGGGCCACACAGGCCGCGCGGATCTCCGCGCCGTCGGAGCGCGCGGACGATCCCGAGGGCGTGTTGACCACCATCTGGACCTCGCGGGCGGCGATCATCTTGAGCGCGTCGACCCCGAGGTCGCCGAGACCGACTTTGCCGACCAGGGTGTCGACGCGTACGTCGTTCGAGCGGAGGAACCCGGCCGTGCCAACGGTGGCGGCGAGGCGAAAACCGAGCGCCGAGAGTTCGCGCGCGAGCGACAGGCCGGCGACCTTGTCGCGGTCGGCGAGGGAGAAAAATACCTGACCCTCGTCGGGCAGTCGCGTGCCGGCGGCGAGTTGGGACTTGGCGAAGGCGATGCCGAAACTTTCCCCGATCCCCATCACCTCCCCGGTCGATCGCATCTCGGGCCCGAGGACGGTGTCGACGCCGGGGAACCGACTAAAGGGCAGCACCGCTTCTTTCACGCTGACGTAGGCGGGTACCGGCGTCGAGTCGGGCACCACGCCGCGCTCGCGCAACGCGGCGAGCGTCGTGCCCATCATCACCTCCACCGCGACCTGCGCGACGGGCACGCCGGTCGCTTTGGCGACGAAGGGGACCGTGCGACTCGCGCGCGGGTTCGCCTCCAGGACGTAGACCTCTTCGTTCTTGACGGCGTATTGGACGTTGATGAGTCCAACGACCCCCAGCGCGTCGGCAATCTTCCTCGTGTAGTCCTGCAACGTCACCACGACACCCGCACTCAGGGTCTGGGGCGGCAGGGCGCACGCCGAGTCGCCCGAGTGCACACCCGCCTCTTCAACGTGCTCCATGACGCCCGCGATGAACATGTCCCCACCCGCGTCGCGAACGGCGTCGACGTCAACTTCAACGGCGTCTTCTAAGAAGCTGTCGAGCAAAATAGGCCGGCTCTGGGACACGCCACCTTCGCGCGCGAGCGATCCGTGCGCGCTCGTGAGGTCGGTCATGACGCGTTGGAGCGCCGCGTCGTCGTAGACGATCTCCATGGCGCGTCCACCGAGCACGTAGCTCGGGCGGATCAACACCGGGTAGCCCACGCGCTTGGCGACGGCGCGGGCTTCCTCCAAGGTGAGCGCCACGTCACCGGGCGGTTGGCGCAACCCGAGCGAGGTGCAGATCGCCGACCACTGTTCGCGGTCCTCGGCGGCGTCGATCGCCGCGACCGGCGTGCCCAGGACGAGGGCCGGATCGAGCGAGTGCGAGAGCTTGAGGGGGGTCTGTCCGCCGAGACTGACGATCACCCCGACGACGCGAGCGCCGTCGACGCAGGCCGCGCGCTCGGCCGCGATGACTTCGGCGACGTCCTCNNTTGCAGTTGACCATCACGGTCTCATAACCCATCGCGCGCAACGCCATCGACGCGTGCACGCAGCAGTAGTCGAACTCGATGCCCTGGCCAATGCGGTTCGGTCCCGAGCCGAGGATGATGACGCGATCGCGCGAGGAGACGGCGACCTCGCTCTCGTCTTCGTAAGTGCTGTAGTGATAGGGCGTGGTGGCTTCGAACTCCGCGGCGCACGTGTCGACGGTCTTAAAGGTGGTCACGACGCCGCGACCTCGCCGCAAACTCGCCACGCGTTCCGCGGTGGTCGTGGTGAACTGCGCGATCTGGACATCGGAGAAGCCCGATTGTTTATAGCGGCGCCACTCTTGAGCGTCGAGTTGCTCGAGGTCGATCTCGCCCAAGAGCTCGGCTTCGAGTTCGACGAGGTGTGCGAGTTGGTCAACGAACCAGGGGTCGAGGCGCGTGCGGGTTGCGACCTCATCGACCGATGCACCCCGGCGCAGCACCTGATGCAACGCGAAGAGACGCTCGGGCGTCGCCACGACGCAGCGTTCCCACAGCTCCTCCTGCGCCATTTCCTTGAACTCACTGTCCTCCCCCAGGGCGAAGCCGACGCGGCCCTGCTCGAGCGAGCGCACCGCCTTTTGTAGCGACTCGGCGAAGTTCCGTCCAATGGCCATCACCTCGCCGACCGACTGCATGCGCGTGCCGAGTTGGGGCGAGGAACCCGGCAACTTCTCAAAGGCCCAACGCGGAATCTTGGTCACTACGTAGTCGATGACCGGCTCGAAACTGGCGGGCGTCACCCGGGTGATGTCGTTCTCGATCTCGTTCAGGGTGTAGCCGACCGCGAGGCGCGCGGCGATCTTGGCGATGGGAAAGCCCGTCGCCTTAGACGCCAGTGCGCTCGAGCGCGAGACCCGCGGGTTCATCTCGATCACGAGGCGTTCACCCGTCTCAGGGTTGACGGCAAATTGGACGTTCGATCCCCCGGTCTCGACGCCGACGCGGCGGAGCACTCGAAAGGCGTCGTCGCGCATCGCTTGGTACTCAACGTCACTCAAGGTCTGCTGGGGAGCCACCGTGATCGAGTCGCCGGTGTGCACGCCCATCGGATCGACGTTCTCGATGCTGCAGATNNACGAGGATCTCACCGATGGGCGAGGCGTCGATACCCTCGGCGGCGAGGCGAAGCAGTTGGTCGTCGCCGTGGGCGATGCCCGTGCCGGCGCCGCCCAGGATATAGCTCGGGCGGATGATGATCGGAAAGCCGATGCGTTGGGCGATGACGAGGGCCTCGTCGATCGAGTGCGCAAACCCCGATTCGGGTACCGCCAGTCCGATCTCGGACATGGCCTCTTTGAATCGCTCACGGTCCTCCGCCGTCTCAATCGCCTCGGGTCGAGCGCCGATCACCTCGACGCCCAGGCGCTCGAGGTCGCCACGGCGGACGAGTTCCATCGTCAGATTGAGCGCCGTCTGACCGCCGAGGGTGGGCAAGAGCGCATCGGGCCGTTCACGTTCGATGATGTCGAGCACCACNNCAGGCCTGGCCGATCACGATCGGTCCGGAACCGATCACCATGATTGAGTGGAGATCGTCGCGACGGGGCATTAGATCGACTCCAGCGTGTTGGTGCGAAGCAACGACTCGAAACGCTCGAAGAGGTAACGCGCGTCGTGCGGCCCGGGACCCGCCTCGGGGTGGTACTGCACCGAAAAACATCGTTCCTGCGCCGCCGCGATGCCTTCAATCACGCCGTCATTCAGGTTCACGTGGCTGACGGCGGCGCGGCTCAGCGACTCGGGGACGACGGCGTAGTTGTGGTTCTGTGCGGTGATCTCGATACGCCCAGTCGCGAGGTCCTGCACCGGGTGGTTGCTCCCGTGGTGACCGAAGGGCAACTTGTAGGTCGTCCCTCCGAGGGCCGTGGCCAAGAGTTGGTGACCGAGGCAGATGCCAAAGATCGGTATCGCGCCGACGAGTGCTCGAATCACTCGCACCTCCTCCCCCAGCGCCGCCGGGTCGCCGGGGCCGTTAGAGAGGAACACGCCGTCGGGCGCGAGTTCGCTGACTTCATCCGCGCTGGTCGACGAGGGCACGACGGTGACGCGAAAGCGACGCGCGAGTTCGCGCACCATGGTCGATTTGATGCCGTAGTCGAAGGCCACGATGTGCAGGTCACCCGCACCGAGGACGTAGGGCTCCGCGGTCGAGACGAGCGTGACGAAATCGGACCCGTCGGTGCCCAACGCGGCGCGCGCCGCGGTGGCGACGTCGGCGGGGTCGCCGTGGCCGAAGGCGCCGGGTAATGCGCCGTGGGCTCGAAGATGTCGCGTCAGACGACGGGTGTCCACCCCCACGATCGCGGGGACCTCGAACTCGCGAAGCAACGCCTCCAACGAGCCCGTCGAGCGCCAGTTCGAAGGACGGTCGCTCATCTCGCGCACCACCACGCCCCGACACCACGGTCGCGCGGCCTCGTCGTCGGCGACGGTCACCCCGTAGTTGCCGATGTGAGGATAGGTGAAGGCGATGATCTGCCCGGCGTAACTGGGATCGGTGATCACCTCTTGGTACCCCGACAGCGCAGTGTTAAAGACGAACTCGCCCGTGCTCACCCCCGACTCGGGCAGGTGCCCGGCGGCGTAGCCCTCGAAGGTCGTGCCGTCTTGTAACACCAAGGTCGCGCGGGGCCGTCTCACGTGAGGGCTCCTTCACTGACGACGAGTTCGCCCTTGGCCACGAGCGCTCGGACTCGACCGCGTAGTTCACGACCGTCGTAGGGCGTGTTCGTCGCACGACTCTGGAGCGTGTCACGCGACGCGCGCCATCGTTCACGGGGATCGAAGACCACGACGTTGGCGTCCTCGCCCGGGCTCATCGAACCACCGTGCGCGCCGTGGCCCGAGCGGGCGTCGCTCGCTCGTAGCTGTGCGATGCGCGCCGGCCCTCGAGAGAGNNGCGTGGTCGGTCGCTACCGCGTCGATCTCTCCCTCGACGAGTGACGCACACAGCGCGTCGACGTCTTCGCGCGACCGAAGGGGCGGGTGCACCTTGAAGAGGGGATCGAAGGTCGCGAGCACGCTCTCGTCCAACGTGAGGTGGTGCGGCGCGACCTCGCAAGTGACGGGGAGTCCCTCCCGCTTCGCGGCCAGGACCAGCGCGACGGAACGGGCCGTCGAGAGGTGCAAAAAGTGCAGTGCGCAACCCGTCAGACGCACGAGTTCGATGTCGCGCAGCACCATCAACTCCTCGGCCAGCGCCGGTCGACCGACTAAGCCCAAGCGACTGCTCCAGGCGCCTTCGTTCATGGTGCCGCCCGCGGCGAGCTGTTCGTCCTCGCAGTGCTGAGCGAGTCGCACGCCCAGGGGCTTGGCGTAGCTGAGCGCCCGGCGCATCACCGCCGGGTCCTGCACCCCGATACCGTCGTCGGTGAAGAGACGCACACCGAGTGCGGCCATCTCGGCCATTGGTGCCAGGTGGGTGCCGAGTCGTCCTTGGGTGATCGCCCCGGCGACCGCGACGTCGATCGGCGTCGCCGCACCGCGCGCGAGCACGTACGCGACCAGCGCGGGATTATCGAGCGCCGGTTCGGTATTGGGCATCGCCACGACGGCGCTGTAACCGCCCACCGCGGCCGCGCGCGCGCCCGACTCAATGGTCTCGGCCTCTTCGCGGCCTGGTTCACGTAAGTGCGCGTGCAGATCAACGAACCCTGGCCCTACCCAGCACCCCTCCGCGTCAATGACCGTGGCGCCCTTCGGCGGGGCGAGGGCGTCACCGATCTCGCTGAGCTGTCCGTCTTCAATCAGGACGTCACCACGCGTACTCGACGTCGCTCCCACCACTAGACCCCCGCGCAGCAAGATGGTCGTCACGAGTCCTCCCCCTTGGTGCCGGCGATGCTCAAGTACAACACCGCCATGCGCACGGGCACGCCATTTGTCACTTGTCGGTCGATCACGCTGGCGGGAAGGTCGGCCGCTCGTGAGTCGATTTCGACACCCCGATTTATGGGTCCGGGGTGCATGATGATCGTCGCGGGCGCGAGCCGCCTCGCGCGTTCGAGCGTCAAACCGTAGGTCCTGGTGAACTCTCGCAGCGTCGGCACGAAGGAACCCGAACCGCGCTCTCGTTGCAGCCGCAAGAGACCTACGACGTCCGCCCAGGCGAGCGCGTCGTCGAAGTCCGNNACGCGCACCTCGGCCCCGAGGGCGACGTAGGCGCTGACGTCACTGCGCGCGACACGACTGTGGCGAATATCTCCGACGAGGAGTACCTTGAGCCCGCCAAAGAGTTCGGCGCCGGTCTCGGGACCGCGGGTCCCTTCTCGTTCGGCCAGGACTTGGCGGATCGTGAATGCGTCGAGCAGACCCTGGGTCGGGTGTTGGTGCTGACCGTCACCCCCGTTGATGACGCGCACGTGGGGCACGTAACGGCTCACTTGTAGCGCGGCACCGCTCGAGGAGTGGCGCATCACCACCGCGTCGATGCCCAAGGCGTCGACGGTGGCGATGGTGTCACGCAGGGACTCGCCCTTTTTCACGCTGCTCGAGGCGATCGCGAGTGACAACACGTCCGCGCTCAGTCGCTTCGCCGCGGTCTCGAAGCTCAATCGAGTTCGCGTCGACTCTTCGAAAAACAGCGACGCGACGACGCGACCTTTCAATGCCGGGACCTTTTTGATCGTGCGCTGGTTGACCTCGACGAAGGTCTCGGCGGTGTCGAGCACCTCGACGATCGCCTCGCGAGTGAGGTCCTCGAGGGACAAGAGACTCTGTCCGCGCAGCGAGGTGATCACGAGGTTTCCCTCGAGCCGATCCATACGCCCTCCAGCGTGGCGAGGATCGCTTCGTCGAGGGCGGTCGGAAGATTCTTGCCCACGTAGTCTGGGCGAATTGGCAGTTCGCGGTGTCCGCGGTCCACCAACACCGCGAGTTGGACCGCGCGAGGTCGACCCCAATCGGTGAGCGCGTTGAGCGCTGCGCGAATGGTTCGTCCGGTGAAGAGAACGTCGTCGACGAGCACCACGGTGCGGTCCGTGAGGTCGTGGTCAATCAACGTCGTCGATGAACGAGGTACCGGGTTGAGGGAGAGGTCGTCGCGATAGAACGACACGTCGAGCAGACCCACTGACACGGCGTCGCCCGTGATGTCCCCGAGCGCCGCGGCCAATCGTGCCGCAAAGGGGCCCCCGCCGGTTTGCAGGCCGATCAAGGACACGCGCGACACGTCGTGGTTACGCTCGACAATCTCGTGGGCCATTCGCGTCAATGCTCGACTGACGTCGGCTGACGAAAGCAACTGGCTCTTCGCCACAAAAGCCGCACCGCGCTCGCGGGCCCGTGCTTCACTTTCGTGTTCCATTGCTCTCCCGTCGTACGAACCTCACAGGATTCGCTTTACGACTCGTCTGGATAACTTTAGCAATCACGTGGGCGCCGCGAGGACAGGCGCTTCGATCGCTTCATCAATTGGTGCACGCTCAAGATTCTTCAAAAAGCGGCCCGGTACACTGGGACGGTGAAACTGTGGCGGATTGGCTTAGCCGTCCTGGCCTGTTCACTGGCCTTAAGCGCGTGCGGATCGAACCAGAGCCCGTCGAGCACGTACGTGGCCTCTGACAACTGCAAGGTCAGCGAATCGAACGTCGACCTCGCGGGGTGCAACCTCGCGGGGCGCGATCTCACGGGTCTCGACCTCGCCTCGGACAACCTTCGAGGGACCGATCTGTCGGGTGCCGATCTCGACGGGGCCGACGTACAAGGCGCCCACGTCCAAGGAGCCGTCCTCAACGGCGTCATCACGAACGCCTCGACGGTCTGCGTCAACGCGCGCTACGGGCCGTGCACGCGTCCTGGCCTCGATGGCCGCTAGGCCTTACCCGCGGGGTCGCGTACTCGAGAGCGCACCGAGCACCACGTTCGTTCGAGAGAGCAGGAATGCTCAGGTCGCGCTTCTCTATACTTTGGCCGAGAGTGCAGTCCCACGGCGAGCGTTCGGGTGACCGCGCTGAAAAGGGGTCCAGGTTGAACGACGCGGGGGCTTGGGGGATGCGCGCGAGTAGCGCGCTGCGCGGCGTCACCCTGCGTGTGGGCCGTGCGTAAATGACCTATCTCAGCGCGCACTGGGGATACCCGTGGGTCGCCGTGGCGGCGATTGTGGCCACACTCCTTCACGAACGCGGACTGCGCGCGCTGAACGCTCGATCGACACGGGCGCACGCCCAAGCGCGTCGGCGAAAGATGTGGCTCAGTTACGCGGGCATCGCGCTCGCAACCCTCAGCGTCATCTCGCCGCTGCAGTACTGGTCGATGGAGTACTTCTGGGTACACATGATCCAGCACGTAACCGTCATGCTCGCCGCGCCGGCGCTCTACGTCGCCGGCGCACCGGCCATCCCGCTGCTCCACGCAGTCCCCGTTCGTGCCCGGCGACGACTGCTGCGCCGCATCTTCGTGCGTCCCACGCGCCATCCTCTGCGTCGCATCGGTGCGGTCGTACTCTCACCGATCGTTGCCGTTGTGCTGTTTAACGTCGTCATGGTCGTCTGGATGATCCCTCGCGTGTTCAACCCGGTGATGGGTGATCCCGTGCTCCATATCTGTCTCATGCTCTCGACATTCTTCATCGCCGGCGTACTGTTCTGGTTGCAGTTCATCCCCTCTCATCCGTGGCAGCCGACCATGTCACCCTTCGCGCGCGTGGGCGCCCTGCTGCTCACCAATGTCGTCATGACCGTGATCGCGATGGCGCTGAGTTTCTTCGCGTCGGGTCCCTTTTACGACATCGGAAACTCCATGTTGGGCATGGCGAACATGGGATCCATGACGCCCACGACCCTGAGCCCGTTGGCGGACCAGCAACTGGGAGCGGCCATCTTGTGGGTCTGCGGTGACTTTTGGTGCCTGCCGGCACTCGTGATGGCCCTGCGCCTCGTCTCGAAGAACGACGACGGATCGGGAACCATGGATCGCATTTTGAGAGGTCGGAACACGATTACCGTCGAGGAGTATCGGGCCATCGCCGCAAAAAACGCGACGCCCTAGCGTCGAGCTCGCATCGCGGATTGAACGATGGTTCGCTCCTAGGAGTGCGCGTCGCGAATCGCCGTTGCGCCGTGATCTTCACCCAGCAGAGGGATCAGGTAGCCAAAGAATGCGACCGAGACCCCCACGAACATGAGAGCCATCCCGAGCAGTCGCAATGAGTGGCTGTAACACAGCCCGCCGCCGATCGCCCCCACCACCACGCCCCACACCCCGACCATCGCNNCCCGTTGGGCCGACTAAAGGGCACGTACAACATCCCGACGAGGCCGAGCACGAACTCGGCCACGACCAGTGTCGTCATCGTCACCCATACTGAGCGCCGTCTCGATGCGGCACTCGCGTCGCGCGAAACCAAGACCGGCGGTGCGCCAACGTCAATCGCGTTCACGGACACGTCCGCAGCGCTCGCCGGACGAAGCGGCGCGACGTGGACCAGCACGTTGTACGTCACCACCGCCACCACCACGTGCATGAGCGCGAGCGCGGCGATGGCCCGACCCGGCTCTCCCCGCACCAACAACCACAGATCAGGCAGCCACAGCACCACCGTCACGACGAGAGCGACGCGAAAGAAGACTCGTCGAGGCGTCCCCACACTTCGCGTCACCAACCACCACGCGAACCCCGCACCGAGCACACCGACGATCGTCAGCGTGCCGTAGTCGGCCAGTCGGAAATGGGAGTAGTTGGAGAGCGACGGATACCGGCTCTTGGTCCACTGCACGACGAGCGCATCACCAAAGAGTGACGCCAACGCCGCGAGTGCGGTCCCGGCNNNNCGTCGTCGTGTTGCGTCGCTTCGAGGCGCCGCACCTCGTCTTGCCAGGCGGCCAACATCCCTTCGTACTCGGGAGCGATGGCGGGCTTCGTTGGGGGTCGGCGTAGGCGAAACTCGGGATGGAGGATCTTCCACCACATGTAGAGGGCGAAAAGAGCCAGTAAGGGCCACTCGAAGACGTAGGCCC
>PKZN01000047.1 GCA_003133075.1 Acidimicrobiaceae bacterium | reverse complement strand
GCTGCTGCGACACCCCTGGGCGACCCGACTCGTCCTCTCCCCCACTTCGGTCCGCATGGTCTCCGTGCGAATGGACTACATGGAGTCGATCCTCGCTCGGCTCCGAGACGCGGGGTTCTCACCCGAGGCGGCGTCGAGGGGCTACCACGCCCTCGACAGCCATATTCTCGGATTCACCATCTGGCAACTCGGTCACGCCCTCCCCGTGGACGCTCCCCCGGACTTCATTGACAACCTGATGCGTCACCTCAAGCCCGACACGTTCCCCTTCCTCATGGAGCACGCCGCGGTGCACATGAAGGCGTCCGAGGATGCAGAGGAAGGCGAGTTTGAATTTGGGCTCGACCTCATCCTCGAGGGACTCGAACGGTACGCGCATTCGACACCGCACCGGGCTTGACGTTGAATTCCATTCGGAATTCGGAACAAGCACCGTTCCTACCTTCGTCATGGGGAAGATTCGCGTCGAGAACCGCGGTGACGGTGTATTCAGCCAGATCCATTGGGCCGATCTAGGCGTCCGGGTCATCAAAGAGGACGGCGAGCTGATTCGCCACTTCACCCTCAATCCGGCCAAAAACTACCAACCTCGGAAAGATGATTAATCTCGGGGGTTCGTTTGTCCCAGAAAATCTGAAACATCACAGTGGTGTCGGAGACCCGACGCAACAGATCTGCCACCAAGCACTGGCGTCTAGCGGCTAATGCGGACTAATGCGGACTAATGCGGACTAATGCGAGAGTCTGCCTAGAAAGGAAGCTAATCCGCGCCTTGTTGTCGTACACGTAGACGTTCGGTGCGCAATTCTTAATTTCGTCACTGCCCCACCCTGCCGTCTATACATTCGCGCAAGAGATCGGCGTGCCCGCAGTGACGGGCATACTCCTCGATCCTGTGCACCATCAGCTCGCGAACTGCAATTCCATCCTCGCCCAAACGTTCACCTAGATCCTTGTGTCCGTAAAGCTCAGCGTCGGTCGCGGCCTGCTCGCTCTCTAGCGCTGCGTACGCGGCATCGACGTGGGACTGCTCGGGCACTACTCCGTTGAAGTCCGCGCCGCCATCGCCGTACAGCTTCGGTAAGGGGTCTCCAGTTCTGATCCAGTTGCGCCAGTCGCGTTCCGCCTCAGCGAGATGTCGAAGCAGCCCAAGCAGCGACATCGTCGATGGCGGAACTGATCGAGTAGCTAGTTGTTCCGCATCTAGGCCCTCGCACTTCATCCGCAGTGTTATTCGATAGTTCGTGAGGTACTCGTGCAGCGTCGCAAGCTCACCGTCCGGACTGACTCCTTCGCTATTTCGAGGGTCGTCGTTCGGATCAACCCACATGTCAGGAAAGACGGTTGCTTGGCTCCACCGCACGGGTCGGTCACTCACGGATTCAATCATCATGCAGGGAAGCTCAGCCTCGCAAGCCCAATGCTCAAACCGAAGATCGCTGGTGTCGGAGGCCCGACGCAACAGTTCTGCCACCAATCACTGGCGACTAGAACTGCGGAGATCAGCCTTGCTCATCGCGCCGTAGACTGCTCGCTCGAATGATGCGAATGAGCTGAGGGCGCCCGCATCGTAGAACGGCAGTACTTGGGTGGCGAATACGCCCGTGATTCCGGCGTCTAGATCGATCCAGTAGTAACAGTTAGCGATTCCGCCCCAAAACAGGCTCCCGGGTGAACGCCCTTCTGCCGTAGCCATTGAGTTCCTGAGGAATGAGAGTCCCCAACCAGGATTTTGGCCCTCGAGCAACCGAACGTCATTCGTAACAACAGGATTGAATGATGACCATCCAGTCACTTGCAAGCCGTCAAGATGGTCCTGCGCCATCAGTTCAACTGTTGATGGCTCGAGCACACGAACGCCATTGAGCGCCCCTCCCCCGAGCAACATCCGAGTAAAGCGGGCAAAATCCACGGCGGTTGAATACAATCCGCCACCAGCATCGAACATCTCAGGAATCTCTGTCGGGAGATCGATCGGATAGGGCACGAGCGCACCTTCGGTTCGCTGGTAAATGGCTGCGACGCGTTGGCGCAATGCCGGATTCGGCAAGAAACTTGTATCCGGCATGCCGAGAGGACCGAAGATGTGATCGTTGAAGTACTCATCGAGGCGCTGTCCGGAGGCCTCTTCAACTATTCGCCCCGCCCAATTGAGTCCGAGGCCGTATTCCCACCGCTCCCCAGGGTCGAATACGAGCGGGAGCTCGTAAGCGGACTGTGATCCTTCTACTGTTTCAGGCACCGTTTTCACGTACCGTGCGAGTGAGCCGTCCGTCGAGGAGTATCCAAAGCCAGAAGTATGCGTGAGTAGATGCAGGAGCGTCAGGCGACGTGTGGGGGCACGCAAGATTGCATTACCCTCCGCATCAAAGCCCACTAAGACCTGAACCTCATCAAGATATGGAACGAGCTCTCCGACCGGCTGGTTGAGCGTGAGCGTTCCACTTTCCACGAGTTGCATCACAGCTGCTGCCGTCACGGCTTTTGTCAACGAGGCGACGAACATAATGGAATCCGGCTGCATAGCCCTGCCCGGTGCGGCGTCGCCAACCGCACCCTCGAAGATGACTTCTGAACGAGACCAGGCGGTCGCGGCGACACCCACAAGCTGACCGTCGTCGACGGTGGTTCGCAGCACTTCACCAATCTGTTCAGCGTGCGTGGCTGATGTCATTCCGCTTATTTAATCACCGAGTTCTAATCATCGCAGGATCCGCGATCTCATCAGAAAGTCGATCGTCCTGACTACGGTCCTCGGAGTCGACTTGAGCAGAGAGGACAAGACGCCAGTGCCGACGTCGCATACGGCAATTGGGTGTGAAGGAGACAATCTGAGCTGGTGTCGGAGGGCCGAAGCAACGACTCTGCTACCAAGCATTGGAGGCTCGCCTAGAGCACGGCTACCGGTCGGCGGCACAAGGCAACAGAAGCCACGTCGCAATGGAGACTCAGCGGTGCCCCGAACGCCAAGGGGTCGAACTACATCGACTTTCTTGCAAAGATTCTCGATGGTGTCGGAGAGCTGAAGTCAACAATCTCCGACTTGCGAATCACGCGGTGGTGATGCCGGGAATCATCCAGTAGAGGACCAGACAAGTCCAGCGTTCACTGTCACCGCTCCTACGTGGTTGTCAAAGCAGACGCCAGGCAGAGTACGAGCAAAAACCCTCTCAGAGCTGATGGGCTTGGCATAACCCTCGATCACGAATCCCGACGCCGTTGCTGGCTGGCACTTTCGCTTGGCTGAGGCCGAGCCCTCTATCTTCGTAACTTCAAAGAGAATCTTCTTCTGGCTCCCTCGATCGAGAACAAACTTTCCGTCTGATGCGGGTATCCCTATAGGGAACGACTGTTGCGCTCTGGCCGTCAATTTTCCCTTGGAGATGCCGCGTACGGCTCGCGCAACTGGCCCTCCGAGGAGAATATGACACGTGGAACCGTGGTTCGTAAAATACACGGGAGTCACCAGAACAGCCGTCGGCGCATAAGTGAAAGGACCACGAACCGTAGGTCCGATAGTGACAGCGATCGTTGAGGCTTGGCAAGCTGGTACAGAGACCGCGCCGGATGGCGGACTAAAGGATGTCATCATCGAAATGAACGATGCGAGCATGGTCGCAATAGCGACCACGTACTTGAAGTTTCGCGTAACGACCATCTCGCCGCAACCTTAACGTCGCGGGTGCGTCCTCTGTATCACAGCACCTGTGAGTTCAGACGGTCAACGCAACAAGTGATTCCGTCAGCTTGAGGTAGTCGGAGACCGTTGGTGTCGGAGACCCAACACAACAGGACTGTAACCCGTCACTGGCGACGTTCAATGAACGATTCAAAGTGATGCTCAGCGGTGAAAAAGTGCAGTGACACCAGGGAGATCCCTAAAGGCTGATTGATCGGCCGTAACGATGACTCGATCAGACGAGAGTGCACTCGCTGCAATGATCAAATCGTGCGCTCCCCTGGGACGCCCTTGGCGCCGCACTTCCACGAGAAGTGCGGCGTGGGCTTCCGCCACTTGTAGGTCGTAGTCAACGATCGGAACTGATGCGACGATTTCTTCGACGAGACTCTGGCGACTCTGCTTTGTTTTTCCTTTGGACAACTCCACACCAACCTTGAGTTCGGCCACCGTAATGGCCGCCACCGCAACGTCATCGTCGTCGTCGATGAGCTCGTCGAGATAGGAGTTTGATCTCTCTGCATCTATCAGAAACGTCGTGTCGAGGAGCAACCTACTCAGAATCGATCCTTCGAAACAACGGACTCCCGCACTTCACGAATCACGTTTATCCATTGACCGTCGCCGGGGTGTCTCTTCAATAGCGACTTGACGTCGGAGCCGCGCCCTTTCGCCACCGGTTCGATTTGGGCAATCACTCGTCCTCGACG